>JBEBHI010000084.1:0-15323 GCA_040080935.1 Terricaulis sp.
GGTCTTGGTTCGACCAGGACAAAGGGCGCGTAGCTCAGCGGGAGAGCACCACGTTGACATCGTGGGGGTCACAGGTTCGATCCCTGTCGCGCCCACCATTTTCACGATTCTTTTCAATCAGTTGTGACAAGCGCTGCGAAGGCGCAAAAGCGCTCGATCGCGGCTGGGTACCAGCTGGGTACCAAATGCACAAAATCGCTGAGTGATCGTCGGTGCGCGAACGTCGTCGCTCACGCCATGCCGAAGCGCCGCCGCAAAGCCTCCGAGCGAAGCGCACGGGCCTTTCGCGCCGCTTCATGCCATTTCCCCGCTAGTCGCTCGCGTTTGACGCCTGTCGGCGACGTGAGGCCGTTTGCGCCGTCGAGCCTGCTGCGCAGCTTGTCGCGCCGTCGATAAGCCCGATCGAGTTCACCTTCGCTCTGACTCGCGTAGGTGATGGCATGGGCCTCACGCGATGCGAATTCGCCGTCGAGTAGGGGCATCACTTCGCAACGCCGGCCCAAGCGCGGGCAAACGAAGTAGTAGCGCCAACCGCCGAAGCGGCAGGGTGTGCGTTCGATGGTGATGGATTGCGTTTCAAGAAAGCCACCAATGCCGCGCCACACTACGGTGACACGCAACGCGCGCAGGCTGCGAAGATCGGTAGCTATTTGAGCTGGCCGGAGATCAACGCCACGCATCCGCCAATTGACAACGCCACGAGTGAGTGCGCCAGCTTCGAGAAAGCCCCACGCTCTGAGGAGCCTGATATCCAGCCAGACCGTTTCTTCGATGCAGCACGTGTGTACGACGCGGTGACGGCCCATATGGCGCAACCTCCGCTCTATTTTACGAAATCTCTTGAACCGAGTCAGGTGACGGCTCGGCTGTGGCCTAACAATAGTGACCCTAACGGCGCGAGGACTTCCAGCAATCGCTCGCGTTTACGGTGCCCTCGCATACTCACGTGTCAAGGCGCGCCCCATAGAGGGGTTCGTGAAGTCTGAGATCGCCGTAACTGAGACATCCCCGAGGGATTTAACATCAAATCGCGCGTAACTCGTGGGCTGCCTCGCAACCAGTCGCACGTGCTCATGGTTCGTTATCAGCGCTGAGGCTGCAATGCCGTGGCTCTTTGGTCCTGAGCAAAACAAATCAACCGAACAGCCTTGATCAGCGGGAGCGCTGCTAACGATTTTGTCAAATGCGTTTAGTGCTTCAATAACGGTCAGTGCACCGCAGTTGATAAAATCCGACTCAGCAGCACCGTGTTCGATCATCAGCCACTTCTTGTGGGCATCCATCTTCTTGCTGAGTTCTGGCGATTTGTCCGAGGTGGCGCACACGAAATAGGTCTCGTCATAGTTGTGGGCACGCAGAAACGCGTCGGTGAGCGGCTTGTCTGCACCTAAGGCCACGATGCCAACGCGGCGAGTGCTCATACCACCGCTTCCTTCGGCCCCCCTTATCGCGAAGAACTGAGAAGCTCCTTGGTGAAATTCTTCAAGTCGGACCGGTGTTTCATCGTACAGTCCCGGCAAATAAAACCAGGTTACGATGGGGCAGAGTCCCTCAATCATGAACTGGCGGAAGAGCGTCTGGACCATGGCTTTGGGCATGGATGTATAATCAACGGCGCAAGACAGAGGACCGCGTTTGCAAATCTTGCGCGCCAAATCTTCTGAGTCCGACATTAGAGCGTCGAAATTCAGCGGACTTGCGAGTGACACGAACTCAACGTGTTCAAAGCGCGCTTTGGCGAGGTCAGCGAGATGAGTGAGGTAGGCATCATCTCCAGGCCAGTCGGAGAAGCGCACCAAAATGCAGTTCTCTCCAGTGAGCTGGCCGCTAGCTAACAGATCCTTTGAGCGAGTTTCCCAATTGACAACGAAGATTGAAACGTCTGCGCGCGACTTCGGCAATTCGGCCAAGGAGCCGGATGTCTCGCGAAGACGGAAGCCGCCAAAGTAACGCTCATGCGCTTTCATAGCGGCAACTCGCCTTGACGATCGTCCTCTTCGTCTCCGCTTCGCCCCATTAATTCCTTTTGTCGTTGCGCCCATGCCTCAGGATCGAAACTGTCAGTGCCGTTGAGCGCCTCGAGTAAGCTTGTTGGCAACAGCGGTAAACTAGGATCGTAGGGACCGGTCAATCCGCATCTAAAGTGCGGCCGGAGTCTGCGATGAAGCGTGAAGACAATCTGTACGCCTTTTGCTGTTGCGGTGGTCCTCAGGATCCTGATGTATCTGTCGTACTCAATGCGTTCTAGGGCGACCCGCAGGCCTCGAAAGTCAAAGTCGCCCGTGCGCGCGGAGAAGTCATAGTCGTGGATGTCAACGCGAAACTTTCCGCGAACTGGAAGTTTGATTGACCGACTCTCTTCGTGGTCGTGCTCTAGCTTCTGTTGAACGTGACAGAGCCCAAGCACCAGCCGTCGAACGTGAGGTTCGGATAACTTGAGTTCCTCCAATCCTCGAACCTTCGCACTCGACACCTCATTGATGGCATTGCTCTGAGTTCGCGACCCAATGTGACCATCTGTTGGGAAGAAACGTCGTGCCACTTTGTGCGCTTCGATCGCAGTCCCACGATATCCGGCTGTGGCGAGTACGTCGAACACCCTCGCCATCACGTCGAGGTAATCTCTAATGCAATTGTGGCTGATGGCCGTGATGAATTTCGAGCCAGCGAACATAGGACGCAAGTTGAACTGATCGCAAAACGCGATGTAAGCAGCGGCTTGCTTACCGTCGATGGTCTTGAGCAATGATTGCTGGTGCTCTGGAGTGTTGTAGTCAGAAATTTGCAGACCTAGCGCGTTGATCACGATGTGCTCAATGTACGGCCTGCGGTCGCCATCGCATGAAAACCTCTCATGCAGCGACTTTTTCACATGCTTGATGATCACGCCCTTCGTCGTCACGACGTCATTGATGAAGGAAAGGACCTTCTTGCTTTCGCTTTGCTCGATCACTTCTCCGATCAGGGTGTTGTAGGAGAACGCGCCGAATGCCGCTGGTAGCTTGAAATTTGGAAGAGGCGGGAGGTTGGTAAGCCGAAGCCCCTCGACGAACCGATTAAGGCGCAGGGTGGCGACCTGTTCGCAAAGCTCGACGAAGTCAGATTCCGAAAGATCGTTGAGTGGCAGTGGAGTACGATCGTCATCGTTCAGCGTTGTGTCCTTTAGATATGTTTGGGTCGTATTGAATCGATCCGTAAGAAAGCTGACTACCCATTTGGCGACGCCCTCGGTCATGCGAATGTAGGAGTTGAGCGCGATTTGCTGACGGTCTGAAAGGTTCTCGCAATCATCGAGTAGGATGAAAAAATCAATTTCGCGACCTTTGACGAACTCGGACGAATGAATCGCGGGGAGCGCCTTCTCCTTTACAAACTTTACTAGCGCGCCCGGCTGAAATGCGTTGATGATCTCCGTGAGCCCTTCCACATCGATAGAGCCGGGGGTTTTCAGAAACTCCTGTTGGATTTCCCGCAAGAGTCTTCGAGCATCTTGAAAGTTCGCTATGCTTTTACCCTGTGCCCAGCGCGAACTTGCTAGCAGATCACTAAGTTCGCTGCAGGCGGATTTCTCATCGCGCGCATTGAAGTGCAAAAAGCCTTCGTCTTGGAAGTGGATCAGGTCGTTCAGAAAATAGTAGACCAGCGTGAGCTCAAAGTAGGCGTGAAAGAGCTTGAAAACCAACTCGTCCTTAGACGGGCTCTCGTCGCTCAGAATTTCCGCGAGCTTGTCTGTCTTTTGCTGCAGCGTGTTGTTGAACTGCAGGTATTGACCGAACCAAGGCAGCTTCGATTTTCCGACCTGGCTCCTAAGGAACGGGTCACTGCTCAACTGTCGCGTCGATAGCGACCTTAGGATCGTCGTTTTGCCACTTCCTCGCGATCCACTGATGTAGACTGGTTTGATGGTGGTTATAAGCTTCCTGGCGCGCGACGACAGCCAGATAACTGGGCGTTTTTCCCACTCGAACTTGGTCGGCTGAAAGGGGTTTGTCAGAGCACTAGTCGACACACTCTAGTCCCCATTTCATTCGATCGCGGCCAAGCTGTGAAATCCTTACCAGCCCGCAGCAGAACAGTTTCAGCAGAACAAGCTCGAGATCATCGTCTGAGATTTGCAATCGTGTGCTGGCAATGTCCGCACGAAGCTGGTGCCAATTCGTAGTCCGCTGATCTTTGATAAGTTGCCACACGCCACGGGAGGCACCGGTAATGAGATCTCCCACGTGTCTTCGCAGCGGAATGTATTGCGTGTCTTGGTCGCTGAAGTTGCCGACTACGTGGAACGGGTTAGGACGGTACTTTGTCACTCTAACCAAAAATACGTCGTTCTCGGCGCCGAAGAAGAGGGTAATTTCGTTGAAGCCGTCTTTGAGAGCCGGGGCGGCTATGGAAACGATCTTGCGTTCGCTGCGACTGGCGATTTCGGTGCTTGGAACAGAAATCACCTCTACGGGGTCTTCGTGCAGGTGGCCGTGTAGGTAGATCACATTCCTGTTCGAGGCGTGCAGCATCTGACGCAGGAATCCAGCGTTTAACAGTTCACCATATGCCAGTAGGCGCGGCACGCGTTGCGGGAGCAAGTTGTGATGTGCCATGACAATTGCGGCACCGCCTGCCAGATCTCGCAGCTTGTCGGACAATGTGGCGAGCGACCTTTTTGAAACATAAGGCGTGTCCATCTGGCGAAAGCGCTGCTCGGTGCGATTGCGAAGGACGCTTTCCGTCCAGCCGGGAGTATTGGCGATGTCGGCAACGGCCTCCTTTGCAAGTTGAATCGGAGCGGCGGCGAGGGCTTCAGCCTCGTATTCTCGCGCTAATCCCGGTGGCAAAAGGTGCGGCGACCAAGATCCGATGCTGGTGTTGAGAAGCAGGCAGTCAATGGAAGGTCCGTCAGTTCTGGGGCCGAGAGCGTATCGAAGGCAGTCATCTGTTGGAGGCCTAAGCCAGCGGCGGTTTTCGACGGCGGCTACGAGCGATCGGAATTTCCCGCTCTTGCCGAGCAACGCGGCCTCGTCTTTGTCTATGTCATGATTGCCTGGAACGGTCATCATGAGCGGTTTGTGACCCTCGGGTCCGGTCACGAGCGCGTCGATGATATCGATCGCTGGCTGAATCTGTTGAATTTCGCCGAATGACGTGAGGTCGCCCATAAGCGCCACGCAATCGATATGGCTGCGCGTCGAAATGTCGTGAAGCCGGCGCAAGACGCTTCTGATGCGGCCGAGCGAAATGTCATCTGATATTTCCTGAGAGAATTCCTTGTCCTTACGGTCGACGTCGCTGCCTACTTCTTGCCATTCTGGCAGATGGATATCGCCGATCTGCAAGATGCGGAGCGTTTCCATCGCTCAGTCGCTGCCTTGAACGCTGGGCGAGGCAGTGCGGCTCATGATCATCTTGCCCGCCTTGACGATGCCGTCGCTTGAGAACCCAAGCCAAAGACCCTGTGCGGAATTGCGCGTTGGGGACACTATCAAATGCATGCCACCCACGTAGCCGAGATCATCCCCGACGCTGTCGAACCAGCGCCCTGTCAGCTTTGTTGAAGGTGAGTGGATTGCGATCATTCGATAGGTAAGCAACTTTTTGTCGGTGGTCTCCGCCTGCCACTCTCCTGCAATTACGTTGGCGAATGGAAAAAGAGCGAGGCTCGACTTGTTGATCGGGTGGAATCGCGTGCTGTCGACGTGCCATTCCATCTGCCACTGACCGGAGCGGAATATCGCAGGCGCGGTCCAAAAGAGTACAGCCGAGAGACCACGCGCGAGCCAGTAGCTCCAAGTCAAAGTCAACAAAGGGCCTGCGAGCCAGGCCCCGATGACCGATGCCGGCACCGAAAACAACGCGCCCAGCAGCAGTAAGAGGTAGTCTCGGGCGGCCAAATCCATCACGTAACCCCACATGAACCAGTAGCAATTTTCGGCCGCTATGCAACCCTGGCGCGTCGTCTTCGCCTCGGTGCATTTTTCGGGGATGGTTCGTGTGTCAGAGGGTGATTCTGAGATCGCTTCGGCCCGAGTCAGCCTTCGAGGGCGGCGGCAGGAGGGATTGCCTCGCCTAAATCGTCGCAGAACGGAATTCTGGAATGAACCCCGTCGAGATTGAGGAAGCCGTTTCCGCGCTGGCGGAACAGCCGTTTGATCCGGCCGAGTTTCCGTTCGCCTTCTTGAGGGCGTTCGACAACAAGGACACCACGATCCGGAAGCTGCGCGCTGGGGCGTCAAACAGCTCTGATGTCGGCGGCGTGCTGCAACGCAATCACATCCACATCGCCGTCGCGCCAGCTGGCGAGGTGTCGAAGACACTGGCGGCGCTGAGGGCAAGCCCGGCCACCGCGAAAGCAAAGGCGCGCTTCATTCTAGCCACTGACGGGGTGGACTTTGAAGCGGAGAACCTGGTGTCGAGCGATGCGCCGGTTGCGTGCGCGTACAACGACTTCCCTAATCACTTCGGTTTCTTCTTGCCGCTGGCGGGCATCACTACTGTCCAGCAGATCACCGACAACG
Source organism: Terricaulis sp. (assembly GCA_040080935.1). Classification (GTDB taxonomy): domain Bacteria; phylum Pseudomonadota; class Alphaproteobacteria; order Caulobacterales; family Aquidulcibacteraceae; genus Vitreimonas. The sequence continues at coordinate 6,507 of JBEBHI010000084.1, forward strand.
CTTTCGACATCCGAGCGACGAGCCGACTGAACCGGCTCTACATCGAACTACTGAGAGACAATCCCGACTGGGCGACCTCGGATCGCCGCCATGACATGAACCATTTCATGGCGCGGCTGATCTTCTGCTTTTTCGCGGAAGATACGGATATCTTTCATCCGAGCCATCGCTTCACGCCGATGGTTGAGAAGATGAGTGCGCGCGACTCGTCGAACACGCACGACGTGATCAGCGAAATCTTTCGCGCGATGAATACGCCGACGCGCCACAATGGTCAGCTTGATACGCGCTATCGCGATGCAGCCGGCATCAAGAGCTGGGCGACTGTGTTTCCGTATGTGAATGGCGGACTGTTCTCGGGAAGTGCGGACGTGCCGCGTTTCAGCAAGATCGCGCGCTCTTACTTGCTGCATATCGGCAGCCTCGATTGGACCAAGATCAATCCCGACATTTTCGGCTCGATGATCCAGGCCGTCGCCGACGACGAGGAGCGCGACGCGCTTGGGATGCACTACACGAGTGTCCCAAATATTTTGAAGGTTCTGAACCCGCTCTTCCTGGATGACCTTCGTGAAAAGCTTGAGGACGCAGGAACCAATAAGCGGAAGCTACAAAATCTGCGCCTGCGGATGTCGCGCATCAGAGTGTTCGATCCCGCCTGCGGTTCGGGCAACTTCCTAGTAATCGCATACAAGCAAATGCGCGAGATCGAGCGGCGCATCCAAGTGCGTCTCGCTGACGGCGCCGATACGGTCGAAGCGCTGCTAGATACCTTCAACTATCCCGGCGACCGCTCTGTTATTCCTTTGACGAACTTTCGCGGAATTGAGTTGCGCGACTTTCCAGCTGAGATCGCCCGCCTCGCGCTCATCATTGCGGAGTTTCAGTGCGATGTTCTTTATCGCGGGCAGAAGTTGGCGCTTGCTGACTTCTTGCCGCTCGATGCGGAGAACTGGATTTCCTGTGGCAACGCGCTTCGCCTCGATTGGCTGAGCGCATGCCCACCGACCGGGACGGGCGTGAAACTGGTCGCCGACGACCTTCTCATGACGCCTCTGGATCAAACGCAGATTGATTTCGAGAATGACGGTGGTGAGACGTACATATGCGGAAATCCGCAATTCAAAGGCGCGCGAAAGCAGACAAAAGCGCAGAAGGACGATATGGCCCACGTGTTCGGTGGTGGGCATGCATACAAAGACTGCGACTACGTCACCGCTTGGTACTTGAAGGCGTCGGCGTACTCCGAGCACTGCCCCACAGACTTTGCGTTCGTTTCCACCAACTCAATCTCACGTGGTGAGCAGGTCGAGCATCTTTGGTCGCGCTTGTATGCAAGCGGCCAGTCGATTTTTTTTGGTCACACACAATTTAGGTGGTCAAACAACGCGGCCAATAATGCCGGCGTTTGGTGCGTCATTATCGGGGTTACGCGAGACAAGAGAAAGCCAAGAGCGCTCTTTACAGACGACAAGCGCCGGGAGGTGACATCCATTTCGCCATATCTCATTCCTGGCGAAGAGGGCTTCATCAAGAAGGCGGACGAACCAATTTCAAGTGATTTGCCTCGTCTGGTCTCGGGGAACATGGCGCGGGATGATGGTGGTCTGATTCTCGATCAACGCGAGCGTGACGAACTAGTGGCCAGCTTCCCAGGCGCAAAGAACTTCCTGCGCCCGCTCATTGGCACAACCGAGGTCAAGCAAGGAACGCGGCGTTGGTGTCTGTGGCTCGCGGACGATGATCTGGAATCAGCTTTGGAAATACCTGCGCTGAAGGCGCGTGTTGATCATGTGCGCCAATTTCGAGCAAACTCTAGCGCCAAGACTACTCAAGGCTACGCGCGTATTCCTCACAAGTTCGCTCAACGAGCCCATCAAGAGCGGCGATCGATCGTAGTCCCCAAGAACACCACCGACGGAATTCGGTATGTAACCCCGATTTATGTCTCAGAACGTACGATTACCACAGACCTTGCGTTCGTCGCTTATACTGACGAACTGTGGGTGCTTGCGCTGCTGTCATCCTCGCTGCACCGCGTCTGGGCGGAGGCGATCTCTGGAGGGCTCGGTTCCGGCATCAGGTATTCCTCGCTGATAACCTATAACTCGTTCCCGGTGCCGCGGTTGACTGAGAAGCAGAGAGAAGATTTGACGGACTGCGCTGAGGAAATACTGGTCGCGCGCGAACGCCACTTTCCTGCATCCATTGCTGACTTATACGATGCGGAGGAAATTCTTCCTGACATACGCGAGGCGCACGAGCGGAATGACGAGGTGCTTGAGCGCATCTACATCGGACGGCGCTTCCAGAACGACACAGAACGTCTTGAGAAGCTCTTCGACCTCTATACCAAGATGACCGCCACGCAGGCATCGCCGAAGCGGACTCCGGCGCGGAAGGGAGCCGCGTCGTGACGCGCCTTTTCCAAATTCAACAAGATCGTCTTGTCGAAACGCGACGAAAGCCACTCGACTTCGAGGAGAAGATCGAAAGCTGGGTCGCGGCGGACCTTAGCTTAATTGGTGTGGATGGCCTCGTGATCGGCCAACAGGTCGACACCGATCATGGCAAGCGGATCGACATCCTCGTTATGGATCGCGATGGCAATCTAATCATTGTCGAACTCAAGCGCGATCGCAGTCCTCGCGATATCGTCGCGCAGGTGCTCGACTACGCCTCGTGGGTTTGCAGGCTCACGACGAGCGACGTGCATAAATTGGCTTTAGCGAAGGCAGGCCGTCCGCTGGCTGACTTGTACCGCGAGCGGTTCGGAAAGAGTCTCCCTGAAACCTTGAACGCCACGCACCAGATGATCGTGGTCGCGAGCGAAGTCGATGAGGCCACCAAGCGCATCATCGAATATCTGTCAGAGCAGCACAACGTTGGCATCAACGCCTCATTCTTCAACGTCTTCGAGCAAGACGGGAAGGAGTGGCTCACGACGGACGCGCTTTTGGCGCAAGAGGAGGTCACCGATCGCGCCACACGAAAAACGCGCGGGCCTTGGACTGGCTACTACTATGTGACCGGCGGCCTCGAAGAGGATCGGCCGTGGGAAGATATGCGCCGGCATGGCTTCATCACTGCGAGCGGCGGCAAATGGTACGCCGACGGCCTTTCGCGGCTCTCCGTCGGTGACGAGGTGTTCTACTATCAGGTCAACAACGGCTATCTCGGTTACGGCGTCGTCACCACGGAGCGCCAGCCAGCCGATGAGTTCATGTTGGCGGACGGACGTGCGCTTACCCAAGCGCTGCCCAAGCCGTACCTCACCGATAACGCCGACGATCCCGATCGCCGCGCCTACGCCGTCGGCATTGAATGGAAGAAGACCTTCGACCGCACCAATGCCAAGACGTTTCAGGGCATCTTCGCCAACCAAAACACCGCCTGTAAGCTCTACAGTCAGGAGACAGTCGATTTCCTGACGGAAGCCTTTGGCGTCAAACCAAGAGGCGTCGCATGAGCGACAACAAGATCTCCGTCCCATCGATCAGCGTTGGCTACGCGCGCAGCGGCGCATCAACGAAGTCCAACGCGCGCGGCATGCGGGCGATGCAGGAGCGCGCCTACGAAAAGCGGGGCGAGCAATATCTGCTCATAAAGTCGCCGCCCGCGTCGGGCAAGAGTCGCGCGCTCATGTTCATCGCGCTCGACAAGCTGAACAATCAGGGCATCAAGCAAGCCATCGTCGTCGTGCCTGAAAAGAGTATCGGCGCGAGCTTCAACGATGAGCCGCTGACCCAGTACGGATTTCATTGGGATTGGCGCGTCGAGCCGAAATGGAATCTCTGCAACGCGCCTGGGACGGATAATGGCGGCAAGGTCAACTCTGTCGAAGTGTTCCTCGGAAGCGAGGATAGGGTGCTGGTTTGCACGCACGCTACCTTCCGTTTCGCGGTGGACAAATTCGGCGTTGAAGCTTTCGACGGTCGGCTGATCGCTGTGGACGAGTTTCACCACGTCTCGGCTGATCCGGATAACAAGCTCGGCCAGCACCTCGGTCAGCTCATTACTCGCGACAAGACGCACATCGTGGCGATGACTGGGTCTTATTTCCGTGGCGATGCCGTGCCGGTGCTAGCGCCGCAGGACGAAGCGAAGTTCGATACGGTCACTTACACGTACTACGAGCAGCTCAACGGCTATGAGTATCTGAAGCAGCTCGACATGGGCTATTTCTTCTACTCGAACTCTTATGTGGACGACATTCTAAATGTGTTGGACCCGACCGAAAAGACGATCCTCCACATCCCCAACGTCAACTCGCGCGAAAGCACGAAGGATAAGATCAAGGAGGTCGAACACATCATCGGCGCGCTTGGCGAATGGCAGGGCATCGATGCCGCGACCGGGTTCCAGCTAGTGAAAACGCCGGATGGCCAAACGTTGCGCATCGCCGATCTCGTCGATGACGACCCGAACAAGCGCGATCGAGTTTCGCTCGCGCTGAAAGACCCCGCGCAAAAGAACAATCGCGATCATGTGGACATCATCGTCGCGCTCGGCATGGCCAAGGAAGGCTTTGATTGGATTTGGTGCGAGCACGCTCTGACGATTGGTTATCGCTCCAGTCTCACCGAGATCGTGCAGATCATCGGGCGGGCGACTCGCGACGCGCCAAACAAAACGCGCGCGCGTTTCACAAACTTGATTGCTGAGCCGGATGCGTCGGAAGCGGCCGTCGCCGAAGCGGTGAACGACACGCTGAAAGCCATCGCAGCCAGCTTGCTCATGGAGCAGGTGCTTGCGCCGCGCTTCGAGTTCAAGCCTAAGAACCCGCAGAGCGGCCCTAGCGTCGGCTTCGACTACGGTGAAGCCGGTTACGATCCGAACAAGTGCAACGTCGGCTTTAACGAGGAGCGCGGCGTCTTTCAATTTGAGATCAAGGGACTGGTCGAGCCGTCCACAAAGGAAGCGGCGCGTATTTGTCAGGAGGATCTGAACGAGGTCATTGCGGCGTTCGTTCAGGACAAGACCACGATCGAGCGCGGCCTGTTCGACGAAGAGCTTGTGCCCGAAGAATTGACGCAGGTTCGCATGGGCAAAATCGTCAAGGACAAATACCCCGAACTTAGCGACGAAGATCAGGAGGCCGTGCGTCAGCACGCTGTCGCGGCGCTCAACATCACACAACAAGCCAAGCAAGCAATGCTTGAGCGTGCGAGCGGCGAACCGACTGCCAACACCGCGCTGATCGATGGCGTGCGCAGGTTTGCAATGGACGTGCGCGAGTTGGATATCGATCTGATCGACCGCATCAACCCGTTCAAGGAAGCATACTCAATTCTGGCGAAGACGATGAACGAGGAACGTCTTCAACAAGTGAAGGCCGCGATCGCCGCTAAGCGCACGGTGCTCACGCCAGAAGAGGCAAAAGAATTGGCCGTCCGCGCCGTCAAATTCAAAAAGGATCGTGGCCGAGTTCCGTCAGCCACAGCGGCCGACGCATGGGAACGCAAACTCGCCGAAGGAGCGGTGGCGTTCATGCGCTTCAAGAAAGAGGGCCGCTATGGCGAATGACCTCGACCTCGATGAGCTGGCCGCCGAACTGGCGGATTTTGCTCAGCCAGAGGCTCGCGGCGGACGCTCCCCGCGCGAGGAACGCATCATTGCAGGCTTCGAAGAGATTCAGCGTTTCGTGGAGCAGCATGGTCGAGTTCCGCAGCATGGCGAGGAGCGCGACATCTTTGAACGCCTCTACGCAACTCGCCTTGATCGCGTGCGTGCACTGGAAGAGTGCCGGTCGCTCCTTGCCCCGCTCGATCATCAAGGTCTGCTTGAGGGCGCGGAGGCCGTGGTGGATGCGCCGGCGGAGGACATGGACGACGACGAACTCATGGCAGAGCTAGAGGGCGTCGGCGACGGCGACATCACCACGCTTCGCCATGTCCGCACCGCTGCGGACAAGCGCGCCGCCGATGAGATCGCCAATCGCACGCCGTGTGAGGATTTCGAAGATTTCAAGCCGCTGTTCGAGAAGGTGCAGAGGGAGATCGCTTCCGGCGCGCGCCAAACCCGTCGCTTCGAGCGGAAGTCCGAGATTGAAGCGGGGCGGTTCTATATTCTCGGAGGGCAGAAGGCCTACGTCGCCGCGATGGAAGAGCCCAAGTCGAACGAGCACGGCACGCTCGATGCCCGCCTGCGCGTGATCTTCGACAATGGAACGGAGAGCAACCTGCTCATGCGTTCTTTGCAGAAGGCACTGCAACAGGACGAGACGGGTCGCCGGATTCTCGATTCGTCCGCTGGGCCACTATTTGCGGACGAAGCCGAAGCCGATGATTTGGCGAGCGGTACCATCTATGTGCTCCGCAGCAAGTCAGATCATCCGGTCGTCGCGAAGCACCGCGATGTCCTGCACAAAATTGGCGTCACAGGTGGCGACGTCGAAAAGCGAGTTGCCAATGCAAAGCTGGATGCGACATTTCTGTTGGCCGACGTGGAAGTCGTCGCCACCTACCAGCTTTTCAACATCAACCGGACGAAGTTGGAAAACATCATCCATCGTGTTTTTGATCCGGCGCGTCTCGATATCGAAATCAAGGATCGATTCGGAAATGCTGTTGTACCGCGAGAATGGTTTCTGGTGCCGGTCTTTGTGATTGACGAAGCGGTCAAGCGGATCAAAGACGGCTCGATAACAGACTATACCTACGATCCAAAAGATGCTCGCTTGCGGCGACCGTGAGCTTGCGTTGATCGAGGCATGCGCCTTCGTTGGTATCCGCTCCGGCCGGTTTCCGAATGCGCATGCGCCGTCACATCGGCGAGCATGCCACGCACGTCGGCATCGCGGTTCCTCAGCTCCAATTGATGTAGTCTGCAGACAGCTTCTTGAACTCGACAGACGTCGCGCAGGCGGGGTTGCTTTCGATGTTCTCGATGAGATAGCTCAGGCACTCCAAGAGCCGCTGGTTGATGACGTTAGTGCGCGCAGCTTCTAAGGCCTGCTTGGCCTGCGGCCGGCAGATGGTGCGATTCAACTGACCGGCAATCTCGTAATGAGTAAACGCCACCATGATGTGCGGTGCAAATTTGTCGCCGGCCAAGGTGAGGATGGCGTTGTAGTACGGCTTGCCGCCGGGGGACACGCCGTTGTTGTACGAGACGCCGCGGCCTATCCGACACAACAGAATTGCCTTGAAAAGTCGTTCAGCAAGGTTCTCCAAAATTGAGTTTTGGTCGGGGACATATGACGCCAGGTTGGCGGCGACTGGCGCTTCGTGATGAAAATTGTCCCATCCATTATGTTTGTCCATAAGTTCCGTAATTAGAGTGTCGACGATGACCAGCCGTTCGGACGCGGAGCGGTATGCATTTCCCTGAACTACGGAAAAGAACTGTTCGCCTAAGGCGTACTTATCTTTGTACAGGTTGGTGTTGTAGCCTTCCAACACGATGCCTAGCCGATAGCGCGGCTCATCGAGGCATCTCTTCCATAGTGCTGGTGCCAATACGGCGATATTCTTTCGCACTCCCGGATCGGTGTCCGGGGCAACATAAATTCCGAACACGGTGCGAAGCAAACTCCCGCACAGATGGCTGGGGAGCTCCGTGAATTTTCGCTCGATGTTCTGGATCGCGGTTGGGTCAAGCGGTGCGCTGTGTCCCTTTAGATTGGCTATAAAGGCTTGAACTTGAAGAGCTGCCTCTGTGGGGCGATCGTGTAGAACGTCTTGCACGCAGACCTGCAACCAGCCCATGAGCTCGAACGCGTTGATGTTGTAGTTGGTCGGGTGTGATATGCCGATGTCGTTTCGCATATCGAGGATATGCTTGAGCTTCTTGTAGGTGGTGTCAGAGATCAGCTCTAATTTCCGGCAGGTGTCGAGGAGGACCGCATCCTTGATCGCCGCCAGATCATCTTCGGTCTTGTAAAACTCCCGAGCCTTGCTGCCGCCGACAGCTGCGTCGAAGAAGATGTCGAGTCCGTACAATGACGCTTTTTTCCGGAGGTCGAGCACGACCTCGTTCCAGATCGCGTTGAGCGCGTAGTCGAACAAACCTGTGCCGGCACCAATCACAAACTTTGACAGGTAACGCGCATCGCGTTTGACCTCTGCGGGAAGCGACTGGAGATACCCTGGGAGATTGCTCGCGATGATCGACCGCTCCGAGGGGTCGGCCATGATGTTCTCGTGGGGCAGCCCGACATCGCGCAGGAAGTCCACGAGCCGCTGGGCCTGCGGGTCGACAAGGCTATTGGAGCCTGTCGATGTTACGATGTTTGCCATGACTAAGCTCCGTCTTTCAGGCGAAGTGCTGCAATGCGACCGCAAGGCGGTTGACCAAGCATGATATCTACATGCGCGCTGATTCGCCGTGCAGAAAAGGCCTGCCGACGATTTTGAGCGAAGCCCGCAGCCTCATTCGGTTCGCGTGTGACGCCGCGTTGGGCGTTGGCGCGTCCCAACAGCCGGCAAATCCTTCAAGACCAATGTCGCCCTTAGCGCCATGATCGCCTTCGTTGCGCGCGCATCATAGCAGCGACATGGCGAAGCCGCTCTTGCTCGTGCCTAAGCCGCTCGATGGCGACCGCTTCTGCGCGCAGCTTTTGGAATTGTCGGAAAAGAAGGTGCCTCGCGTTTTCCTTTGCAGTGCGAATGAGTGCTTCTCGGTTAACCTTGAGAATAGTAGCGCCAATATCCGTCTGAGGGAGCAGGCACCATAGTGGCCCGCTTGCCTCGCCGGCTGACGCGCCTTCAGCACCGACCTGTCGCGCCCACCATCCTGCCTGGCTGTAACGGCGATGCCGTGGGTGCTGGCGAAACGAGTCGCCGTTCGTCGGCGCAATTCAACGTTTCTAACCGG
>JBEBHI010000230.1:0-4049 GCA_040080935.1 Terricaulis sp.
AGCGGATTCCAGTAGACGCGCTTGATCAGGAATTTGCGCTTTTGACGTTTTTCATCAAAGGCGCCGTCTTCGAGCCATTCCATCCATTTGGCGATGGAGGTGGTGAATTCACCGCTCGTCATGCCGAGCACGTTGTCGAAGTCGATCAGCAGCGCGCATTTCTTGCGTCGGCCGAACATTGGCTCTCCTGACACCCAGCGTTAGTTTGCTAAAACGGATGTTACAGGGCGTCCAGGTGTAACCGGGCAACACTGGCGGTCGTATCGACTTGAACGAGGGGAATTGGCCGACGAAGCCGCACTCAAGGCCCTGTTTCTGAAGGGTCTCGCCGGCGATGAAGCCGCAACGCGCGCGTTCCTGACGGACGCGGCGGCGCTGTTGCGCGCCTTCTTCCGAGCGCGGTTGCGGGGCCGTCCCGAGGACGTTGAGGATTTGGTTCAGGAGACCCTGGTGGCGCTCCACACGCGGCGCGAGAGTTACGACCCGAGTTACCCGCTGACCGCGTGGCTTTACGCTATCGCGCGCTATCGCCTGATCGACTTTCTCCGCCGCGCCAAACATCGCGCGCACGCTTCGCTCGATGGCATCGATGTTGGCGAGCCCGATCCGGACTATGAAGCCAGCGACGCCAAGCGCGATGTCGCTACACTGCTCGACAAGCTCCCCGAGAAACAACGCACCGCGATCCGCATGGTGAAGCTCGAAGAGAAGAGCGTGAAGGAGACGGCGGAAGCGACGGGGCTTTCGGAGTCCGACATCAAAATCTCGATCCATCGCGGCCTGAAGACGCTGATGCGTCTCATGGGCGAGGAGCAAACGACGTGAAGACCGATGATCTCATCAACGTGCTCGCGCGAGGCGCCGAACCGGCGACACGTCCACGCTGGCGGTTGAATCTGGCGATCACGTTGGTCGTTGGGTTGATCGTTGCGGCGGCCTTGGTGGCGATTGGCTTGGGCGTGCGCCCCGATATCGGCACGGCGCGCATGCCGGTGATGATGAAGGCGATGTTCTCGGCGCTGGCGGCGGCGGTGATTTTGCCTGTGGCTGTGCAACTGATGAAGCCGGGACGCCCGCTTGGCTGGCGGCTTGCGGCGGTCGCACTTTTCGTTGGCGTTTGCGTGATCGCGACGGCTGTCGCGCTCATGGGCGAAATGCCCGAGGAACGCTGGCAGGCATGGATGGGCGGCGAAGGTCGTGCACCATGGTGCGTCGTACTGATCCCGATTTTGGCTGTGCCAGCTGCGATTTTGCTCACCTGGTTCATGCGCGCCTTCACGCCAACGCGGATTACGCTGACAGGCGCTGCGATTGGCGCGCTCTCAGGCGGCGTTTCGGCGATGGCTTACGCCATGTATTGCCCGACGGATTCCGTGGCGTTCGTGACGACGTGGTACACGCTGGCGATCGCCCTGTGCGCCGCGCTGGGGGCGTTTGTTGGATCTAAGTTTTTGCGGTGGTAGGTTTTGCGACCGCGAGATTTGACTGCGACCAAGATACACCATCACATATGATACCTCTCCGTCGGTGAAATCATGAGCGAGATTTACCTCAGCCTGCTTGGGTTAGTTGTCATTGGTGGCGCGTTAGCCTGGCTCGGCAAAATTGCGTTCGATGGATTATTCGGCAGAGAGAGTCCGTGGAATTGGAGTTGGCTCTCGCGATCATTTCAAACGTCGACTGAAAATCCCAAACTCAATCGGCTTATCTTCGCGCTGGACATAGTAGGGCTGACAATAGCTGCTGGCATTTTCGGGTGGCATTTCGGCGTACGACCATTGCCGGAGCTTCTGTTATGGTCCGTCGCTCTTCCGCTCGCACTGGTTTGCAGCGTCGGCCGCGCCAAAGCCTTGCTTCGGCGCTTTCGACAAACGCCCAAGTCGGCAGCTGATCTGTAACCAGCCCCGCCCCTCGCGCGTCTCTCCCCTCAAGGAGGGCCGGTCATGTTGGCTCAGGTTAAACGTTACGCGCCCGTCGCGATTTCGGTGTTCGCCGCCGCAGTGTTCCTGGATTCGCTGCGCTACAAATTCACCGATCACCCAAAGACGCAGGAGATTTTTGGCCGCCTGGATGGCTGGGCCGGGTCTTTGGGCGCGCCTGGATTGTTCGGCCATACGGGCCTTTTCAGCCAATACGTGATCGGCTCCGCAGAACTCGCCGCCTCGACATTGCTGCTTGTCGGTCTCCTCCCCCGCCTGACGCGCCTCAACGCGCTGGGCGCCGCGATCGGGCTTGCAGTGATGACAGGCGCGGTGAGCTTCCATCTGTTCACGCCGCTCGGCATCGATCCGAACAATGACGGCGGCGGCTTGTTTGCTGCTGCTGTCACGATCTGGATTTCATCCATCGTGCTGCTGATCATCCGCCGCAATGAGATCGCGGCGCTGTTGTCGGATATCGGCCGCGCGTTCGTTCCCTCCTCGAAGCCCGCTGCGTCGCAAGTGCGCGCCGCCGCTCACGCCTAAGGACAATCACATGCGTTCGATCATTGTCGCCGCCGCTCTCGCTTTCGGCACTCTCACACTCGCCGCCGCACCCGCATACGCCGATCAAGCGCCGGTTTATACGGGCGTGCTCTCACGCGTTGCTGTCGGCGGCTATGATCCGGTGGCATATTTCACCGATGGCCATCCGGTGCGTGGCACGACGCAGTTTCGCATCACGCACCAAGGCTACGAGTATCGCTTCGCCAACGCCGAACACCTTGCCGCGTTTCGCGCCAATCCCTCGCGTTACGTGCCGCAATACGGCGGCTATTGCGCATGGGCGATCAGCCAAGGCTACACAGCCTCAGGCAATCCGAACAATTGGCGCATCGTCGATGGCCGGCTCTACCTGAACTACAACGCCGAAATTCAGACGCGTTGGGAGCAAGACATCCCTGGCCACATCAGCCACGCCAATAGCAATTGGCCGAGTGTGCTCAGCCGCTAAACGACCGCCTGCGCCGCACTGACCAGGGCCGCTCCGATGGGGCGGCCCATGACTTCCGGGCGACCGTCATTGGTTGCGGCGAAGGCGCTGATGCCACGCGACGGATCGATCAAAATTTCGGCGTACCAAAGTGTGTTCGAGCCGTTGTGCCAGAGCGCGCCGTTACGTTGCGCGAGACCCATTGCGTAGGGTCCGCCGAATGGCGGCGTATGCAACGTGTCCCAAGTTTCGCGACGCAGAAGCGAAGAGCGATCGCGATGCGCGTCGAGGAATTTCAGCATGTCAGTTGTTGTCACGTGCACGCGGCCTGCTGGGCCGAGTGCGGCGACGTTGTCGGAGATCGCACCGCCCGGCGGGAACGGCGTGACGGCGCCGCCGCGATTGCCATCGGCGACAGCCTGGATGCCCGGGCCGTGGCCAACGGGTTGATCATAGGCGCCGGGCGTCCCAGGCGCGCCAAAGCCCGCGCTCGCCATGCCGAGCGGATCGAACACGCGTTGGCGGATGAGCGCTTCCCACGTTGCGCCGAGCTTTTGCTCCAGCATGGCGCCGGCGATGACGTAACCGGTGTTGGAATATTCGAAGGTCTGTTCTTTCGGGCCAGCCGGATCGCGCGTGAGGCCGAGGCGCGCGTACTGGACGCGTTCGGCTCGCGGATCGGCGTTTTCGCGCTGAAAGGAGAGGATTTCAGACCATTCGAGATTGCTGACGAGGCCGGCGCGATGGCTCAGCAGATGGCGGAAGGTCACGTCTCGATACTCGGCGCGCATATCCGGGATCGCGCTGCCGAGCACGCTGCCGACGGTATCGTTCCAGGATACGTCGCCGCTCTCGACGCAGCGCGCCACCAGGGTTGCGGTCATCGACTTGGTGATCGAGCCGATGTGCCAAAGATCGTTTGTCGTTACCTGCTCACTGCGTCCGACGGCGCGCAGGCCATCGGCGAAATTTATGCTGCGACCGTCGCGATTGCGGGCGGCGGCGGCGAATGCCGGGGCGCCTGACTCGGCCCGCATCGCGGCCAGACGCTGCTGTGTCAGCACGTCGGGCGCTGCGGCGGCGCCAACTTCTTCGCGTGAGAAGACCAATGGCAGCGTGCCGCCTTGGGTGAACTG
>JBEBHI010000085.1:0-15080 GCA_040080935.1 Terricaulis sp.
CACGATGTCAACGTGGTGCTCTCCCGCTGAGCTACGCGCCCTTTGTCCTGGTCGAACCAAGACCCAATGCGTTGGGTGGAGCGCCTATACAGGCGTCCCCGAGATTCCTCAAGCCGCCGCGATCACCCGCTCGATCTCCACGACCAAGTCTTTGAGGTGGAAGGGCTTCGACAGCACCTTGGCATCCTTCGGCGCCTGGCTTTGAGCGGAAAGCGCCACGGCCGCGAAGCCCGTAATGAAGACAATCTTCATCGCCGGATCGACTTCCGCCCCGCGGCGCGCCAGCTCGATACCGTCCAGACCCGGCATGACGATGTCCGTCAGCAGCAGGTCGAAAGAGCCGTGTTCAAGCGCCTCCCAGGCGGCGTCGCCATCGCCGAAGCCGGTAACGTCATGCCCTGCGCGCGATAGGCTCGACACCAGGAACGCCCGGAGCGAGTCATCGTCTTCGGCAAGTAGGATACGCGCCATACCGCTAGCCACTCCGGAACTCCCACCCTATCAACCGGTAACGCCTAGCATAATTCGGGTAAAGGGCGGCTGAACCGTCACACACAGCTCGTAAACAGGCGTAAAGATTGACGCCACAGTAAGCGGCGCGAACAATACGAAGGCATGGATCCGACAGACCTCGGCTCGAGCGCGGCGCCTGCCGTTGCGGATGGCGAAAGCCAAGCCGTTGTTCACAGCGAGCCACCGTTTGTTCTGATCGAGCCTCTGCGCCGCACCACCCCGCTCATTTTCGCCTCCCCGCACAGCGGCCGCCGATATCCGCCTGAACTCTTGGCCGACGCGCGCGTCAGCCTCATCAGCCTGCGCCGTTCCGAGGATGCGTATGTCGACGAGCTCTTTGCCGGCGCTGCAGCGCACGGCGCGTGTGTGCTCTCCGGCACTGTTGCGCGCGCCTACGTCGACCTGAACCGCGATCCCGCCGAGCTCGATCCAGAAATGTTCGACGAACGCCCGCCGCCTTCGCCGCAATGCAACTCCGCCCGCGTGCAAGCTGGCCTCGGCGCCATTCCGCGCATTAGCGGCGACGGCCAAACTATTTATCGCCGCAAGCTTGCGCTGAGCGAAGCTGAGCGTCGCATCAATAACGTGCACCGCCCCTACCACGCGCTGCTGCAAAACCTTGTCGCCGAGACGAAGGAGCAATTCGGCTGCGCCGTGTTGATCGATTGTCACTCGATGCCGAACAACGCCCGCGGTGCGCATGCACCTGATGTCGTGCTCGGCGATCGCTTCGGCGCTTCGTGCCATCCGTCGGTGACGGCACTCGCCGAAGCCACATTGCGCCGCTTGGGCTATCGCGTCGCGCGCAACACACCATTTGCCGGCGGCCATACAACGCAATCATACGGCCGCCCTGCCGCGCACGTACACGCGCTGCAAATCGAGATCAATCGCGCGCTTTATGTCGATGAACGCACACTCGAACGCACCAATGGCTACGCCCGCGTCCGCGCCGACATGACCCGCCTCGCCGAGGCGTTGAGCGCGGCAAATCTGCACAAGACCTTGGCTTGATGCGCACGATCGCGGTGATCGTTCTCGGCCTTCTCGGCGCGTGCGCATCAGCGCCCGCGGCCCCCACCGTAGACACCACTCGCATCAGGTACGAAGTCAGCTCATGGGGTTACGTTCAGGAGCGCTGGACGATTGCCGCCGATGGACAGGCGACGTTCGAACAAACCGCGCCCGGCGCACAATTCGGCTCAGCGTTGCTTCCGTCACAGACGTTTGCACTGACATCCGCAGACTTCGAACGCATCCGCGCAACGCTCGCGCCAACGGAGCGATTTATTGACGGCGGCCTCGCCTGCGAACAACAGATGACTGATGCGCCCTACGGCGCGGTGAGCTGGCAACGCAGCAGCGGCGCAGAGCAGCAGGTTTCTTTCTATACGGCCTGTCGTGACACCCGCGACATCACGCTGTTTTTCACGCAGCTCAACGCTGCGGACCAAGCCTTCCATCAGCTGACTAACGCGCCGACGCACTGATCCGCCCAGGCGCCGGCACATCGCCTGGACTGAGCGCCGCCGCGTTACCGGCGGCACGGCCCGTCCACCGGTGTCAGACCCCAAGAAAAAACCGCCGGGCGCGAACCCGGCGGTTGAAGGTAAAATAGGGAGGAAACGCCCGAAAGGGCGGGTGCGGGATCGCGAAACCCCGCAACACCGAGAAAGTATTTCGCACTGCAGCATTTTGCAAGGTGAACGCGGCGTCAGATTTTTGTAAGTTCTGATACACATCAGATTTTACTTGTCTTTTTTTCTTCCCATGCCGTATTGCACATGCACACATGCACCCCCGGATGGGTTGTGCATAAGGAATCTCCAGGCCTGCCGTTGAAGCAGGCAGATAAGCCGGGCAGAAGCCTGCCCTTCAGTTTCCCGAAAGCCCGATTTCATGGCCGAGCGCCTCCGCAACCTCGCGATCATCGCCCACGTCGACCACGGCAAGACCACTCTCGTGGACCAGCTGCTCGTCCAAGGCGGCGCCTTCCGCGCCAACGAAGCCCACGCCGAACGCGCGATGGACTCCAACGACCAGGAGCGCGAGCGCGGCATCACAATCCTTGCCAAGTGCACCTCGATCCATTGGGCAAATGCTGGCGAAGAGTATCGCCTCAATATCGTCGACACGCCTGGCCACGCGGACTTCGGCGGCGAGGTCGAACGCATCCTCGGCATGGTCGATGGTTGCGTGATCCTCGTCGACGCCAGCGAAGGCGTGATGCCACAAACCAAGTTCGTGCTGTCGAAAGCACTGAAGCGCGGCCTGCGCCCAATGGTCGTGCTCAACAAAGTCGATCGCCCCAGCGCGGATCCAGACAAAGCCCTTAACGAGATTTTCGAACTCTTCCTCGCGCTCGGCGCCACAGACGAGCAAGCCGATTTCCCGATCCTCTACGCCTCCGGCAAAGAAGGCTGGGCAAAGGTCAACATGAGCGACGAGCAGAAAGATCTCACGCCGCTGTTCGAATTGATCGTGCGCCACGTACCGGACCCTGAGCCGATCCAACGCCGCGACCAACCGTTCGCCTTCCTCGTCACCATGATCGATTCCGATCCCTTCCTCGGCCGCATGCTGACGGGCCGCGTCGAAGCTGGCCGCGTGAAAGTGGGCGATCCCGTCCGCGCGATCACGCGCGATGGCAAGGAAATCGAAAAAGGCCGCCTCACCAAGCTCCTCACCTTCCGCGGTTTGAAGCGCGTACCGGTCGAGACCGCCGAAGCCGGCGACATCATTGCGATCGCCGGCTTGGTCGAAACCACGGTTGCCGACACCATCGGTTCACCCGATCTCGCGACCGCCATCCCGTCAACGCCAATCGATCCGCCAACGCTTGCAATCACCGTATCGATCAACGACAGCCCACTTGCTGGCCGCGCCGGCGATAAGGTGCAAAGCCGCGTGATCCGCGCACGTCTGCTCGCTGAAGCTGAATCGAACGTCGCCATCCGCGTGACTGAAACCGCGAACCGCGACGCTTACGAAGTGGCGGGCCGCGGCGAACTCCAACTCGGCGTGCTCGTCGAAACCATGCGCCGTGAAGGCTTCGAACTCTCGCTCTCGCGCCCGAAGGTGCTGGTGCGCAGCGAGAACGGCCAAACGCTCGAACCCGTCGAAGAAGTCGTCATCGACGTCGACGATGAATACACCGGCGTCGTCATCGAGAAGATGAGCATCCGCAAAGCGGAATTGCAGGACATGCGCCCATCAGGCGGCGGCAAGACCCGCATGGTCATGTACGCACCATCGCGCGGCATGGTTGGCTATCACGGCGAATTTCTCACCGACACGCGTGGCTCGGGCGTCATGAACCGCCTCTTTCACGATTGGGCGCCATGGAAAGGCGAAATCCCGGGTCGCCGCAACGGCGCGCTGGTCTCTAACGATAAGGGCCAATCCACCGCTTATGCGCTTTGGAATCTCGAAGAGCGCGGCCAGATGTTCATCGCCGACGGCGAAGACGTCTACGAAGGCATGGTCATCGGCGAGAACAGCCGAGGCGACGATCTCGACGTGAACCCGTTGAAGGGCAAGAAGCTCACCAACGTGCGTGCATCGGGCAAGGACGAAACCATCCGGCTCACACCGCCGCGCCGTCTCACGCTCGAACAAGCCATGGCCTGGATCGAGGACGACGAGCTGGTGGAAGTGACACCGGCCGCCATCCGCATCCGAAAAGCCTACCTCGATCCGAACGAGCGCAAGCGCGCGGCGAAGACGAAGGAAGCCGGCTAAGCGCCGTTTACTCCGCTGGCAGGTCGAGAACTATGCGCGGATCCCAAGCTCTGTCTTTGCGCCACACCTCTATGTGAAGGTGCGTGCCTGAACTGCGCCCAGAATTGCCGACGCGACCGATGATCTGCCCTGCGCGCACGGTCTCACCTTCGCGGACATCGAATGCGCTTAGGTGCGCGTAGCGAAGCGCAAAGCCGTCACCGTGGTCGATCTCGATCATGTTGCCGTAGTCCGTGTTCGTCGTCGCGCGCATGACGCGGCCATCTGCCGGCGCAACGACAGGCGTGCCCATGGCGGCGGCGATATCGACGCCGGGATGAAACGACATCTCACCAGTGAACGCGTCGGGTCGAGCGCCGAAGCTGCCGGTGATGCGTCCATCGAGCGGGCGATGCGAGAACGCAGCACGATCGAACGCAAACGGAGAACGATTGGGATCCTGTGTGCTAATCGGCGTCGGCGCCTGGAGCGGCGCTTGGTCTGGCGCGCCGATTCCCGATTGCGCCAGCGCGAGCTGCGCTAGCCCCAGCGGCGCCACAAGCGCCAGCGCCGTTACATACGCCAGCCACGGCGCGCGCTTGCGCGTGTCGGCGTCACTCTTCATGATGTTCAGAATTCTCATACGGTGTTCTCCAACGGCTCTGTGTGAGAAGACCGCCGGAGCGCACTGCAATGCGCTTCCGGCGGAATGCTTGAGAACCACCAGCAAAGTCTGCGCGTAGGTTCTGCGCATTTCGGGCGCCGCGGTTGTAACGGCGCGATCGCAATCAAGTTCAGCTGCGAGCCGGCAATGACGCGCCTGCCCCCGCACGAACGAATTGAACCAAAGCAACGTCTCGATCCAAGCTAAGGCAGTATAAAATGCAACATCACCCCGCGCGTGGTGATGCCGCTCGTGCGCGACGATCAGCTTTGTCTGTTCCGCCGACAGCGTTTCAAGCAACACGCGGGGAAATAGAACACGGCCGTTGGAGATCGCGAGCGGCGTTGCCGACATGTCCGAGACGTAAACGCCCTGAAGCTCACGATCCGGCGTCGCCGCGGCTGACCATTGCCGCAGCTGTAGCTGCGTCGCGATCAACGGAAACGCGTGACACACTGCGCCTAGCGCATAGAGCGCAAGGAGCGAGAAACCAGCAAAGGAGATCCAGTCGAACGGGTTCTCCAAGGGAGCACGGCCCGTTGTTGCGCCGGACTGGTCGACAATCTCATTGAAGTTCAGCAGTGGCGGCACATCAACTGAAACCGCCTCGGGCGGGACGAGCAAAAACGCGGCGCCAAGCACAATCGGCGCGAGCATCAGCGCCAGCACCGCTTTCTCATGGGCATCGCCCAGCGACTCAACCGCGGCCCAACCGATTGCCGCGCGACGCGCCAACGCGACAGCAGCCGCCCACACCAACGGCGCAACGAACACCGCGCCCAGCACGGCGATAACCGTTCCGGGACTCATCGCTCGCTCTCCTCACTCAGCGAATCGAGCAGCACTTGCAGATCTTCGATCTCGTCGGCATCGAGCAGCTTGCTATTAGCGAACGCCGCCGCAGGCAGCGGCGTATCGGAATCGAGCACATTGCGTGCGAAGTCCTGCGCCAGCATCGCGAGCACCGTTAATTTCGGTTGCGCGGCCGCGTATGTCTTCAGCCCGTGAACGATGCTGACTTTTACGAGCCGCTTTTCTTCCATGCGGTCGAGCGTCGTGCGTGTCGCGGAATAGGACCAATTGGTGCTGGCCTCGGTCGCGTCGTGAATTTCACGCGCGCTCAGCCTGGGCGCGGTCCACAGAGCGCGCAAAAGTTTGAGTTCGGACCCAGAGGGTCGCGCAAGCTGCGCCACGCGCCGCCTCCCATCGTTGACATACTACACTTGTAGCATGTTCGCGACGTTCGTGAAATAGCAAATGCGTAATCTGGCCTAGCGCTGCTCCACCGGCGCCGGCACGCGCACGCCGCGCCGCCATTCTTCGCGATGCTGCGCGACCTGCGCGTTCACATCGACTGGGTTGCGGCAGGTATATTGAACCTCGCGCATCTGATCGGACCCAGTCACTTCGGTGCCGTAGCATTCGAACTGAGTGAGCACCGCATTCGCGGCTGCGCCCCACCACAAAATGCCGAGCGTGCGGTCGTTAGCGTAAACCGTCATGTTCTGCGCCAAGAGCACGCCGAGAGGTTGGCTATCCCCGCGCACCACGAGCACTGTCTGATCGCGCTCATGAAACCAGATCTGGAAGCGCTGCTCGCCAACGTAAACGTCAGCGTCCGGCATCCCGGCATCGTAGCTCAAGGTGCGCTGCGTACTTGCACACGCGCCCAGCGCGAACAGAGCGACCAATAGGAATGCACGCATGTTCATCTTCGACTCCGCCTTAGACGAATAAGTCTCGCGCGAAGGTGCGCCACAAAGGGCAAGGCCATGACGAAACCGTGGCCGCGCCGCGTTTACCAAAACAGGTGGCGCCGAAACGGCGCAGAACTCGCCTGGCGCGCGCCTCGCATGCTCAACAAAAGCTTACAGCGGAACAATTCGCGTCAACAGAACGTGGCACGGCTCGTGCTCTCCCACAGCGCATAAGGCGGGCCCATGGGGGACACCGCCACGAACAAGGGCGCACACACCATGGCTAACGCCATTGACCTCCATGTCGGCAAGCGGCTCCGCCGCCGTCGCCGTCTCTTGGGCCTCACCCAGCAACAACTGGCTGAGTCCATCGGCATCCGCTTTCAACAAATCCAGAAGTACGAGTGCGGCGCTAACCGCGTGACGGCTTCTCGCTTGTACGAACTCGCCGTCGCACTGAACGTGCCGGTGAACTACTTCTTCGAAGGCCTCCAGCAAGTCGCGACTCCGGCGACGCCTGGCGCACCGGCCAATGACCGCGACCTCATCGCGGCTGACGTGCTCTCACAAAAGGAAACGCTGGAACTCATCCGCGCTTACTACAAGCTCGGTGAGCGTCCGCGCCGCCGCCTCCTCGATCTCGCGAAGGCGCTGCAAGACGAATCCACCGACGCGGCCTAAAGCACCGCCAAGGTTGGGGGAAACGGGGACGGGCTCGCTGCAAAGCGGGTCCGTATTCGTTTGCGGGTTTCAATCCCATGACGCGCGAACCACGCTATAGTGAATGCATGGCCGTTCACGATACACAGCGTCTGCTCTCTTTCGCCGACACGTTGGCGGAGGCGGCCCGCTCCGCGGTCCTCCCCTACTTCCGAGCCCAACACAGCATCACCAACAAGCTCGACGACGGCCGCTTCGATCCCGTAACGGAGGCCGATCAAGCCGCGGAACGCGCGATGCTTGCTTTGATCGAGCGCGCATTTCCAGATCACGGTGTCGTCGGCGAAGAATACGGCGAGCGCCCAAGCCGCAGCGGCTATCAATGGATCCTCGATCCGATCGACGGCACCCGCGCCTTCATCTCCGGACTGCCGACTTGGGGCGTATTGATCGGCCTTTACTACGAAGGCAGCCCACTCATCGGCGTAATGGATCAACCATTCACCCAAGAGCGCTATCGCGGTTGGATGGACGGCGCCAACGCCACGACGCGCGCAGGCACACATCCAATCAAGTCGCGGGCTTGTGGTTCTCTAAGCGAGGCCACCTTCTCGACCACAAGTCCCGACCTGTTCGAAGGCGATGAAGCGCGCGCCTGGGCAAACGTTCGGCGCGACGCCAAGCTCATTCGCTACGGCTTGGATTGCTACGCCTACGCTATGATCGCCGCCGGCCACATCGACGGCGTGATCGAAAGCAATCTCAAACCCTTCGACATCGCCGCCCTCATTCCAATCATAACCGGCGCCGGCGGCGGCGTTTGCGCTTGGGACGGCGGCGACGCGAGCCAAGGCGGACGCGTGTTCGCCTACGGCGATCCGCGCACGCGCGAGGAAGCGCTTAAGCTTCTCTAGCCTTGCCGCTGATCACATCACGGATCACTTGCGCGAACACTTCGGGCGGCTGGCCACCTTGAATGAGCCAGCGTTGATTGAAGATCGCTGACGGCACGGCATTGATGCCGTTGCTGCGCCAAAACTCTTCCGCCTGACGCACCTCTGCCGAGAATTCATCTGTCGCCAGGATTGCTTGCGAGCGTACAACGTCGAGGCCGGCATCGCGAACCGCATCAATCAGCGCCGCATGATCGCTGGTTGAGCGCTGATCGGTGAAGTTGAGCTTAAACAGCGCCTCCTTCAGCGCGAGCCCGTGACCATCGAGCTCAGCCCAATGCAGCAGCCGATGCGCATCGAACGTGTTCCAGATGCGACTCTCAGGCCCATAGTTGAACGTAAAGCCAAGCGCCGCGCCGTGAGATTTAATCACTTCGCGCGCGGCCTGCGAACGCTCGGGCGTCGAGCCATACTTCTTCGCCACGTGCTCGGCTGTGTTCTCGCCTTCCGGCGCCATGTCCGGATTGAGCTCAAACGGCTGCAGGTGAATTTCCGCCGTCGCGCCGGTCTCGTCCAGCGCCTTCAGCAAAGAGCGCAACCCAACAACGCACCAAGGGCACGCAACGTCGGAGACAAAATCAATGCGAAGCGCCTCAGCCATTAGCGATAAAACTCCGTCCGCCGATCGCGGAAGAAACCCCATGCGGCGCGGTGGCGATCTAGGAAATCCAGATCGAACTCGTGCACAAGCACGCCCTCTTCAGTGCGCTCAAATTTCTGGACGAGATCGCCACGATGATCGGCGATGAAACTTGAGCCATAAAATTTCTGTCCGCTCGCTTCCTTGCCGATGCGGTTGCTGGCAACGACGGGGATCACGTTTGAAACAGCGTGACCCTGCATCGCGCGCTGCCACGGATCGCGCGTGTCGAGCGAGCTGTCGTGCGGCTCGCTCCCAATCGCGGTCGGATAAAACAGCACCTGCGCGCCCTGAATCGCCATCGCGCGCGCGGCCTCGGGAAACCACTGGTCCCAGCAGATGCCGACGCCGATGCGACCGAACGCCGTGTCCCAAACTTTGAAACCCGTATCGCCTGGGCGGAAATAGTATTTCTCCTGATAGCCAGGGCCATCGGGAATGTGGCTCTTGCGATAAACGCCGAGCTGTTTGCCGTCTGCATCCACGATGACGACTGAGTTGTAGTATTGCGGCCCGTCGCGCTCGTAGATCGAAACCGGGATCACGACACCCAGCTCTTTCGCCAGCGGCGCCATCGCGACCACGCACGGATGCGTCTTCGCTTCATATGCCGTGCCGAACCACTTCTCTTCCTGCGTCGTGCAGAAGTACGGCCCCTGGAACAGCTCCGACGGCAGAATGACCTGTGCGCCGTTGCCCGCCGCTTCGCGCACGAAGCGTTCGGTCTTGGCGATGTTGGCCTTCATGTCCTCGCCATACGAGGTCTGGATCGCGGCGACTTTGATCGTCTTCGCCATCACGCCGGCTCCTGCTGAGTGATGCAGTGGAACGAGCCACCACCTGTCAAAATGGCGTTCGACGACAGCCCGACAACCTTGCGACCGGGGAACAACGGCCCAAGCGCGTTCACGGCATCATCGCCGCTACCCGAATAGATCGGCACGACAACCGTGGAATTGCCGATCAAGAAGTTCATATGGCTTGCAGGCACAGCGTCGCCATCCTCGTCTTCGAGCAAGCCCACAGACGGAATTCGGATCACCTCGAGCTTACGGCCCTTCGCGTCGCGCATGCCTCCGAGCGCAAGCGCGATCTCCTCCAGCACATCGTGGTTTGGATCGTCGCGATTGGCCGGCGCTTGGCACACGACCTTCCCCGGCGCGACGAAGCGCGCGAGGTTGTCGATGTGGCCGTCGGTATGATCGTTGAGCAGCCCTTCATCGAGCCACAACACCTTCTCGACCCCGAGCGCGCGCTTCAGCGAAACCTCGGCGCCCTCTTGCGTCCAATGCGCGTTACGGTTCGGATTGAGCAGGCACTGGCGCGTCGTCAGCAGCGTGCCCTCGCCGTCCATTTCAATGGCGCCGCCTTCGAGAATGAACTCGTGCCGGCGATAATCCGCCTTCGCGAGCAGCGCGACGCGCGCACCGACTTCATCATCGTGCGCCAACTGATACTTGCCGCCCCAGCCGTTGAACTGAAAGCCATGCGCAACGCCGGCGCTATCGAAGATTGGACCGGTGTCGCGAAACCAGATGTCGCCGAACGCGCCGGGGATCACTTCGCCCGCTTGACCAAGAGCCAACTTCGCCGACGCCTCCGCCTCGCGCCCATGCGCCAGCACGCGCATCTTGTCGCCGTTGCCGCCATCCCACAGCGCGCGAACCATCGCTGAGACCTCAGCGCGCGCCGGATCCAAATCCTCGCCCCAAAGGTCAGCCGCGGAGGGCCAAGCGGTCCAGATCGCCTTGTGCGGGCGCCATTCAGCGGGAATCGTCGTCATGGCGGCTCCTTAGCGCATACAAACGACGCCAGATAGGCACGTTTGACCCCCATACAAGTGCGTGGGCGTCCTGGCGCCAGTGTGGTCCATCCGCTAAGACGCCCGGGGGACAATCTGAGACGCCGATGACCGTGAACCGAGCCGCCTTCGACCGTGCGACTCTCGCCTTTTTGTTCGTGCTGATCGCGATCACGGCGGCGCGAATCGTCGCGCTATTTTACATCCCGCTCGGGCTCTATTTCGACGAAGCGCAATACTGGATGTGGTCGCGCACGTTTGACTGGGGCTACTTCACCAAACCACCGCTGATCGCCTGGGTGATCGGCTCGACGACATTTCTCGCCGGCACCGATGCAGAGTGGGCCGTGCGCCTCGGCGCACCGATCGCACACATGATCGCGGCAAGCGGGCTCTTTATCCTCGGCCGATCCATGTACGGCGCTTGGGCAGGCTTCTGGGCGGGCTTTGGCTGGCTCATGCTGCCAGGCGTTTGGTTCTCATCAAGCCTAATCTCGACCGACGCACTGCTGCTGCCGCTTTGGTCCATCGCGCTCTTGGCGATGTGGCGGCTGGTGAACACGCGCGCGTGGGGATGGGCGGTCGTGCTTGGCGTCGCCATCGGCATGGGCGTGCAAGCCAAGTACGCCATGTTCTACTTCTTCATCTGCACAGCGCTCGCCGCTTGGTGGCTAGAGCCTGTGCGGGCGGCATTGGCGAAAGGCCGAGGTCTGCTCGCGACGTTGATCGCGCTGATCGTGTTGGCGCCGAACCTGATCTGGAATGCGCAGCACGGGTTCGTCACCGCACAGCACACCGCGTCGAACGCTCACTTCGATGCGGCGAAGCTCTTCAACCTCGACGAACTCTTTGAGTTCGTCTTCGGCCAAGCTGGCGTCATCGGCCCGGTCATATTCGTCGTTCTGATCTGGGCCCTTTGGCGTGCTTGGCGGCGCAGTGACGGGCTCTCAACTGAGGAAAAATTCCTCATCGCTTACATCCTCCCGCCCTTCATCATCATCAGCGCCATCGCCTTTATCTCGCGCGCCAACGCAAACTGGGCCGCCGTCGCCTACCCTGCATTGACTTTGCTGGTGACCGGCACGTTGTTCTCCTCCGCCGCCGGACGCCGCACATTGGTCGCCGCTACGCTTGTTAACATGGCTTTGGGTGTCGCGTTCGCCGTCGTCATCATGGCGTACCCTGCAATCGCAAACCAAGCCAAAGGCGTGCGCACCGCGCGCGGCTGGGAAGAAACAGCAAACGAGATCGCGCGCCGTGCCGCAGTACAACCGGGCGAGCTGCCGTTTTCTGCGGTGCTGGTCGACGACCGCATGACCTATTTCGAGCTCAGTTATTACTGGCGTGAAGCGCGCCGCGCGGGTGCGCCTTTGCCGCCGGTTCGTATGTGGTTGCTGCACGGCACGGCGAACAATTCGGCTGAGGCGAACAATCCGATGCGTCCGGAAGAAGGCGGGCGGGTTCTGATTGTTCATCTGACGCCGGCCTACTTGCCGCTTGTCGCCACCGACTTCACGACATTCCGCCAAGTCGAGCATCTGACGGTGCCGCTCGGCGGCGGCGTCAATCGCGAGCTGGAAATTTCCGTCGGTGAAGGCTTCGCGCCGCAGCCCCGCGACACGGCGTTTGAAGAACGCTTCCGCCAGCAAATGGGTATGGACTAGATCGGATCGTAGTCCGGAAACGAAGATCCGCCGCGTTCGGCAGAAGAAGAGTTCGCGCGAAATAGCGAAAACAACTCGCGTCCAACTCCGCGCGAATTGCCCGCCAAGTCGAGCTGCGATGGCGCACGCTCTCGCCAGTTCAAAGGCGAGACAACGTCCAGCGCGCCGCTCTCGGCATCGATGCGCAACACATCGCCATCGCGCACCTTCGCCAGCGGGCCACCTTCTGCTGCCTCAGGCGTAATGTGAATCGCGGCCAACACCTTTCCGCTCGCGCCTGACATCCTGCCGTCCGTTGCCACCGCAACATTGAAACCGCGATCCTGCAACGCGCCCATCAACGGCATCAACTTGTGCAGCTCCGGCATGCCATTCGCGCGCGGTCCCTGCCCACGCACGACGATGACGCAATCGCGATCAAGGTCGCCGCGCTTGAACGCCGCCTGCACATCGGCTTGCGAATCGAACACAAGCGCCGTCGCTTCGACGATGCGCTTACCCTCGGCGACGGCTGAGACTTTCACGCATGCGCGCCCCAGACCGCCGCTCAGCAGGCGCAAACCGCCATCGGAGGAGAATGGCGCATCCGCACCGCGCAACACGCTGTCGTCCGCGCTCGTCGCAGGCACATCGCGCCACGAGAGCGCCTCGCCTGCAAGCGTTGGCTCCTGCGCGTACGCGGCTAGGCTTTCCCCGCCGACAGTCGCGATGTCGCCGTGCAACAACCCCGCATCGAGCAATTCACGCGTGAGAAACGCCATGCCGCCCGCGTCGTGAAACTGATTCACGTCGGCCGAGCCATTCGGATAAATACGCGCCAACAATGGGGTAACCTGTGAAAGCTCGGCAAAATCATCCCATGTGATCTCGATGCCGGCAGCCAACGCGATCGCGGGCAAATGGATAAAATGATTGGTCGAGCCGCCCGTCGCCATCAGGCCAACGATTGCGTTCACAATCGCCTTCTCATCCACCACGCGGCCAATCGGTCGATAGTCATCGCCAAGCCCGGTGATCTTCGCGGCGCGCTGTGTGGCGGCCACGGTCAACGCTTCACGCAATGGCGTGTTCGGCGCAACGAACGCCGCGCCCGGCAGATGTAAACCCATCACCTCCATCATCATCTGATTGGAATTGGCCGTGCCATAGAACGTGCACGTGCCTGGCGCGTGATAGCTCTCGGCCTCGGCCTGCAGCAGCTCAGCGCGGCCAATCTTGCCCTCAGCGAACAATTGCCGGCGCGCGGCCTTCTCCTTGTTCGGCAAGCCCGAAGGCATTGGGCCTCCCGGCACGAAAATCGCCGGCAGCCACGGAAATCTGAGCGCGCCGATCAAAAGCCCAGGAACGATCTTGTCGCAAATGCCCAGTAGTAAGGCCGCGTCAAACGTCGCGTGAGAAAGCGATACAGCGGTACTCAACGCAATGACGTCGCGTGAAAACAGCGAAAGCTCCATACCTTCGAAGCCTTGCGTGACGCCATCGCACATGGCCGGCACACCGCCCGCGACCTGCGCAACGGCGCCGACTTTGCGCGCCGCGGTGCGAATGATCTCAGGATAATCCTCATACGGCGCGTGCGCCGACAGCATGTCGTTATAAGCGGTGACAATGCCGATCGATGGCCAGTTGCCGCCAAGCAACTCAATCTTGTCCTGCACTGCACAGCCGGCAGCGCCATGCGCGCGGTTTGCCTCCGCGATCTTTACGCGCGCCGGCTTAGTGGCGTCATAGGCATCGATGAGCTCAAGATAACGACGGCGGCGCGAAGCACTCCGTTCGATGATCCGCTGCGTGACCGCTTCGACGGTTGAGTGCATGGACATCACTCTGGATCCCACCAAGCGCGCCCATCTCGATCCAGCAAGACCGCTGACTGGGTTGGGCCATTGGAGCCAGCAGTGTAGAGATAAGGCTCGCCGCCATTCGCATCCCAGGCTGCGAGCAGCGCATCGGCCCATGTCCAGGCCGCATCAACTTCGTCGCGCCGCATGAACAGTGAAAGGTTGCCGCGCACGACATCCATCAGCAGTCGCTCATACGCATCCGGATAGCGCACGTTGAACTCTTCCGCGAACGAGAGATCGAGCGGCGCTGTCTTGATACGCAAACCGCCAGGCCCCGGCTCTTTCATATTCAGCCACAGCCGCACGCCCTCATCTGGCTGCAAGCGCAACACCAACTTATTCGGCGCACCCGCGCCCGCGCCAAAGATCGGCACCGGCGTATCTTTGAACTGGATGACGATCTCGGAACGCCGCGAGCCCATGCGCTTTCCGGTACGCAGATAAAACGGTACGCCTGCCCAACGCCAATTGTCGACTTCAGCTTTGATCGCGACGAACGTCTCTGTGCGCGAAGGCTTACCCACCTCCTCCGCGTAGGCTGGCGCCTTCGCGCCATTCACGAGCCCGGCTTTGTATTGTCCGCGCACCGTCTTCGACGCGACATCTGCAGGCCCGATACGCCGCAACGCTGAAAGCACTTTGAGCTTCTCAGTGCGGATCGCGTCTGCATCCATCGTGTTCGGCGATTCCAGCGCCACCAGACAAAGAAGCTGGAGCATATGGTTTTGCACCATGTCGCGCAGCGCGCCGGATTTATCGTAATAGTCCGCTCGGCCTTCGACGCCGAGTTCCTCCGCCACGGTGATCTGCACATGGTCGATCGTCGCGCGCGACCAGATGGGCTCAACCAACATGTTTGCGAAGCGCAGCACGAGAAGGTTCTGCACCGTCTCCTTGCCGAGATAGTGATCGATACGGAACGTA
>JBEBHI010000006.1:0-48769 GCA_040080935.1 Terricaulis sp.
GCGTGAGGAATTCCGTCACGTTTCGTTAGTGGGCCAAGCCGCAAAGGGCGTCATCGCCGGCTTTGGGGCGACATCGTATTTACTGGCCATCGAGGCGGCAGCCTTGCTGGCGAATGAAGGCAAAAGCGCGTGAGTAAGAAACGGTCCAGAGCTGTCGTGAAAAAAGCCCCGGCCCGCGTGCCGCAGAAACGTGCGCCGCAACCGCGCAAGGTTTCTTCCAGTGGCGTTGATGCGGACCTAGTGCGCGAGCTGGCGAAGGTTCTCGACGATACCGGCCTCACCGAAATCGAAGTTGAGTACGGCGAACTCCGCCTGCGTTTGGCCCGTACGCTGGTGATGGCGCAACAGCCGCCGGCGCACACGCACGTCGTTCACTCCGCCCCGGCCCCTGCGCCTGCATTGCCCGCGCCTGCCGCCGCACCAGCACCGGCGCCCGCCGCACCTCCAGCTGCGCCAGTCGATGCAGCTTCGCACCCAGGCGCCGTGCTCTCGCCGATGGTCGGCACCGCCTATCTCGCCGCCAACGAAGATGCGCCTGCGTTTGTGAAGATCGGCGATCGCGTCACCAAGGGGCAAACGATCCTGCTGGTGGAAGCGATGAAGACCTTCAACCAAATCCACGCAACGCACGACGGCGTAGTGAAGCAGATCCTGGTCGGCAACGCCGATCCGGTTGAATTCAATCAGCCGCTCATGATCATCGAGTAATCGATGTTTGAAAAAGTCCTCATCGCGAACCGCGGCGAGATCGCGCTGCGCATCCACCGCGCGTGCCAGGAAATGGGCATCAAGACGGTGGCCGTACACTCGACGGCGGACTCCGAAGCCATGCACGTGCGGCTCGCCGATGAGAGCGTCTGCATCGGCCCTCCGCCCGCGGCGAAGAGCTATCTCCACATTCCCTCGATCATCGCAGCGGCCGAGATCACCGGCGCGCAAGCGATCCACCCCGGCTACGGCTTCCTTTCTGAGAACGCGAAGTTCGCCGAGATCGTCACCCAGCACGGGATGACCTTCATCGGCCCGACAGCCGATCACATCCGCCTGATGGGCGACAAGATCGCGGCCAAGCAAGCGGCGATCGATACCGGCATGCCCGTTGTGCCCGGTTCCGATGGCGCCATCACGGACGAAGCCGACGCAAAGGCGAACGGCAAGCGCATTGGCTATCCGGTGCTGATCAAAGCCGCGGCCGGCGGTGGCGGGCGCGGCATGAAAGTCGCGCGCTCAGAAGACGAAGTGCTCGAGGCCTACAACACGGCCCGCTCGGAAGCGAAAGCGGCATTCGGCAACGACGAAGTCTATATGGAAAAGTATCTGACGCATCCGCGTCACATCGAGATTCAGGTCGTCGCTGACTCGCACGGCAACGTTATTCACCTGGGTGAGCGCGATTGTTCGCTGCAGCGACGTCACCAAAAAGTTCTCGAGGAGGCGCCCTCGCCGGCTCTCAACGCAGAAGATCGCGCGCGCATCGGACGTATCACTGCGGAAGCCATTCAGAAGCTTGGCTATCTGGGCGTCGGCACGGTCGAATATCTCTTCGAAGACGGCGAGTTCTATTTCATCGAAATGAACACGCGCCTTCAAGTCGAACATCCGGTGACCGAGATGATCACCGGCATCGATCTCGTGCGCGAGCAAATCCGCATCGCTGACGGCGCGCAGCTTTCGGTGAAGCAGCAGGACGTGAAGTTCAACGGCCACGCGATCGAGTGCCGCGTGAATGCCGAGAACCCTTCCACCTTCCGCCCATCACCGGGAAAGATCACCGGCTATCATCCGCCAGGCGGCCTCGGCGTGCGTTTGGATAGCGCCATCTACGCCGGCTACGCGATCCCGCCGAACTATGACTCGCTCATCGGCAAGCTCATCGTTCACGGTCGCGACCGCGCCGAGTGCCTGATGCGCTTGCGCCGTGCACTGAACGAGATGGTTATCACCGGCGTCGAGACCACGCTGCCGCTGTTCCGTGACTTGATGAACGAGCCAGACGTGATCAACGGTGACTACTCGATCCACTGGCTCGAAAAGAACTTGGCGGCGAAGGCTGCCGCGGAGAGTTAAACATGCGCGCGCTTCTGATCGCTATCGTTACACTCGCCGCCGCCTGCTCGCCGCCTGCCGCTACGACCACAGAAACGCCAGAGCCCCCGGCTGCGCCATCACCTGACGCGAACACCCAAGCGGTGCTGAGCATCTTGACGCCAATCATCGGCGCCGAAGTCGGGAAGCCGGTGAGCTTGCGCGTGAACACGGCGAATGTTCGGGACGAATGGGCATACGTCGACGCTGCCGTCCTCAACGCCGACGGTTCTGCGATCGACTGGTCAACTACGAACCTCGCCAGCGCCTACACCAACGGCGCCATGGATACTGGCGGAGGCCTGCATGCGCTGCTGAAGAACCAGGGCGGCGTCTGGGTTGTGCTCGAGCACGTGATCGCACCGACTGACGTGGCGTGGATCGGCTGGGCCGAAACGCACAACGTCCCACCGGGCGTCGTGCCGAACTAAGTTAACGGCGCGTGAATTGCGGCGCCATGCTTGCAGACCTGAGCCTCGCACTCGACCAAAGGCTCACGTTTTATGGCTCAACAATCTTTCGCCGGCCTCGCCGTGCTGATTGCGCTCACCTTCGCGGTCATGGCGCTGCATGGCTGCGCCAGCCCGGCACAACAAGTCGCCAGCTACGGCCCGGCCGTCATCTCGCCTCTCGATCCGGAGGTGAATACGCCGGAATTTCACGGCGCACGCATCGGCGGCGATGCTCTTCGCTCGCGCGTCCCTTCGGACGATTGATCAACTCGCCTTCACTGGCCTGATCTAAATCCGATCTTCGCGTGCGTGCCGTCGCAAAACGGCTTCGTGTTTGAATGGCCGCACCGGCACAGCCGCGCCGCCTGCTGACGCGCGACGACGCGGCCAGTCCCGGAGATGATCTCCAGATTGCCACGCACCATGAGCGGCCCGTCGAGCGTCGGCGTGATCTCCACCGCGCCGTCTCGCGCATCAAGCATCGCGGTCTTGTCGCCCGTTGGCGGCTCACCGGAAGCGGCGAAGTTAATGTCGTGGTGCGAGCCATCGCAGAACGGCTTGTTCTTCGAGGCTCCGCACCGGCAGAGCGTGGCGCGATAACCAAACGCTTCGCCATCAATGCTGAGGTCGCCGCGGAACGCGTAAGGCCCGCCCTCGCGCACTGAGATCAAATTGACCGGCGGCGCGTGCTCCTCCGGCCCACCATCCTTGCGCCGATAGCGTATCGCCCCGGACGGGCACTCGCGCGAGACCGCCATCAACTCCTCGGCGTCCATCTCGTCGGGATGAATCCACGGCCCTTCAACGTTGGCGAGAAACACCTTCGGCGCGCCGGTGACGCAGAACCGCGAATGAATGCAAAGCTTGCCCTGATAGACGATCCGCACGTCCTCGCCGTCGACGAGTTCAATGCCCTTGCCGATCGGCGTGGGCGCAGGCGGCTTTGAGACCGGCGCTGGCGCCACTGCGGAGTTGTGTGTTGGCTCTTCCGTCATCTCTGCAAAGCGCTTCGCACGCGTCGCCAATGCACGCAGCAGGCCCGTCGCCCGCGCAACGCGATGATCCGTTTGATCGAGGCGCGATGCCCCCTTCTCCAACTCCGCCATACGCTCAACAAAGAAGCGACGAGAACCGGCATTGCGCGGGAGCATGCCGGAGTCGCGGAGCGCCGTGAACGACACGCCAGCATTGCATCCGCTTACGCTTCCAGACGGTCTGCGCGCTGCGCTCTCCCCAAGCAGTGTCATCGCCTTCATCAGGTCGATCCCCAGATCGACCGCGAGCGATTTCTCCGCGCTCGGCCCAGGCACGTTGTAGGAATAGGCCAGCAAGCGCAGCATCGTTTGGTAAGACGCATTCGCGACATCGACGATCGCCGCAGCGTCCTCGTTCTCAATCCAAACGTGTCCCTCCGGTTGCGGCGGGCGGCGCAGAACTGGATTTACCGCTGCACTATGCGCCGGCACGAAATCCGGATTTGCCCTGTTCAACGCCATGAGTTCGTCGCGAATGTGCCTGAACCGACAGAAGTGCGAATTTTCGCTCTCCTCAGACGCGCCCTCGCCCTGATTTATGATGGCTTCGCATGCGCCCTTGGCCGTCTTCGCGCACAGCACCGCCTTGGCTCCGCCAAGTACGACTTCGTTTTCTGAGAGCTGCAGTGCCGGATCGCCGTTGAACAGCTCCTTGTCGCCGAATTTGTTCGCCATGAAGTCGAGCGCGGTCTGCATGAATTCGTAGAACTCACCCACCGTGTTGTAGTCGAAAGGCATCGGCGTCAGACGCGGCTTAGGCGGCGCGCGCGTGAAGCGATCATGCGCAAAGCCTTTGCCGTCTGGCTCTTGCGAACCAATCGGCCGCTCCAGATGGATGAAATGCTGCAGCACGTCTTCATTGAACGGAGCAAGCTTCACCACGATGCCGGCCGGCAGATAACCTGGGTCAATCGGAAAGTTCACTCGGCCGAAACGCGGCGAACCACCAACGGCGGAGGTGATGTTCCAAACGGCCGCGAGGTGGCCCATCTCTTCGATCGCCACATCCAGAATGGCGCGCCGCCAACGCTTCACCGCGTCCGCCTCTTCGGGCGTATCGACCTCGCTCTCGTCCTTCAGCGAGAACGCCGCATAGAGGTACGTGCACATCAGATTGTGCTCGAGCTCGGCCGCTTCATAAAGTGCGTGAATGAGCTGTTCGCGGGTCGGCAGGAGCGGCGGCGTTTCCATGGCCCAAGCCTACGCCCTTCTCGTGCGCACTGCGAGGCTATCCGAAAGTATGCGTTGCGTGGGCTGACGGGCGCCCGGAAGTTTGGCATTCTAGCGAGCGTGAAGCCGTTCACTCCTGAAGATCTGCTGGCTTGCTACAAGCGCGGCGTCTTTCCGATGGCGGAGAGCCGCGACGATGAAGGTTTCTTTATCGTCGATCCCGAATGGCGGTGTGTGTTTCCGCTGGACGGCTTTCACGTCCCCAAGCGCCTGGCGCGCACGCTTCGGCGAGACAAGTTCACGTTCACGATCAATCGCGACTTTGATCGTGTCATAGATGGCTGCGCTGCACCGGGCAAAGACCGCGAAGACACCTGGATCAACCCGGATATCCGCGCGCTCTACATGGAACTCCACCGACGCGGCACGGCCCACAGCGTCGAAGCGCGCATTGATGGCGAACTCGCGGGCGGGCTCTACGGCGTCGCGCTTGGCGGCGCATTCTTCGGCGAAAGCATGTTCTCGTGGGCGACAGACGCCAGCAAAGCCGCGCTCGTGCATCTGGCAGCGCGCCTACGCCGCGGCGGCTTCAAACTGCTCGACGCCCAATTCATCACACCGCACCTTGAACAGTTCGGCGCGCAAACGCTCCCACGTCGCATCTTCCAGGCGCTGCTTGGCGTTGCGGTCGATGTGCACGGCGATATCCGCGCGCTGCCAGCAGAGACCACGGGCGCCGAGCTGGTCGAAATTCTTGAAGCGAAGAGCGCTTAGGCTTTCTCTATCGTTTCTTTGCCGCCCATGTACGGCGCCAACGCTTTAGGCACTTTGATGCTGCCGTCGGCCTGCTGGTAATTTTCCAGCACAGCCACAAGCGTGCGCCCCACGGCGAGCCCCGAGCCGTTCAGCGTGTGCACGAACTCGGTCTTGCCGTCCTTGTTGCGAAAACGCGCATTCATGCGCCGCGCTTGGAAGTCGCCGCAGTTCGAGCACGAGCTGATCTCGCGATACTTGCCTTGGCTCGGCAACCAGACTTCGAGGTCGTAGGTCTTCTTCGCTGTGAAGCCCATGTCGCCGGTGCAGAGCAGCATGGTGCGGAACGGCAGTTCGAGGCGCTTCAGAATTTCCTCGGCGCAGCGAACCATACGCTGGTGCTCTTCATCGCTCTGCTCGGGCGTCGTGATCGACACCATCTCCACTTTGCGGAACTGATGCTGACGGATCATCCCGCGCGTGTCTTTGCCTGCAGCGCCCGCCTCGGCGCGGAAACAGAGCGTATCCGCGGTCATCCGCAAAGGCAGCGGCGCTTCATCAAGAATTTGTTCACGCACCAAATTGGTGAGCGCGACTTCCGCCGTCGGGATCAGCCAGAAATCTTCTCGCGTCGGCGCGGTTTCGAGAATTTCGTTGAGCAACTGCGTCGGCTTAACGTTGCCGCCGCGCTTTTCGAACTCATCATCGAAACGCGCCAACGCTTCGTTGAGAAGCTCCTGACGGCTCACTGTGCGCGCCGCGGTGAACTGATCATCAACAAACTTGGGCAATTGCCCGGTGCCGAACATGACATGGTCTTTGACCAAGACCGGCGGATTCACCTCCGTGTAGCCGTGTTCGCCCGTTTGGACGTCCAGCATGAACGCCGCCAGCGCGCGCTCCAGCCGCGCCAGCTGACCGCGCAACACCACAAAGCGCGCGCCCGAGAGCCGGGCCGCAGCCTCAAAGTCCATCAAACCGAGCGCTTCGCCCAGCGTGACGTGATCGGCGCTGAGATCGACCGCAGGCGGTTCGCCGCCGTCCTTTAGATACCAGCGCCGCACTTCGACATTGCCGTGCTCATCGGCGCCATCGGGCGCATCAATCGCAGGCAGGTTCGGGATCGAGGCGAGCAGATCGTCCCGCTCCTTCTGCCACTTCGCCTCATCGAGGCTCGTCTCTTCGATCCGCGTCTTTAGCGCCGCAACCTGCTCCATTAGGCGCGAAGCTTCGGCCTCATCCTTCTTAGCCTTCGCCGCACCGATCGATTTCGACGCCGCATTGCGCTGCGCTTCAGCGTCTTGCTTAGCGGTGGAGGCTGCGCGCAACTTGGCGTCAGAATCGATGATCTTCTTCGCCATAGGCGGCAAGCCACGACGCGCCCAGGCAGCGTCATAAAGATCAGGGTTCTCGCGGATGGCGCGGATATCGTGCATGGCCGGGCTTTAGCGGAAGCCGCGCCGAAGCGCTACGGGGCCGGCGGCGTGACTGCCGCGGACGCGTCTTCCTTGGCGCGCGTCCGTTCCATGGCCGCGACGATCCAGATTGAGATTTCGTAGAGTGCGTAAACCGGCATCGCCATGACGAACATCGAGATGATGTCGTTGGGCGTAACCAAGGCCGAGAACGCAGCGATCCCGACGATCGCGTAGCGGCGGCCCTTACGCAGCAGCGACGACGAAACAACGCCGATACGCCCCAATAATGAAAGCACCACCGGCAACTGGAACATGAGGCCGAACGCCAAAACCAGCGTCGTCACCAGCCCCATATATTCTTCGACCTTCGGCAGATATTTCACCCGCACCGGCCCGGTCGTGACTTCCTGCGTCAGCGCAAAGTTCAGCGCGAACGGCATCGCGACGTAAAACACGAACGCCGCGCCAAGCGCGAACATGATCGGCGCCGAGATCAGGAATGGCGCTGCCGCCGCGCGCTCCTTGCGATAGAGCCCAGGGGCAATGAACGCATAGACCTGCCAGGCGATCACCGGAAACGCGAGCACGATACCGCCAAACAAAGCGATCTGCATCTTCACCGAGAAGAAGCCGAACGCGCCGGTGTTGATCAATTCAACCGATTCACCCGCGCGCTCTGGATGCGCATGCGCCATCGCCGTCTGAAATGGCTGCGCCAAGAACATGAACAGCGGATCGACGAAAATGAAGCAGCCGATGAAGCCAACAACGACGGCGCCCAACGACCACAGCAAACGATCGCGCAACTCGGCCAAGTGATCGAGCAAAGGCGCGCGCGAGGCTTCGATTTCCTCGTCGTCGTGCAATGGGGACTTCTTATCCGTGGCCAAGCTCACGGCGCGCTCCGCACAATCGGCGCGACATCTGCGTGCTCAGGCAGGCCCAGTTTAGCGGGGTCCTCGTCAGCGACCTGCTCAGTCGCAACGTCCGCTGCCGGCGTTTCAACAGGCGCCTCAAGCGCTGGTGTGGACGTCACTGCCGACGGCGGAATTGCTGGTTGCGACTTGATGCCGGCGTAGTCTTCGAGCGTCGGCAGCGGCTTTGAAAGCTCGCTGCGGATTTCTTGCAGCGAGGTCGTGCGGCGGAGCGCATCGACTTCCTTCTTCAGCTCATCCAGCTCCGCCTGACGCGCGAGTTCATCGAAGCCAGTGCGGAATTCTTGCGCCATACCGCGCAGCTTAGCCGTCCACTTCCCGAGTTTACGGAAGAGCAGCGGCAAATCCTTCGGCCCCACCACCACAAGGGCGAGGATGCCGAGAATGATGATCTCGTTGAAGCCGAGACTTGGAAGCATGTGCGGCTAACCCCGCGCGCCAGAACTTACTGCGCGCGGTCCTGGTTGGATTGGTCGCGCACTTGAGCCGGCGGCGGCTCCGGCGGTGCGGCGGGCTTGTCGCCTTCGCTCAGACCCTTGCGGAAGCCGCTAACGCCCTTGCCGAGATCTTCCATCAGGCTCGAAATCCGGCCCGGACGGCTGAAAAGCAGGAACGCCAGCCCCAGCACGATGAGGAGCGGAATAAGGCCAGGCATATGCATCGAACGGGTACTCCAAACTTGGCGAGTTGCGCCGGGAGGGGCGCGCCTTAGCTTTCGTCTTCCAGATGATCCACGAAAAAGCTTGCCGCGTCGTCACCTGGGGACAGTGGTTCTTCGTCGCTGGCCATGTCCTCGCTTGGGCGCGGCACGTCAATGGCCTGCGCGGCCCGGGGATCGAGAAGGCCTAGCCCCTTCAGATCGTCCTTGCCCGGCAGAGCGTCAAGCGAAGCCAAGCCAAACTGGCTCAGGAATGCGTCCGACGTCCCGAAGGTCAGCGGCCGGCCCGGCGTCCGCCGACGACCCCGCGGCCGGATCCAGCCGATCTCAAGCAGCAGCTCCATCGAGCCGCGAGACAGGCTCACGCCCCGAATATCCTCGATTTCAGCCCGCGTCACT
Organism: Terricaulis sp.; assembly: GCA_040080935.1. Lineage (GTDB taxonomy): Bacteria > Pseudomonadota > Alphaproteobacteria > Caulobacterales > Aquidulcibacteraceae > Vitreimonas. The sequence goes on from JBEBHI010000006.1 coordinate 8,905, forward strand.
GGTTGGTGGTATGCGATGACCGCCAACGTCTCCATCGCCGCCTTCGGCAGTTTTCGAGGCGCTTCGCGAGTTTCGGCAAAGAGGCCCGAAAGGTCGGGGGCGGACTGGAAGCGCCAGGCGCCCCCCGCCTCGACCAGTTGGACACCGCGCTCGGCATAGTCGGCCTTCAGCTTCATCAGCACGGCGGCGACATCGACGGCGGAGCCAAGTTTCTCACCCAACGCCTTCGCCGTGACCGGCTCACCGCCTGCGAACAGCAGCGCCTCCGCAGCGCGGATCGCATCGACGCTAGGCGCGGCGCGTGGACGTTCCTCGCCGCCTTCGGTGAAGGCGTCCTCGATGCGGCGCATCTGGTCGGCAACCGGGGTCTCGTTCTCAGCGCTCATTCTGCGCTTCCATTCTGAATTGGCTTGGCGCGCACGAACAGCGGCGCGAACGCTTCGGCTTGACGCAACTCGAGCTTGTGCTCGCGCGCCAGTTCAAGCGCGGCGCCGAAGGTGGATGCGAGATAGCTCTCCGGCGGCGGCGCATCGGGCCCACTATCGGTTACGCGCGCGACGTTTTGGAGCGAGCTCCATTCTTCAAGTTTCACCAGAGCCTGCTCAAGTTTCTTGCGCGCGGTCTCAAGCGGATAGGCCCGGCGCACGAAGGTGCGATACGCACGCTTGCGCACGCTCTTCGACCGCTCGGCGCAATACGCGTTGAGCAATTCGTAGAGATCACCGGTCCACACGATTTCCTTGGTCAACACTGTCGGCTGTGGCTGACCGTTCAGGAACACGTCGCGGCCAAGCTGCGGCAGCTCTTCAAGTTTCTTCGCCGCCACACGCGCGCTGGCCAAGTTCAACAGCTTCAGGCGCAGCGCTTCTTCGAGTTGAAGCGGATCGGGCTCATCGGCTGGCAATTGCGGCTTCGGGATCAGCAAGCGCGATTTGATCAGCGCTAGCCACGCCGCCATCACCAAATAATCGCCGGCGATCTCCATGTTGTGGGCGCGCGCTTCTTCGATGAACGCCAGATACTGGTCGGCGATCTCGCCGACAGAAACCTTCGCAATGTCGATCTTCTTTGTTCGCGCCAACTCAAGTAGCAGATGCAGCGGCCCCTCGAACGCATCGAGCGCCAGCAGAAGCGCGTCACGCCCTTCGGCCTCCTCGGCCGCGCCGAGATCGAGTTCCAGTGTGTCCGTATCGTCGCTCATTTTCTCTTCGTCATTCCGGACGCGCGGAGCGCGATCCGGAACCCAGGGAGATCATAGCGCAGTTTGGTGGCCCATGGGTTCCGGGTTCTCGCTACGCGAGCCCCGGAATGACGTCTAGGTGTTCAGCAGCTGTTTGAATTCGGTCCAACCAGCATCCGCATCGAACTCGCGTGGCTGGCGTTTTGCAAACGCCTCTACAGCCCGTGCGCGAACCAGCGGCAACCCTGCCAATTCGCGGCAGCCTTTTGCGGTGGTCTGCATCTCGTTGAGCTTCCCCGAGCACTGCAGCACCACATCGCAGCCAGCGCCAAGCGCGGCTTCAGCACGTTCAGTCAGCCCACCGTTCAGTGCGTACTGCAACGCGTGCATGTCGAGATCGTCGCTCATCAACATGCCCTGAAAACCAATGCGCTTGCGGATGATCTCCTCGATCACGAACGGCGAACAGGTCGCCGGCCGATCAGGATCCCATGCCTCAAACACGATGTGCGCCGTCATCGCAGCTTCGGCGTCGGCCATCTGCGCGAATGGGAACACATCGTTCGCAAGATCGATCTCTTTCGCCGCCACCTTAGGCAGCGCGAGGTGGCTGTCAGCGGTGGCGCGGCCATGCCCCGGCATGTGCTTGATGCATCCAGCGACGCCGCCATCATGCATGCCGTCGAGCGCCGCGCGCGCGAGCAACGCGACTCCTTTAGGATCGGCCGAGAATGCACGATCACCGACGATCTTGTCAGATCCCTCCACCGGCACATCAAGCACCGGCGCAAAGTCTCCATCGATGCCGATATCGCGCAACTCATGCGCAATCAGCCGATAGCCAAGATACGCAGCTTTGAGCCCCGCCTCTTTGTCTTTCGAGTAAATCTCACCGAACTTGCCCGCAGCTGGCCACACCGGCCATTCCGGCGCCTTCAGCCGCGCGACGCGCCCGCCCTCTTGGTCGATCCAAACAGTGGCGTCGTGATCGACCGTGGCGCGCAGCTCAGCACAGAGCGCACGCACTTGTTCGCGCGTTACGCATGCTTCACGAAAGAGAATAAAGCCCCACGGCTGCGCGTCGCGAAAAAACACGCGCGTATCGTCATCGAGATTGGGTTGGCGAATGCCTAGCAGACACGAAAGCATGAATGTGTCCTAGCGCGCCGCGACGATGCAGTCCTGACCCATTTGCCGTATCCGCTCGCAGAAGACCGTCGCGTCGTCACTGTTCGCAAAGTAACCGGCGCGGATGCGGTGATAAATGCCCCGCGGGCCAAGGTCGGCACGCTGCACATCCATGCTCGCGCCGGCGAAGAGCGCGGGGGCGCGGGCAACGAAACGCCGCCATGACGGTTCGATCGCGGCTTCAGATTGAAGCGCGGCAAGTTGCACCACGTAGCGGCCATTGGCGGCGAACGCTGGCCTGCTCGGCGCATCAACCTGCGGATTGAGTTCAACCATCGGCGTTTCCACTTCGGCAAGCGAAGCCTCCGCGCGCGTTGGCGCGGGCGATGTTTCCGGCAGCGCTTGTGGCGCCGGCGGCGCGGGCGGTGGTTCGATCTTGTAGGGCCCAGCTTGGGCTGTGATGCGCGGCACTTCCGGGGCGCTGTAAAGCTGCCAGAGAAATCCGCCGAAGCAGACGGCGATCACAACCATCAAAACATAGAGCACGCCTGCGCCACGCGAATGGTCGTCATACGCATGCATGCGTGGATCGTAGCTTCTGCTCACGTCGCGCTCTCCGGAATCGCAAGACGTCATTTACCACGGCCCTCGTTCACCCCGGCTTAACGAGGTGAAGAGCAGCCATGCGTGAATCCATAATTCCGCAGGCGTAACGGAGTAGTTAGCGATCGAGCCGGAACAAGCGTTTGTGCTCGTCGATAGCGAAATCGTCGGTCATGCCGGCGATATAGTCGCAAACGCGGCGCGCCGTACGTTGCCCGCGCGGGCCATCGCCGCCCTCTTGCCACCCTGGCGGCAGCAATTCCGGCTCCGCGATGAAGAGATCGAACAGCTGGCGGATGATCCGCTTAGCGTGACTGCGCGAACGATTGACCCGCCAGTGCCGATACATCCGCGCCATCAGGAACCGGCGCAGCACCGCCTGATGCTCGTTCATAACGTCTGAAAAACCGATCAGCGGCACGCCGGCAGCGCGGACATCCTCTACGCTTTGCGGCTTAGCTGCGGCGATACGGTTGCCGGATTCCCACATCAAATCGTCGATCCAGACGCCGATCAGACGGCGAATGGTCTCGGCCGACGTGCGGAACTCATCGACGCCGGGATGGTCGCGCTCAACGGTGAGCAGCACGCGCTCAACCATCGGCACCTCTTCGCGAAGTTCAGTCAGCGAAAAGAGACCGGCGCGAAGGCCGTCATCGATGTCGTGGTTGTTGTAGGCGATGTCATCCGCATGCGCCGCGACTTGCGCTTCAAGGCTCGGCCACGAGTCCAGATCAAGATCGTGCGTTGCGTTGTATTCCTGGATCGCGATCGGCAAGTCTTCCAACGTCTGCCCATAGCGGACTAGAGGGCCATTGTGCTTGACCACGCCTTCCAGCGTCTCCCAGGTCAAATTCAGGCCGTCGAACATCGGATACTTGCGTTCCAGCTTGGTCAGCACGCGCAGGGTCTGCGCATTGTGATCGAAGCCTTGGAAGCCTTCCATGCAGGCGTCGAGCACATCCTCGCCCGTATGCCCGAACGGCGGGTGACCAAGATCATGCGCGATCCCAAGCGTCTCCGCGAGATCGTCTTCCAGCCCCATAACCCGCGCCACGCTGCGGGCGATCTGCGCAACCTCAAGAGAGTGCGTCAGCCGCGTGCGGTAATGGTCGCCTTCGTGCGCAACGAACACCTGCGTTTTGCCACGCAGGCGCCGAAACGCGGACGAATGGACGATCCGGTCGCGGTCGCGCTCGAAAGGGGTCCGTGTCTTGCTGTCCGGTTCTTCATGCAAGCGCCCGCGCGAACGGGCCGGATCGGTGGCATAAGGGGCGCGCGGCGGGCGCACGAAAGGCGGCTCCGCCTTCGGAGCTCTCGCTTTTTTCATCGCTTTCTGCCCGTCTGCCACGAACCGGCTTCTCCTCGCCTTGGGGGATGATCATATATGGGGGCGAAGCGCTTTAGAAACGCCCAAGGGTCACCGTTAACGAATGCCTGACATCGCCCTCTCCGCCTCCGCCGCCGAGCGGATCAAGTCCGTGGTCGCGAGCGAGCCCCAGGGCGCTGGCTTACGCGTCGCCGTCGAAGGCGGCGGCTGTTCGGGCTTCCAGTACGAGATCGGCGTCGCCCAAGCCGCGAATACCGACGATCTGGTGATCGAACGCGACGGCGCCCGCCTCTTCATCGATCCGGTGTCGTTGCCTTTTCTGCTCGGCTCAGAAGTCGACTGGGTCGATGAGCTGATCGGCGCCTCCTTCAAAGTCAGAAACCCGAATGCGACCTCCAGCTGCGGCTGTGGCGTCAGCTTCTCGGTCTGATGTTCGGCGGCCGCTCCAAACTCGATAAAGGTCTCGACGCGTTCGAGAAGAGCGAGTGGAAACGGTCGCGCAAACTCCTAGAAGAAGCCCTGCAAGATGAACCGCGTCCCGCCGGCTTCTACCATCTCGGCGTGATGTACTGGCGCGGCCTCGGCGGCGCCGTCGATAAGGCCGCTGCTGCAGAGTGCTTCGAACGCGGCGCTGAGTTTGGTCATCCCGGCGCACAAACAGCGTACGGCATCGCGCTGCGCTCAGGCATTGGCGTGGCGAAAAACAATGAAGCGGCGCTCACCCAGTTTCGATCAGCCGCTGGCGGCGGCGATCGAGAGGCAATGGTCCAAATCGCCACCATGAGCGAGCCGGACGATGCGCGACGCTGGCTGATGCGCGCGTCCGACCTGGGCTACGCACCTGCGATGGCGCACCTCTCCGATTTTCTGATGCACCGTGATCCCGTAGAGGCGCTCTCGTGGCTTTACGCGGCGGTGACGCTCGGGGCGGACGATGCGGCGCGTAAACGCGCAGCCGCTCTGGCGGCGGAAATGAGCGCCAAAGAAATCGAGCAAGCGCAAAAGATCGGTCGCGAACACGCGCGCGACATCAGGGACCGGACACAGGGGCGGTAATGAACGTCGATGAAGCCATAAAGTCGCGCGTCTCCGTGCGCGCGTTCAAATCCGATGCAGTCCCAGAACCTCTGATCCGAGATATTCTCGACGTTGCGCGCTTTGCTCCGTCAGGCGGCAATCTGCAGCCATGGAAAGTCATCGCTGTCGCTGGCGCCGAGCGCGATGCGGTCGTCGCCATAGCGCAAGCGAACCTGCCTGGCGACGAAGGCGAACGCCTCGTGTACCCACACAATCTCTGGGAGCCCTACCGCACGCGCCGCTACAAACTCGGCGAAGATATGTACGCGCTTCTCGGCATCCCGCGCGAAAACAAGACCGAGCGGCTGATGCACCTCGCGCAGAACTTCCAGTTCTTCGGCGCGCCTGTCGGCCTCTTCTTCGTGATCGACAAAAACATGGGCCACGGCCAGTGGGCGCATCTGGGCATGTTCATGCAAAGCGTGGCGCTCGCTGCGCTTGAGCGCGGCGTCCAAAGCTGCATGCAGGAAGCCTGGGCACGGATGCGCACGCCGCTCGCGGCGCATTTCGCACTCGGCGATCACGAGATGATCTATTGCGGCATGGCCCTCGGCTATGCGGCAGACAAGCCGGTGAACACGATGCGCAGCGATCGCGCCAGCGTTGACGAGATCGCGACGTTTCGCGGCTTCTAGCGCAGCGCAATTACAGCGAACAACAACACGCCAAGCACAGCCGGAAGCGCAAGCGCCAGGTTCGGCCGCGTCTTGCGAAAAACAAACGCCGCCACTGCGGCGCCGATTGTGGCCGCAGCCAACGGTGCGACAACCCACCAGTCGGCGCGGCTCGCAGAGAGCAACAGCGCATAGAACCCAGCAAAGAACGCCGCGAACGCAAGCAACGGCGTCGCAAGCTCATACATTTTGGACATCGCCTAAACGCTCGCCTTACGCGCGTTGCCCAAGACGCCATCCTCGGCAAAATCGACGATCGCAAACAGAAGGCCCATCAACACAAGCCACAGGATTGGCGCGAGCAGCATCGGAATCGCGTGATGCTGCCCGGCCGCATATGCGGTCCATGCAGATTTCGCGCCCACGAACGCTGCGATCGGATAAATCCAGCACAGAAACTCAGCCACGAGCAGAGCGGATTGCGAGCGCCAGTGCGCGCGTTCCTTTGGCGTCAGCAGGCGTACCGCGCCGCCCAGACTAGCGAAACCCACAGCCACATGGAACAGAGTGAAGGCCCACAGGATTACAATCATAGCGCCCCCTTTAGCATGGCGTTCTGATTTTGGCTTTTCCCCTGGGGCTCGGGCACGCGAAAAATGTCCGCACGGGGGTTGAAGGAGACGACCCATGACCGGTCATCAAGTCGGCGACCATATTGAAGTCGAAGCAGAAGAGGTCCGCGCCGGCCAAACCGGAACGGGGATGCGCTACGTCCTCGCCGCTGGCGTTGCCCTCGTCGTGGTTGGCTTTGCCTTCGCAGCCGCCTTTTTGCTCAGTTGAACCTCGCCCTGTGCGCGGCTAAGCCGCGTGCATGGCCCTCAAAATCGCAGCCTGGAACGTCAATTCCATCCTCGCGCGCCTGCCCACGGCGCTGAAGGTGTTCCAGGAGGTGAACGCGGACATTTGGTGTCTGCAAGAGATCAAGTGCGAGGACTCACGCTTTCCACGGCTTGAGTTTGAGGCGATGGGCTTCAACATCGAGACCTACGGTCAGAAGAGCTATAACGGCGTCGCCATCCTCTCGAAGCACCGGATCGAAGAGACCATCCGCGGCGTACCCGGCCTGGATCACGAACACGCGCGCTACATCGAAAGCGTCATCGCCGCGCCAGATGGGCCAGTGCGGGTCGCCTCTATCTACGCACCAAACGGCAATCCGATCACAACCGAGAAGTTTCAGTTCAAGCTGCAGTTCATGGACGCGCTCAAGACTCACCTCGCCGAATTGCTGACCTACGAAGAGCGATTCGTTATCGCTGGCGATTACAACGTGATCTCACGCGACGTCGATTGCCACAATCCGGCGGTCTGGACAGGCGACGCGCTGTTTCAACCCGAAACCCGCGCCGCTTACCGCGCTCTGCTCAATCTCGGCATCACCGACGCGTACATGCAAGCCGACGGCGCCGCGCACAAATATACGTTCTGGGATTACCAAGCCGGCGCTTGGCAAAAGGATCACGGCATCCGCATCGACCACCTGCTGCTGTCGCCTCAAGCAGCAGATACGCTCAACAGCGTCGATATTTTCAAGAAGGCGCGCGGGCTGGAGAAGGCCTCAGATCACGTGCCGATCGTGGCGACGTTCGGCTAGTCCTTCGGATTCGGTTCGACCGAACTTTCACCATCCGGATCGTCTTCCTCGACCGCCGGAATAGCGTAGCCACCGCTCAACCACCGATGAAGATCCACATCCGCACATCGTTTTGAGCAGAACGGCCGATACTTCGGGTCCTGCTCTTTGCCGCAAATTGCGCACTTGCTCATGACGCCCTCGCGTCGATCTTATCGCGTGGGCCTGGCGCTGCATCGATGCTCCAACGCATGCCGATGCGGTTTGAAAGCTGCGCGCGCCAGTCGATCTCCGCCGTATCCAGCCAGCTTTTCACTTCCGGCGCCACCGTGCAGGCGATTTGACGCCCCGTTTGCGAGCGGCCTTCGCGCTCAATCGCGCGCAGCGCCATGAGCGCGATCGTCTCAGCGCTCAAGCGCCCGTCCGGATCGCGGAGCTGTTCGTGCAACGGCGAGCGCAGCTGCGAGCGCGCCAATTCATAGACGCCGAATTTCGACAACCCGCCGAACTGCACGCTCCAAGGATCGCCTGAGAAAGCCGCGCGCACTGCATCCTCCAAGGCTTTGAGATGCGCCTTGGCTTTCAGCGACACAAAATCAATGGCGATAATCCCGCCCAGATTACGCAGCCTGATTTGTCGCGCCGCTTCCTGCGCCGCGGCGATGTTGAGATCGAGCGCAAAGCGTTCGGGATCACCGCTCCCTTGCCGCGCCCCTGCATCAACGTCGATCGCGACAAGCGCTGTCACCGCATCGATCGTGAGCATGCCGCCGCCAGGAATAGGCGTCGTGCGCGCCAGCGCATCTTCGATGGCCGCGTCCAGCTTGGCGCGCACTTGCGGATCGGGCGCTGGTTTCGCCAGCACCAGTTCCGCGTCGACATCGTGCTGCGCAATGCGATGCGGATATTCGCCGTCGTGACCAATCTCAGTGAGATCAAGGACTGGGTTCTTCCCACGCGCCGCCTCGCGTGTGATCGAAACCACAACACCCTGGCCTTCACGCAGATTCACGCGCTCTTTGCGCATGCGCGCGCGCCCATCATCACCAAGCGGCAAAAACCCTTGTTGATCGCGCAATCCAAGCTCGAGAAACGCCCCACGCCGTCGCTTGTCGAGTTCGCGCACACGCGCGCAATAAACCTCGCCCCATCGCGCGCGGCGGCCTTCATCACTGTCGCGAGTCACACGGAGCGCAATCGCTTTGCCGTCGCGCACCAGCGCTTCACGTGTTTCACCGATCGCGGCGTCGATCCAAGTCTCCAGCGGCTCACTCATGAGCGCGCTGACTCAATTAAGTTTGCCGTCTCATAGAGCGGCAACCCAATCACCGAAGAGTACGAGCCAATGATCGACGTGATGTAGCGTCCAGCTAAGCCTTGCGCCGCATAGCCACCGGCTTTGCCGTGCCATTCCTTGCTGGCAAGGTACGCTTCAACCTCCGCGGCGCTTAGCGCTTTGAATGCGACACGCGTCTCAACCAGACGATCGCGCAGCACACTTCCCGTCTTCACAGCAACGCCGGTGTAAACCCGATGCGAGCGCCCGGAGAGCAGGCGCAAACACTCGCGCGCTTCCGCTTCGCTCTCAGCCTTCGGCAAAACACGCCGCCCAACCGCAACCACCGTGTCAGCAGCCAGCACAACAGCGCCGTCGGCCGTCACAGCTTCCGCCTTCTGGCGCGCCAACCGCAGCGCCAAATTGCGCGGCGTTTCATCCTTCAGCGGCGTTTCATCGATATCGGCAGCGATCACTTCATCGGGCGTGATGCCGATCTGCGCCAGCAGCGCCAGCCGGCGCGGGCTCGCGCTGGCGAGCACTAGGCGGGTCATTTGGGTTTCGGGAATCCCAGACGCTTGGCGATGACCTTATCCACCGCGCGTTGCCCGATCATATTCGGCAGCGTCACGTCCATGAATTCGTTGCGCAGGATGCGATAGCGCGTCTTCGGCTTAGGATCTGTAAAGCAGAACCAAACCAAGTCGCCGACATCCGACGCCGGCAAACCGGAACGTCCTTGCGCCAGCATGTAGTTCTCGACGCCCTTCAGCATTGGCGCGTAATCGGTGTTGCTGAAGCGGGTAAGATCGCTCTCGCCAGCTTTGTCCCAGATCGGCGTTGCGATTGCGCCCGGACCGACCACGATCACATCGATGCCGTAGAGCATCAGCTCGCGGCGCAGTGATTGCGAATAGCCCTCCATCGCAAACTTCGACGCCGAGTACGGCCCAACGAACGGCGATCCATTCTGACCACCAACGGACGAAATCATCACGATGCGGCCTGGATTGCCGGTGCGCGTCTTATCGGCGCCAAGCAGATCCGCGAACGCGCGTGTCACGTTGTGGACGCCGAAGAAATTGATCTCGAATTGCTTGCGCAGCTCATCGGTATCGAGGTGCAGCAACGGCCCCGCCACGGCGATGCCTGCATTGTTCAACAAACCGAAGAGCTTGCGATTGCCCAACGCTGCCGCAACTTGCGCTGCACCAGCACGCACGGCGGCTTCGTCGGCAACGTCAAACAAAAGCGGCGTCACCGCGTCGCCAAACTCGGTCTTCAGCCCATCGGCGTCCGCCTGTTTGCGCACGCTCGCAAACACATGCGCACCCTCGCGCACCGCTTTCGCAACCGCTGCGCGGCCGATGCCGGTGGATGCGCCCGTTACAACGACGGCGCGATCAAGGGAGCTTTTGGTCATTACTTGAATCTGTACGTCACGCGACCCTTGGTCAGATCGTAAGGCGACATCTCGACCAGGACCTTGTCGCCAGCCAACACGCGGATGCGGTTCTTGCGCATCTTGCCCGCGGTGTGACCGATGATCTCGTGTCCGTTCTCAAGTTCGATCCGGAACGTCGCGTTGGGCAAAAGCTCCATCACGGTCCCGGCGAATTCCAGTAGTTCTTCCTTGGCCATTCTTACTCCTGAACTCGGCCCAGACTCGGCTAAGTCGCGGGGCCTTATAGGGGGCGCGCCCTATCCCGTCGATGGGCGCGGGAAACGTGTCGCGATGCGCTTGGCCAAGCCATCCCGGACTGTTCGGTACTCCAAAAGCACCTGTTCTCTCGACCCTTCCGCCAAGGAGGGGTCGAAAGTCGGCCAGTATTCGGCGGCCGCGGCCAGTTTGGGGACGAGTTCCAGGGCGGTGTGGTGCGCCTCGGGGGAGAGCGAGACGATGAGATCGAAGGGCCCGCCCTCGAAATAGTCGGTCTCGAAGAAGTCGAAGCCCTTTGGCGCGTAACCGCTGATATCGCCGCCAAGCTCATCCACGACGAAGGCGGCCATATAGGAAACCTCCTCGCCCGGACGAAGACCCACGCTTTCGACGCGCACCGCTGAGCCAAACTGCATGCGCATCAACTCCGCCGCCATAGGCGAACGGATGACGTTGTGGGTGCAAGCAAACAGCACCGACGCCGGTAGCGTCTCAGGCCCGGACATGCAGCGCGCACACCAACGTGAACAGACGCCGCGCGGTCTCGTTGTCGATGGTGAAGTGGCCAGCCAGCGCTTCTTGCAGCACTTCGGCCGCCTCGTTGTGCAAACCCCGCCTGCCCATATCGAGCGCTTCGATCCGGCTCGGCGGCGCGTCCCGAATGGCGGCGTTATAGCTCTCGCAGATGAACGTGTAGTCCTTCACGATCTTGCGCAGGCTGCCGAGCGGCGCGTGATGCAGGATAACGCGTACACCGCCTACATCGCTTACATCGAGAACAAGGCGCCCCTCGGACATGCCGAGCAGCAGCACGTACGGCCCGCGATCTTCGTTGAGCACGGCGAAGGAGTTCGACTCCTTCAGATCGAACAGCGCTATGCGACGCTCGTGTTCCGCGTTGGGAGAAGCCGGCGCGAGCGAGCCTTCATCCAGATTGATCTCCGCGAGGCGATTGCGTTCGCTCATCGCAACGCCGTCAATTCTGTTCGTGATCAGGACGGCGCGGCGTTGGCCAAGTTGGGCCTGTGTCGATCAGCACCGCATCGAGACATTCAACATCGACAGCAATCTCACCGCCGCCCGCCAACAGCAAGCGCACGACCCCACCCGGCGGCTCTTCTTCGGGAATGAATCCAATGGAGAGGAGCGACGCCAAAGCTTCATCGATGTCAGCGCGCACGCGGCGGCTTTTCACGGCCAGCACGCCATCAAACGACAACGCCGCGCGCACACGCTCGTACGGACCCTTTTCGCCGGCCGTCTCCCAGCGAAAACGGTTGATCATCACGGTGAAACGACGCGCCTTCTTGTCGAAGCTGATCTCACCGACGCGCACGAGTGCGTCCTGCACGGCGGCCCCGATAATATCGAGATCGCCTGCGTCTTCTGCCATCAATCGGAGCAGGCCAGTCGTCATGCCGCCTGTTCTTCTCGTTCGCGCACGATTTGCGCGCCGCACGCCTGCAGCTTGGCTTCCAACTTCTCGAAACCGCGATCTAAGTGATAAACGCGGTTCACCGTGGTTTGGCCTTCAGCTGCAAGGCCAGCCACCACCAAGCTCACTGACGCGCGCAAATCCGTCGCCATTACCGGCGCGCCAATGAGTTTCGGCACGCCCGTCACCATCGCTTCATTGGCGTGAATTTCGATCTTCGCGCCGAGACGCGCCAACTCTGGTACGTGCATGAAGCGATTTTCGAAGATCGTCTCTTTGATCCGCGACACGCCATCGGCCATGCACATCAGCGCCACGGCTTGCGCCTGCAGGTCAGTCGGGAAGCCCGGAAACGGCTCCGTCTCGAAGTCGACCGCGTTCATGCGATCCTTCACCGCGCGTTGCACACGGATGCCGCGGCCTTCTGCGTCAACGCGCACGCCAGCGTCGCGCAAGAATTTCAGCATCGCGCCGAGATGCTCGAAACGCGCGCCCTGCAACAGCACATTGCCACCCGCAGCGGCGGCGGCCATCGCGTACGTGCCCGCTTCAATGCGATCAGCCACCACGGCGTGCTTCACGCCGCTGAGCTTTGCGACGCCTTTTATGTTGATCGTGCTCGTGCCCGCGCCTTCAACTTTCGCGCCCATTGCATTCAAGCAATCGGCAAGGTCAGCGATCTCCGGCTCACGCGCCGCGTTCTTCAATACTGTGTCGCCATTGGCGAGCACTGCCGCGAGCATGGTGTGCTCGGTCGCGCCAACCGACGGGAACGGAAACTCAATCTCGGCGCCCTTCAAGCCACGCAGCGCCGCCGCCTTCACGTAGCCCTCCTCGATGACGATATCGGCGCCCATCGCCTCGAACGCCTTCAAGTGCAGGTCCACAGGTCGGGCGCCAATCGCGCAGCCGCCCGGCAGCGACACCGTAGCGTGCCCAGCGCGCGCCAGCAGCGGCCCAAGCACATTGAACGAGGCGCGCATCTTTCGCACCTGATCGTACGGCGCGATCGTCGAGACGATCTCGGCCGCGTGCATACGCAGCGTGTGCGTTTCTTTGATCCAGGTGATCTCGACGCCCAACGTTTTCAGCAGCTGCGCCATGAAGCGCGTGTCCGCGAGGTCGGGCATGTTTTCGAGCATCAGCGGCTCAGCGGACAGCAGCGACGCCGCCTGCAGCTTCAACGCCGAATTCTTGGCCCCGAAGATCGGGATAGTTCCGTTGAGCGGCGCGCCGCCCGTGATGACAATACGATCCATGAGGGTCTTTCGCCGGCTCCCCCCGGCGGGCCGCTTATGGGATGCGGCGGCGGCGTAAGCAAGGCGGCGGCCATGCGTCCAAGCATGGCTCCGCGCTAGTTTTTCTTAGGTTCAGCCGCTTTTTTGGCCGCCTTCCGGAGCGCGATGTTGCGCTTCAACGCATCAGCCAGGCGCTGGGCCTTTTTGGACGGTGGTTTCTGCTTCTCGTTCACTAGTCGAATCGACCTTTGCCGAAGCCCCGCTAGAATAAACGTCCAGGGGACCACATGACGGCCGAAGCCGCACCAAGCCAGACTTTCGCCCACAGCGGGAAGTTCTTCAACGTGCTTGGCCTTGCGTTGAAGAACGCGGGCCTGACCATCATCACGCTGACCATGTACCGCTTCTGGGCGCGCACTTCGATGCGCCGGCGGCTGTGGTCACGCACCTGGGTTCTGGGCGATCCGCTCGAATACACGGGCAGCGCCAGTGAACTGTTTCGCGGCTTCCTCATCTCGCTGCCATGCTTCTTCCTGCCGGCCATCTTTGTCTTCTACATCGCGCCAGTCGCGTTGGAGGCGGTCTGGGCCGGGTGGCTAACGTTCGGTTTCTACGTTCTCTCGGTGCCGCTGGTCGCCGCCGCGCGCTACTGGATGCGCCGCTACCAACTCTCGCGCACGCGCTGGCGCGGCATCAAACTTGGGCTCGCAGGGTCGGCTTGGAGTTTTGCCGCGGCCTCGTGGGGCTGGTGGGTGCTGCAGCTGCTTTCGCTCGGCTGGTACACGCCGGCCGCGCGCATCAATCGCGCGCGCATGATGTGGGAAAACACCCGCTTCGGCGATCAACCCTTCCAGTTCGAAACGCCGCGAGGAGAGTCGCCGCAAAGACGGATGTGGTGGCCCTTCGCCATGGGTTGGATCGGGACCGCCATCGGCGGATTCATGAGCTACGTCTTCGCAACCGTAGGCGTCGCCGCTGTGCTGTCGGCCACACAGACGACCGAAGTCGGGCCGGAATCTTCGGCGGTGGCTGCAGGCGTGTTTGTACTTGGAACAGTGCTGGCCATCATTTCGTACTTCGTCGCGTTCGCGCCGTATCGCGCCGCCGCGATGAACCAAATCGCGGCCCAGATCGTGATCGATGGCGCGCGCTTCAAGCTGCGCGCAAAGACGCTCTCGCTGCTCTTCTATGAAACTTTGGGCTGGATCTTCCTGATCTTCTCGCTCGGTTTGCTCTCGCCGGTCGCTGGCTTCCTGCAGGTTCGATATGTCTTGAACCGTTTAGAGTTGATCGAAACGCCGCGCTTCGCGGAGATCGGCCAATCGGTGCTCAGAGATTCTGACGCGGGCGAAAGTCTTGGCGACGCGTTCGATCTCGACATGGGCGTGGGTGTGATCTGATGCAGGCACGCTACGCCGACGGACGCGCCGCGATCTTTACCGACGTCGAAGTCACCCTCACACCAGAAAAGCTCTTCATTCGCTACGGCGAACGCACGATGGATTGGAACTACGCCGATCTAGCGCGCTCAGACGATAAGAACGGCCGCATTGTCCTGCGCCAAAAGCGCAAGCCGGACACTGGCGAGCGCCTCATGCTCGGCGGCTGGTACGACGACGAACTCAAAGCCGTCGCACCGCATCTAATGAGGCTGCGCGCGCAGGGCACGGAGGGGCGCCTCACCGTCGCTGCTTTGGTGACGCTCGCGTGGTCTCTCGCTGGCGCTTTCCTGATCGGCATTCCCTACGCGGCTGATCCGATGGCGCGCGCCATGCCGGAAAAGTATCGCACGCAGATTGCCGACATCTCATGGACCCAGGTGAACAACTTCACCGCTCAGTGCCCAGATTCCGACGAAGCCGCGCAGATCCTCAACGATCTCGCGTACCGGATCATGGAACGTTCGAACGTCCCCGAACGCGACGAAATCTGGATCACCATCGCCGACGCCGATTTTCCGAACGCCTTCGCACTGCCAGACAATTCAATCATCGTCACCGACGAACTGATCGGCATGGCCGAACAGCCGGACGAACTCATCGGCGTCCTCGCCCACGAGATCGCGCACATCGAGCACAACCACATCATGAAGAACGTCATCCGCCAGATCGGCGCGGGCATCTTCTTTGACGTCGTGTTCGGCGGCGCGGGCGCCGGCCAAGCTATCGCCATCGCGTCAGTGAACCTCGCCGGTCTTCGCTACAGCCGCGGCGATGAGAGCGACGCCGACAGTCGCGGCATGGATTATCTCGATGCCGCCGGCATCAGCACCGCCGGCATCGCGGCTATGTTCGATCGCTTCCAGGCCTACGCCGACGATGAAGGCGCCGGCGACATTCCGACCATGCTCTCAACCCACCCGGCCTCGCGCGAACGCGCCATCGCTGCGCGCGCGCGTGCCCGCGACGGCCTAGCGCCCTCGCTCAACGAACGCGACTGGCGCATCGTCCAACAAGCTTGCGGCGGCGCCGACCAAGTCACGGCGGAAGAGGAAGAAGGAACACCAGCGCCTGACTAGGCGAAAGCCATCCGAAGCTCGCGTCAGCTGGCGAAGGATGGTGCCACGGGAGAGGATTGAACTCTCGACCTCGTCATTACCAATGACGCGCTCTACCACTGAGCTACCGCGGCTGATCCGGCGAAGCGGGGCTTCTAACCGGCTCCGGCCCCTATTGGAAGCCCGCCGGCGCCGCACCTCTGTGGCGAGTTATCAACCGCCCAACCGGGCCAAGGCAGCCTGATAATTCGCCAGTTGCGCGCCGAGATATTCGGGCGCCGCGCCCATATTCTGGCGGCGGGTCTGCAGTGCCTTTTCCGCGTCCGTGAGCTCTTTGGCGTTCGGATTGAGCAGCGAGTCATAGGCCTGGCGGACGATCGAGATCGCCGCCGAGAGCTCGGCCTTGGCGCCGGTGATGGCGGCAGCGCTATCGAGTTTGAGCCCAACGATGCCGAGGCCATAGGTCTTCAGCGCGCCGCGCCCGGCATCCGTGGTGGCGACGATGCCTTGCGTCAGCCCAAGCGCCGGCAGCGCATCTCGGTCGGTGCGGCCTGGATCGATGCGAACAGCCTTGCCGCCGCGCGGTGTGATCTTGATGCGCTCGAGGCCGTTCTCTTTGACGATCTCAGCGCGCCCGGCCGAACCAACGGCGCGATTGATCGAAGCGACCAGCGTCGCCATCGTGTCTTTCTCGGTGATGCGGATTGTGGTGAGCCGGCGGCCATCGACGCCGATCTTGAATTCATCGCCGACGCGCAATGCGCTGCGCGCAGTCAGCGCGCCGGTATCGTTGGTTGCGAGCGCACCCTTCGGAAGACCCAGCACGTCGAGCGGCGAGGCGCCGCCAGTATCGACGGCGAGACTGGTGAGCTTCACCGTGCCACCTGCGGACGTGAACGTACGCATCCAGTCCGTGTCGCCGTCAGCGCCGAGGCGCGTCAAGAAACTCATCGGCGTATTCGCGGCGCCTGTGCCGGCCATGACGCCGCCGCTCACGCCAGCCGCGTATACTGAGCCATTCACGATCGCGAGCGATTTGACGGAATCATCCTGCGCCGAACCAAGATACGTTGCGCGATCGAGCCCCGTTGAAGTCAGATCCGCATTGATGCGCGCGACAAAGCCCTCTTGGCCGGCAACCGCGCCACGCGCAGTGTTGCTCAGCGTCAAACGATCCGCGCCGATCTCGCCGCCGACATAGAGCGATGAACCGTCAACCGCGAGCGCATTGATCGCGCCTTTGTAGAAATAGCCAACGTCGCGCGTCGCGCCGACGCTGAAGCCCGCGCCGCTCGTGTAGCTGAAGCTGCGCACGATGCCGCGATTGTCTTCGACACCGCCGGTGAAAATATCGATTCCACCTGAACCGTTGTCGCGCACGACAAGCGCTGTCGCCGTATCCGCGCCACCCGTCCCGAACTGGCGCGTGAACATTTCCAAGCCCGAGGCTGAGTACCCGCGCACATAAGCATCGGTGCCGCCTGCGCTCACCTGACCGCTCAACGCCGCATCGGTCTTGCCGGAGACAACAACGCTGCCATCCGGCGCGAACGCGACGGCCAACGCTTCGTCATTGGCGCTCGCGCCGCGTCGCGCCGTCCAAAGCTCTTTTCCGCCCGCGTCGAACATGGCGACAAACGAATCCGTGCCACCTTTTGCCGTCGTGCCGCTCAAACCGCCTTCAACCGAGCCAGCCACCGCAACCTTGCCGTCCGCCGACACCGCGAGCGCGAACCCGTTCGCTGATTGCGACGCGCCCAGGATTTCACTGAACGCCAACTTGCCGGCTGAATCATACTTCAGCAGCGCCACATCGCGCGCGCCTTTGATGTCGCTCGTCGACGAACCATCGGAGAGATCGGCAAGCACATAGACCGAGCCATCCGCCGCCGTAGCGACCGAACGCGCGGTCGCGACCTTCGCGCCGCCGCCAATGCTCACATCAAACGCACGCCCCGGAAACCAGGCCGACGAATTGGCGCTCGGCGCCGTGTAGGGCGACGTCGCCGATAATGTTTGCGTAACGGCCGCGCCTCGCGAGGCCCGCTCAGCGACCCGCAGCGCGCCGACAGGATCATCCGCATGTGAAAGCGCATCGATGGGATCGAGTGTCGATGCAACAACATCGCCGCCGAGATTGAGTTCTGAAACGCCGCGCACCGTGCTCGATGAGCCGGTGACCACGCGCAGACCGACGCCTCCGCCAGAAAGATTGGTCGCCACCAAGCCCGCGTCATAGCCGCCAGCCGCCAGCGCTTCATTCAAGCGCAGCGCCGCGCTTTCAAGCGTGCGCGGATCGCCCGGCTGCAACGTCGCGCTGATCGTGCGCGCGCCCCAGATCGTGTCGAGCGTGACCGAAACCGTTTGATTGCTGAGCAGCGATGCCACGTCATCACTGACGCCCGCTGCGGCTTGCGCGCTGGTGAAACTACGCTGCGCCGAGAATGCACCGCCAACGCCCAGAGTCGGCGTGTCGCCTTGCAACGCTAGCGCATCGCCATTGACGCTTACCGAGACGAGACGCTGCCCCGCGCCCTCAGCAACGCTCCACTGCGTGAGATCACCGCCCGGCGCGCTGACGTAAACACCAGCAGCATTAAGCGCCGTATCGAGGCGCGCTTGCAGGGCGCTGTTCCATTGCCCCGGCGCGAGATCGGGATTGTCCAGTCGCTCTTGCGCAGTGATCGCGAGATTGATGGTCTTGTTGCCGTTGGCGGTCGCGACAACGACTTGAATGTCGAGCGCGCCGGTATTGGTCGAGAGCGGCGAGCCGCTGGCGCTATGGTTGCGGATTGAATCGCCGAACGGCTGCCCGCTGGTCGCAGCCGGCAAACCGCCGGACGCCCAGGCGCCAGGCGCAACCAGATCGGCGTCATAGACTTCGGTGTTCAGCGTCGCGCCGACATCGACCATGTCGTGCAGCGCATCGACCCGCAGAGTGTAAGAGCCGCCACCTGTATCGACGAGATAAGCGGCCGCAGCGATGCCTCTTTGGCGCAGCTTTGTGTTCAGCTGATCCGCCATCTGCGTGGCGGTGATGCCACCTTCGCCACCATCGATACTGATCGATTGAGCGCTCGTTCCACCCGTAAACGTGAACGTCTGCGAACCGGTGAAGACGCCGTCTTCGGGAATGATGCCGCCGACCTCGAAGCGGCGTGCAAACACGCCATCGCGCAGGCCGCCCACCATGCCGGGGGTCGCTTCCATTTCCAAAGACGTGAACCTGCCGCCAATCGAAAGGCTGGTGGCGCGCACCCCATCGCCGCCATAGATCGAGAAGCCGAGATTACCGTTGTCTTCCCAGACATCGACGCCCGCCGAGACACCCTGTTCGTGCAGCAATTGCGATAAACGCTCAGCCAGATCGTCGAGCATGCCGCGATCTTCGCTCTCGCCGCTACGCGCGCGCCAAGCTTCCAAATCTTCGCTGCGCCACGCCGTCGAGACCGACAGCGAACGCCCGTCCGGCAAGGAGAGCTTAAGCACGGCTTCACCGGCGGCGCGTATCGCCGTTTCAAATCCGTTCGCGCCATCCGACATCAGCACGTTCGTGCGCTGCTCGGTCGCGCCGACCGGTGCGGTCGCGTAAGGCGCACCAGCGCCAATCCATCCAGCACCAATCAGTGCGCCAATCGGATCTGCCGTGGACGTTGGGCGATCGAGCAGCGCTGGTTGCCCCGCCGCCCCGCCGACATCTTCCAACTTGATCAGCCGCGCGCCGCTGCCTGTCGTGCCGACAGCATAGAAAGCCGGGTTTGCGTTGACCGGCTGAAATGCCACGCGCTCATCGGCGCGCACATCAACCTTCAGCGCGTATTGCTTCGCGCCGGTGTACTTCACTGTCTTGACCTGACCGGCGATGATCGTTGTCGTCGTCTTCGGCGTTTGATCGACAGCTTCGAGCCGTGACGAGGCGCCAGCTGCCGAAAGCTTGTTATTCACGAAGCTTACGACATTGCTCAGCGTGCGCGGGATTGAGCCCATCTCGGAAAGATCAATCGCGACGTTCCGCACCGTGCCCGCCACCGAGGTGGCGACGATATTAAACTTCGCATCATTCGAGAGCCCACTGACCTTATCGTAGAGCGAGCCACGATGGATCACCGGCGTCGTATAGTCTTCGCTCTTGGAAGGCATCGCCAGCGTCGATTGAGCAGCATCGACGCGATCGCCCTGCGCCAAGCGAATGTCGTCGAATTGCTGCTGCTCGAAAAAGGCCTGTAGCTCGGTCAGCCCGCGGGTAAACTGCGCTTGATTTTGCGCGATTACGGCTTTGCTCAGTGACGTGTCCTCGGCACGCGTCGCCAAAGCTTGCAGCGTCGAGAGCCCGGAATAGAGCGCGAAGAGCTTCTGATAATCTCCGGTCGCGCCGAGGTCGCTATAGAGCTTGGCGCTCGTGTCGAAGAACGACTTATTACCGAGCGCCCGCTGCACCAAAGCCGCCGCGCTGGGCGACACGCCTGGCGTCCATACTGGCGCGATCGGCGCGTTCGGATCTTGGGTCGCAGTCTTGGTGTCGACGCCGATGCCCGCACGCGCAGCAGCCCACGACGTCAGCAAATCTGAGCTGACGCCGCTTGTGGTGCTGCTCGATCCGCCCAGAAGAGCGGCGGCAACATTCAAGTTGGCGAGACTGACCAAGACGACTCCGAACGCTTAATATCGCTCAAGAGCCGTAAACGCGCGGTTGGCGCCTAATGGTTAACAGCAAGTCCCGTGTGCTGAACCATTTCATTGAAAATGGGATACTGGAGCAACTTCGGCCAAAGCTGGATGCCCTGCCAGATCGACAAGCTGATCACGAGTACGGATGCGGCCGCCAGCAGCACCCGAGCCGGCGCAATCTTGGTCACGTAGCCAGCCAAAGGCGCAGCAATCAGTCCGCCGATGATTAGCCCGCCCATCGCGGCGCCGCCGGTTGCTAAGCCGCCCTCAAGTTGGAAGCGCCCGGTGAGAAGCGTCCAGAGGAAGGTCAATGATATCGCAACCGTAACGACAAATTCCGCAGAGTTGACGCTGCCGATAACGTAACGCGGCGCGTGCCCGCGCCCGAGTAACGTCGAAGTCACCACCGGCCCCCAACCGCCGCCACCGCTCGCGTCAAGAAAGCCACCGGCGATACCAAGCGGAATGACGTGCTTCAGATGCGGCGGCTCATCCTTCGGCGGACGCAAAGCACGCGATAGCATGTAAAGACCGAGTACGCCCAAATACGCGATGACGATTGCCTTGATGAACGTCGCGTCGAAGCCGGTGAGCAGATACGCACCGATCACACCGCCAACAACACCCGCGGGCGCAAGCCGCCAGAAGAGTTTCCAATCGACGTTCTTGTGCAGCATGTGCGACGCGCCAGAGGCGCCCGTCGTGAAGCATTCAGCTGCGTGAATGGTGGCGGACGCCTGCGCCGGCGGCACGCCAAACGCCAGCAGCACGCTCGACGAGATCACGCCGTAGGCCATGCCCACAGCGCCATCGATCAATTGAGCGAGGAATCCGACCGCGAGGAATAACCCAAACACGGTCGCCAAGCCGGGCCAAAGGTCCGCTGAAACTTCCATGCTCCCTCGTCGCTGGCCTGGACGGCAGCTTATCCCTCACATCGTAATGCGGCCAGAGAGCGGCAAGTTCCCGCGTTAACCATTTGCGGGTAGCGCAGATTCAATTCCGAGTAGCTCCTCGACACGAGCCACCCATCCCCTAACGGCAGGGTAATCCCTAAGATTGAAGCCGCCGAGATCGGCTTTGCGCGTGTAAGCGACCAGCGCGACGTCTGCGAGCGAGAGAGTTTTGCCGACGAGAAACGGCGTTTGCTTCAGCTGTAGCTCCATCTTTGCGAGCGCGGCGTTGCCCTTCGTCAGCAGTGATGGATCGAGTTCATCGTCACGCTTGCCTAGATAGTGCTTGCGCGCAATGCGAACCGCGATCTGCGGCTCGTGGCTATACTGCTCCCAGAAGAGCCACTCGAACATCTTGGCGCGATCATACGCATCGGCCGGAATGAGATCGGCGCCTTCAGCGAAGTGCAGCATCATCGCGTTCGACTGCGCCAGTGTGCGGCCATCTTCGAGCACGATGAGCGGCACCTGTCCCGCGGGATTGAGCGCCAGAAATTCCGGCGTGCGTGTCGAGCCGTCAAAGCTGTCGGTCTCGATCCACTCGTAAGCGATGCCTAGCCGATCCAGGATCCACTTCGGCTTCAAACAATTGCCGCTGATCGAGCTACCATAGAGCTTTAGTGTCATTGCCGCCTCCCGTCGCGGCTTCTGACCATGCGCCAGTGAGGCGGCAAGCGAATAGCGCTCACATCCGATGTGAACGCGCCTCGTTGGGGCGCAACGATCGCATAATGACTTTGGCGTTAGTTTTCGCTTTCCTCGCCTTCGCGGTCGCGGCAAGACTTACTCACATTAGTTCGCCTGCGAGGCGAGCGCGAACACTTGCGATCGGGGCTATTCCTTTGACGACAACGACATGTCCGCGCTGCAGCGCCGCGCTCACGCCTGGCGCGCAATTTTGCGGCTCTTGCGGTGCGCCGACCAGCGCCGGCCCGCCGCCGCCGCCGCCGCCCATTCCGCAACCGCCGCCTTACCCAACGGCCCCGCCCATTCCGCAAATGTCGCGCGGCTTCTCGGGCGCCGGCGCCAGCGGCGGCGTCAGCAAGCAAGCCACGTTCTCTGGCTCTGCACAGGACGCCTTCAATCAAGCCACCAACGCTATCAACGCCACCAGCGCCGCGAGCAAAGGCGTATTCTCCTCCCAACTCATAGCTCAGCAACCGCCATCAGCGGCGAGGTTCGAGACCATTTGCAAGAGCACATGGTCGACGCTCGGCTTTGCCATCAAATACGATGGCGACCTACAAATTCAGCCCGCAGGACCCAACCAAGTCACGGCGCGCTACTCGCTGAAGCTGCAATGGGGCAGCGCCATGGGCCTCATCATCTCGCAAGGGGTGATGGTGGTGCTCGCGGCGGCATTCAATTGGACCATCGCCGCGTACCTCCTGTTCTTTATCGTTGGCTCAGTGGGCTACACAGCTTGGAATTTGAGCAGCAACGTCCCTGAAAAAGCGCTCACCGAGTTCATGAAGCATCTCCAAGGCGGCGCGCCCGCTGGCGGCGGCTTTGTCTCGCAGCCATTTCAGCCCGCGCCGCAACAACAGGTCACGCCCCAACCGGCTGCTCCCGCACCGGCGCCAGCACCTTCGCCAACTCCAGCGCCCGCAGCTTCAGGCGGCGGCGATGCGTCCGCGATCATGGAGCAGATCAAACAGCTCGGCAGCTTGCGTGATGCGGGCGTGCTCACACCAGAAGAGTTCGAGGCGAAGAAAGCCGAACTCCTGAAGCGCATCTGACAATGACCGTCGCCGTCGTCGCCTGCCCGCGCTGCAACGCTCCATCGGACGGCACGGCGCGTTTCTGCACGCAATGCGGCTCACCGTTCGGGGCGGCAGCCGTCGTGCCTTCGCAACCTTATTACGGCATGGGTTGCACCACATGCAGCGGCGACGGGTCACGTCTCACGGCAGACAAAGTCTATTGCCCCACCTGCCGCTGGCTCCGCCCGCTTGGCGACAACTACCAAATGCCGGTGGACGCGTTTCTCTGGCGCCTCGACGCCGATGCGATGAACACGCTCTCTGGAATTGGGCCGCTGAACGCCGCTGCGCACGGCATCTCGGAAAAGATCGGCCGGCCGTGGTTCGAAGCGTCCGTGAACGGGCTCCGGCTCTCCGAACAACAACTGCCTGACATCTTCGAACTCGCGATCAAAGCCGCACGCATCGTCGGCCTCCAGCATCTGCCCGAGATTTACATCTCCGGTCAGCAGATGTGGGACTCGGTCACGATGGGTTCGCAAACCTCGTCGTTCGTGGCGCTCGGATCAGTGCTCACCAATTTCCGCGGCGATGATCTTCTCTACCTGATCGGCCGCGAGATGGGTCACGCCCGCGCCGGCCACGCCCTTTGGAATACGGTCGTTCAACTTCTCGCCGGCCGCCAACCCGGCAACCGCTCGCTCATGTCCGACGGCATGTTGAGCTTCCTTTCTCCGTCCAAGCTCATCGAGAGCGGCATCAACGCGCCTTTGATGGCGTGGCAACGTCACTCGGCGATAACCGCCGACCGCGCCGGCCTCCTCTGCGTCGGCGATCTCGAAGTCGCGCGCCGTGTCACGCTGCAATGGACATTGCACTCCTTCCCGCTCGCCGCGCGTATCAATCGCGAAGCTTGGATGGCGCAGGAAGACGCCTCCGACGACAGCGCCATGCAAGCCTCCGAATTTGCAATGACGTCGACGCCCTACGCCGCGCGACGCCTCAAGCTCGCGCGCGAATTCCATGCCAGCCCCGAATTCCAAGGTTGGCGCCGCGTGATCGAGCATTGGTCTCCCAAGCCCGCACCAAAGAACGTCCAGGCCGCGCCTGTGCCGCCGAAAGCGCCGCCGCAGCAGGATATGGAGAAGCTCACCTGCATCTCGTGCAAAACCGTGATGCGGGTGCCGAAAGCCAAGCTCGCCGGGACGGAGCCGGTGAACGTCCGCTGCCCCAATCCCGATTGCGGCAAGGTGCTGAAGATCACGCCAAAGAAGCCCAAGCCGCCGAAGCCTGAGCTGGTATCAGATTGAACACCCCTCCGCCCCCGCAGAACGCCAAGTTCGACGTGACCGTGGAACCCGCGCCGCGTCAGGACGTGCTCGAAGCGGAGGAAGACGAACAGGCAAAGCGCGAGCGCGAAGCCACGCTCGCCTCAACGTTTGACGACGCGCTCGCGCACAACGGGAAAACGGACGAAGAATTGATCGAAGAGCGTCAAGATGAGGCGCGAATGCTCGTGGATGCGGCGATCGTGACGGGGATCGTCATCGCCGTTGCAGAGCACGAAATTCTGGACGCGGAAGAAGCCGTTCTTCCCGACACCAGCGACGACGACGGCGGCGATTAAACAAGGTGGTGGATCATGGCTGACCCGATGACGCTCGACGACTTCTGGCAAACAGAAGGCGGACAACAATTGCAAACTGACATGGCCGACATGTCGGACGCTGAACAAGCAACAATGCTGAACCAGCTGCAGAACGCCGCCGACAACGGCGACCTCAGCGCCGACTTCAACACCGATAGCATGTTCCTCGATTCACAACTGGCGGAAACTAAGCGCGAAGAGGCCGAGTACTATCAGGCCGAGCAAGCCAAGGCGGCGGATGCCGGCGATTGGGAGAAGGCCGAAGAGATGGCCTCCAACGCCGAATACGCGATGGAAGAAGTGAAGGACCACGGCGGCGACGTCGCCGATTCCGAAATCCTCGAAGCGCAACACGACCAGATGGATTTGGACAACGCCGACTATCACCAAGAGATCGCCGACGACAACGCTGCGAGTGCCGACGCGTACGCCGCCAGTGGCGATCTTGATACGGCTTCAATCTACGCCGACAGCGCCGCAAGCGAGGCAACGGTCGCCGCTGACTACGGCGCGGCAGCCGATCAAGGCGGCACGTACGCAGATCAAACCGTCGACACGTCCTCAACGTTCGACGCAACGGCTACGGTCGATACCAGCGCCAGCGCTGTGGTCGATACCTCAAGCAGCTATGCGAGCGTCGACACGTCAACCACGACGACGGAATAGCAGCACCTGCCAAAGCTGAAGCAGTTACGCCCCCGCGCCAGCAACGCGGGGGCGTTTTGCATTTAACGCCGCGACGCTTCCCGCGCTGCGCGGAATTCAGCGTTCGCACGCCACTCCGGCCACTGATTGCTGTCCGCAAGTCCGCGGCCAACGGCGTAGAGCGCTTCGAGATCTTCCGCACCGCCACTCATGTCCCAGTCGTCCGTCACTTCGTCCGATGGCTTGTGATAATTGTTGGCGACGTAGGCAGCGGCGAGAGCGTTACCGCGCTCCGTGCCACCATTGACCATATCGATGCCGTTCGAGGTATAGAGCACCGGGATGCCGATCTGCGCGAAATGCAGATGGTCGGAGCGATAGAAGTAGCCAGCCTCTGGCGAAGAATCCGGCGTCACGCGACGGCCCTGCGCCTGAACAGCGCGGGTGAAAAGATCGTCCATCTCGCTCTTGCCGATACCGACAATCTCAACATCATGCGTACGGCCAGCATTGCTGATGCCATCCATATTGATTGCAGCAACGGTGTTGCGCGCCGGGAAGACCGGATGTTGCGAGTAGTAGAGCGCGCCGAGCAGCCCCTGCTCCTCGGCCGTCAGAGCGACGAAGGCCACAGTGCGTTGCGGACGCCCGGCGGCATGGTAGCGCCGCGCGAGTTCGATCAGCGCCGAAACGCCAGTCGCGTTGTCGAGCGCGCCGTTGCAAATATCGTCGCCGTCGATCGCCGGGCAATGGCCGAGATGATCCCAGTGCGCCGAATACATGATCGTCTCATCCGGTCGCTGCGTGCCCGGCAGAACACCGATCACGTTGTACGACGTGCGCTGTTCAGCACGCGTCTCCAGCCGCATCGAGCCGTTGAGGTTCATCCGGACCGCGCGGAAGCCCCTGCGTTGCGCGCGCGACTTCAGCTCGTTGAAATCGAGATTGGCGCGGCGGAACGTCTCCATCGCGACCTCGTTCGTCATCCACCCTTCAAAGCCAGCCCGGCTCGCGCCGCGATCTTCGCGAACGATGTCCCAGCGCGCGCTGCCCGTAGATGACTGGATAACCGCCCACGGATACGCAGCCGGCGCTGTTTCGTGAATGATCAAAACGCCCGCCGCGCCTTGGCGCCCGGCCTCTTCGAACTTGTAGGTCCAGCGGCCATAATAGGTCATCGCGCGCCCACCGAAGCCGCGATCGTCGCCGGTTTCGAAATCGGGATCGTTGATCAGGATCACGGCTATTTTGCCGTGCATGTCGACGCCTTCGTAATCGTTCCAGCCAAGCTCCGGCGCATTGATGCCGTAACCCACGAACACGAGCGGCGCGTTCGAGATATCGACAGTCGGATCAAGACGCCGCGTCCACGCCGAGAACTGCGTTGCATATGTGTAGTTGCGCGCGCCATCGCGGCCCGCAATCGTCAGCGTCGGCGGCGTTGTCAGCGTTGCCGCGACGAGCGGCGTTTCCTGAACCCATGAGCGCTGGCCGTTCGGCAGCGTCACGCCAGGCTCAAGTCCCGCAGCTTCGTAAGCACGTTCAATGTACGCGATCGTCAACCGCTCGCCGTTCGTGCCGGGCGCGCGGCCTTCGAACTCGTCTGAAGCCAACACACGCACGTGCTCGATCAGAGCCTCCGCCGAAAGCGGTGCATGTTGGAAGGCGGCGAGATCCGTAGCGGGCGCTGGCGCTCCACCCTGATCGGACGTTGCACACGCCGCTAGTGCGATCACACCCGCGGACAGGAGATGGCGAAGGTTCATGTATTGCGTCCCCAACTGATTTGCGGGGAGCTTAGGCGCTTGCGCGGCGGCGGCTCAAGCAGCGTTTGTCGCTTATTGTGGCATCCAAGGCGGCGTCGGTAGCCCCTGCGCGCGAAGGAACTCTGGATTGAAGAGCTTGCCCATGTAGCGGTTGGCGTAATCGCAGAGCACCGTGACGATTGTCGTGCCCGGTCCCAGCGTTCGCGCAAGCTGCATCGCGCCCAGCACATTGAGCGCCGAAGAGCCGCCGAGCGACAGGCCCTCTTCCTCAATCAATCGATAGAGAACCGGCAACCAATCGCGATCCTCAACCCGGAACGCGTCGTCGACGATGACGCCTTCAAGATTTGCAGTCACGCGGCCCTGGCCGATGCCCTCGGTGATCGACGTGCCCTCGGCCTTCAGCTCACCGTGCTTGTACCAATTGAAAAGCGCCGCGCCGCCTGGATCGGCAATGCCAATGCGAATGTTAGGATTGCGCTCCTTTAGCGCCAACGACACGCCGCCAAGCGTCCCGCCTGAACCAACGGCGCAAATGAAGCCGTCGACTTTGCCTTGGGTCTGCTCCCAAATTTCAGGACCAGTCGTGCGATAGTGGCCCTGTTGGTTCGCGACGTTATCGAACTGATTGGCCCACACAGCGCCGTTCGGCTCGGTGCGGTTCTTCTCTTCGGCAATCCGCCGCGCAACTTTCGGATAGTGGTTGTCACTCGAAGCTGGCGCCGCATCCACTTCAACGAGCTCGGCGCCAAGCGAAAGCACCGCGTCCTTCTTTTCCTGACTCTGCGTCCGCGGCATCACCACGATCACGCGATAGCCCTTCGCAGCGCCGACCATCGCAAGACCGATACCGGTGTTGCCGGCAGTACCCTCAACGATAATCCCACCTGGCCGGAGCAAACCTTTGCGCTCAGCGTCCTCAACGATCGACAGGGCAGCGCGATCCTTGATCGATTGCCCTGGGTTCAAGAACTCGGCCTTGCCAAGAATAGTGCAGCCCGTCTCCTCCGACGCGCGCTTCAACTTGATCAACGGCGTGTTACCGATGGCGTCGAGGACGGAATTGTGGATCACGAAACGCCCAGCTTCTTCTGCAGATCGGTGGAGGATGTTGTGTAGAGGAACACCAGGCGCTCGCCCGGCCGCGCGATCTTGAACGCCGCTTGCGCCATCAGCGCGCCTTCGTGAAAGCCCGAGAGAATAAGCTTCAGCTTGCCAGGATAGGTGTTGATGTCGCCGATGGCAAAGATACCCGGCTCGCTCGTCTGAAATTTCTCGGTATCGACCGGGATCAGGTTTTCATTGAGATTCAGCCCGAAATCCGCGATCGGACCAAGCTTCATGGTGAGGCCGTAGAACGCCAGCAGCTCATTGCAGGCAATGTCGTACGCGCCGCGTTCTTTAGTGTGGCAGTTGATCGCCGTGATCTGACCATCAGCGCCGGTGACACCTTTGAGATCGGAAATCTCCAGCCGCACTTTGCCTTCGGCCACGAGCTTGCGCATCTGCGCCACCGAGTGCGGTGCGGCGCGGAAATCGTCACGGCGATGGATGAGCGTGGTGCTCTTGGCGATCGGCTGCAAATAGAGCGTCCAGTCGAGCGCACTATCGCCGCCGCCGGCGATCACAATGTCACGACCGCGGAACCGCTCCATCTGACGCACGGCGTAGTGCACGCTCGTGCCTTCAAAGGCTTCAAGCCCGTCGATCTTCGGCTTGCGCGGCACGAACGACCCACCACCTGCCGCGATCACAATCACCGATGCCGTTATGGTTGTGCCGAGTTCAGTGCGAAGCTTGAACTTGCCATCCGGCAGGCGCTCCAGCGACTCGGCCATCTGCTGAAGATGGAACGTCGGCTTGAACGGAGCGATCTGCTGCATCAACGCATCGGTGAGGCCTTGCCCGGTCACCACTGGCAGCCCCGGAATGTCGTAGATCGGCTTTTCGGGATAAAGCTCTGCGCATTGGCCACCAGGACGATCGAGCACGTCCACGACGTGGCACTTGAGATCCAGCAGGCCCAGTTCAAACACAGCGAAGAGGCCAACCGGCCCCGCGCCGACGATAATCACGTCGGTCTCATACGCTTCGCCTGCCGGTGCGGAGGCCGGCTTCTCGGTGGTCATCAGACTGCTCTCCCGGGCGGGCTTTTGCGGCGCGGACCCCGGCTTGTCCACCGCCGCTGCCGCAATCTAGGCATTCGCAAGCGCACATGCAGCGCTGCACGGGCACGCGGGTGCGATTTTCCACCATCCCGGCGCCCCGATCCGGCCATGGTCAAGCGCCGCATTCCAGCTATCCTGGCGCACATGAAAGCACTGCTTCGCCTCGTCGCCGCGTCTCTGGCGCTCCTGCTCACGGCCCCGGCATTCGCGCAGACGCGCGCTGAATGGGACGGCGTTTCGCGCATCGTTGCGATCGGCGATCTGCATGGCGACTATGACAAGTTCGCCGACATGCTGCGCACAGCTGGTCTGATTGATGCGAGCAACAATTGGACAGGCGGCCACACGCACTTGGTGCAGCTCGGCGACGTTCCCGATCGCGGCGCCCAAACGCGGATGATCTTAGACCTTCTGATGCGTCTCGAACCACAAGCGCGCCGCGCCGGTGGTTACGTCCATGCGCTCATCGGCAATCACGAAGCCATGAACATGTATGGCGATCTGCGTTACACGATCGCTGGCGAATATGCGGCCTTCGCCACGTCTCGCTCTGCGCGGACGCGCGATCAGTACTATCGCAACTACGTGCGGTCCGTACGCGCCAATCCTCCGGCGGGAGGTTTGCCGACCTTTGACGCCGCATACCGCGCCCAGTGGGACACGGAGCATCCGTTAGGATGGGTTGAGCATCGTGAAGCGTGGTCTCCGCGCGGACACTACGGGCGCTGGATCATCCAGCACGACGCCGTGATCCGCATCAACGACAGCTTGTTTTTGCATGGTGGGCTTGGCCCGTCATTCGCCGCCACGGCGCGCCTCACAATGGATGACGCCGTGAGAGCGGCGTTGCGCGGCCGCCCGGCGGCGCCTTACGCCGACATTCTGGAGAACCAAGAAGGCCCGCTTTGGTATCGCGGCTTATCGCAAAACGCCGAGGCGACCGAGATCGGAAATCTGGAATCGGTGCTGCGCGGCCAACGTGTTGCGCGTGTCATTGTGGGGCACACCAAGGTGACGGGCACTGTGCTGCCGCGCTTCAATGGACGCGTCCTCGTGGCGGACATCTTGGTGCCGCGCGGTTACTCAGATCCGCACGCGTTCCTCATCATGGAGAACGGCGCCTGGACCACCATCCATCGTGGTCAGCGCGTGCCAGTGAACGCATCAACACCCGAAGCGACGTGCGCTTACCTCCGCCAGATCACAGCGCTGGACAATGGCACGGGGCCAGTGGCGGAATTGACCGCCACCCAGTGCGCCGCGCCGGCGGTCGCTAACTAGCGCCGCGGCACTCGTCGATGATGTTGCGCTGGAAGCGCTGCGGATTGTCGAGGATTTCGTAAAAACTCTCGATGTAGCTCCGCGCCGTGTTCCGCCGGGCCTCGGAAAGCCGCGTTTCACCGTTGATGATTGCATAGATGCGCTCACGGCGTGAGCGGAAGAGTTCGGCCGCAGCCTGCGTCTGAGCATTGTAACGGCAATAGCCACGATAGACGCGCTGGCGAACGTTGGTGTTGTTGAACCCAGCTGGCGGCGTTGCATACGGCGCGTTGACGAATCCGGAATAGTCGAAATCATACGGCACCGGCACGACGTTCTCGCGGCTTGTCGCGGATGCAGCCAACAGCTTGCCGTTATGACAGCACTCATCGCCCGCGTGGCCTTCGACCATGTCCCAATCGAGATTTCCGATCATATACTGGAAGAGCCCGACGACGGCGGCCTGCTCCGGATCGAGTTGCGTCGATGCGACTTCGCGCGTCTGCACTTCGAGAGCGACACGGCGATTGCGACGCGCCAGATCGCCAACGTCCTCAATCAGAAAGTTAAACTGCGTTTCCTCGCGGCGGCGGCTGGCGTTGTCGCGATAGGTGACGCGCACCGGCCGCACGCGGAAGCTCAGCGGCGTCAGCTCGTTGTAAATTCGGTACGTCGTGTATTCGAGCACAGTCAATTGTTCGTAGCTGGCGCCGGCGCGGCAGCGCGTGACCAGCTTCAGCTTGTTTTGTCCCTGCAGGATCGTGCCCTGGCGCTCCCCACTAAGGTTGAGACGCAGCGGCGGAAACTGGCAGATGCCAAGTGTGCGGCGCGAGAAACCGCGCGGCGACAGCTCCATGTCATAGCGCGCGTTGTCTATGGTCAGCACCGCAGGCACAGGATCAGTGTTGCGCTGCGCACGACGCACGAGATCACCGATCGGCGCTTCGATCACGATCGGCAATTCGGAATCGTCCTGGAAGAGACGCGTCTGTGCCGCCGCCGGCGCCGCAATCCATAGCGCCGCAATCCCAAGGATTGCGCTCGCCCAATTCCCCTTCGCCATCTCGGCCTCCCGCAGTACGTCCCGGGCGGCACCTTACGGAAGATTGGCGCGAGGTGAAGCGGCAACGGCGGTTGTGCCGGGCTCTAGGTCGTGCTTGGTGCCCTAAAAACGGGAGGAACCTCAATGCCATCAGCCCTGCCCGAATGCGGCGCGCCGTGGAGCGTGTTGGAACCGCGCATGCGCGAGCTCGGCAAGGGCGACGCCAAATGGCGTGACGGGCGCACAGGCATGTACATCTTCAACGCCGGGCCGGAAGTTGAAGAGGTTCAGAAGGCCGCCTACGCCATGTTCTCGTCAGAGAATGGACTGGGACCAGCGGCGTTTCCGAGCCTAGCACAGATGGAGCGCGAAGTTGTCGCTGCAGGGCTAGCACTACTGAATGCGCCGCCAGGCGCGGCGGGCGCAATGACCAGCGGCGGCACTGATTCCATTTTTCTCGCCATCAAGGCGGCGCGCGATCACGCACGCGCCAAACGCGGTCTTGCCGGCGCTCTGAACATCGTCGCGCCGTCTTCCGTGCATCCGGCTTTCGACAAAGCCTGCATGGTCATGGACATCGAGTTGCGACGCATTCCGGCGAGGAACTACCTCGCTGATGTTTCGGCGATGGACGCTGCAATCGACGCCAACACGCTCATGCTCGTCGGCTCCGCACCCTGCTTTCCGTTCGGTCTTATCGATCCGATCGAAGCGCTCGGCGAACTCGCGGAGCGTCGGCAAGTTTGGTTGCACGTGGACGCATGCGTTGGCGGCTACATCGCGCCATTTGTGCGCATGAACGGCGCCGACCTCCCCGCGTTCGACTTTGCAGTCCCTGCAGTCGCGTCGATGTCGGCGGATCTGCACAAATACGGCTACGCCTCGAAAGGCGCCTCAACCGTCTTCTTCCGGACCGAAGCGCTGCGCGAGTTCATGACGTTCGACGCCGGCCCATGGCCGCTTGGCCGCATGATCACGCCTTCGCTTGCGGGCACGCGTCCCGGCGGCGCCATCGCGGCAGCGTGGGCGATCATGCAGCATCTCGGAGTCGAGGGTTACAAGGCAAAGCAAAGCGAAGTCACGCAGGCGCGTGAGAAGATCGAGGCTGGTGTGCGCGAGCTCGGGTTCGAGGTTCTTGGCGCGCCGCAACTTGGCATCGTAGCGTTCAGTCATCCGACGGTGGACGCATTCCGCATTTACGCGCAGATGCATCATCGCGGCTGGTTCGCGGCGGCGCTCGTCGAACCCCGCGCCCTGCACCTCATGCTGTCGCCCAAGCACAACGAAGTGGCGATTGAATATTTGGCCGATCTCGAAGCATCGCTCGGCGAAGTCTCCGACGAACACCTCACTCCAAAATACGCGGGCTAATCCATGACTCTTGAGTTCGACTATTACTTCTCGTTCCGCAGCCCTTATTCGTACCTGGCGTCACCGCAGGTCGAAGAGATGATCGCGCGCTATGACCTGAAGCCACGCATGCGCATCGTTACGCCAATCGCGATCCGCATTCCGGGTTTCTTCAAGAGCGTGAACCCACTCTGGCCGCCGTACCTGCTGCGCGACACCTTCCGCATTTCACAGATGCACAACATTCCCTATCGCTGGCCGCGCCCAGATCCGATCATCATGGATATCGCCAGCGGCGAGGTCGCGACCGAGCAACCTTACATCCATCGCGTCAGCCGCATGGCGGTCGCCGCGACCCACGCCGGACGCGGCTTCGAGTTCACGCGGCGCGCTGCACATAAGATTTGGTCAGGCGAAGTCGACGCCTGGCACGAGGGTGATCACCTAGCCAATGCCGCGACTGAAGCTGGCTTGGACGCAGGCGCCCTCGACGCGACAGTGCGCGATCAGAACGAGGCGCTGGCGACGGAGATCACGCAAAACGAGGCCGATCAACGCAATGCCGGCCATTGGGGCGTGCCGTTGTTTGTGTTCGAGAACGAGCCCTTCTTCGGACAGGACCGCCTTGACCACCTGCTCTGGCGCATGAAGCAGGCCGGTCTGAAAGAACGTTAGTCGCAAATCGGCGCCGTTTTGCAGCACCTCTCGCAGATGTGTTTGGCGTCCACGGCGTGAGCGCGAGTTGATGCGCACATGACTCGGGATCTGCGCATGCTCATGAAATTGTTCGCTGCGGTATTCGCGGCCGTGCTGACGTTCGGCTCCGCGCAAGCGCAAGATACACCAAGTGCGACGCGCCCTCTCAACATCCGCGGCTACGAGCACGACGGCCAAACCCGCTTCGTAGGCGTCTATCAACCGTCAACCTACCGGCGCGGCCAGCCAGCGCCGCTGATCGTTGCGCTGCACGGACGGTTTTCGTCGCCACAAGCGTTGCACGCCATGAGCGGGCTTGCCGCCGTCGCCGAACAACGCGGCGCGGTCGTCATCTATCCCGAGGCACTGAACGGCTTTTGGAACGATGGCGGACACACGATCCTCAATCGGCCAGGTGAACCGGTTGATGATGCAGGCTTCATCGCTGCCGCAATTCAGGCCGCGACGGAAGACTTCACGATTGATCGCAGCCGCATCTTCGTTGCGGGCTACGACAGTGGCGGCGGCATGGCTTACGCTTTGGCGTGCCACCCACCAGCGCCGCTTGCTGGCGTTACCGTCGTGAGCGCGCTCATGTGGGATTATGCGCGCGACCAATGCAGCGCCGCACCTCCGACGCCCATCCTGATCGTGCACGGCCGGCGTGACGATCAATACACGCCGATCAATGGCGGTGACGTGAACGGTGTCGATGTCCGCAGGCTGGGTGTGAGCGATACATTGGCCGTGTGGCGGCGCATCAATGGCTGCAACGCACCAACCGCGACGGGCGGCGAAGACAGCGTTGTGTACGGATCGTGCACCACCGGCGCCCAGGTGGCGTACGTTGGCGTGCCTGGCGGTGGGCACAATTGGTTCCGCGCCAACAGCCGCTATCAGATCAATCGGCAGAACGTCGATGCGACAGCGCTGACAAACCAGTTCTTCTTTGATCGCAGCGCCTTCGCACTCCCTAACGCGCAGACCAGCGGCCGCTCGCGCTCGTGGATCGTCTATGCGCCATCTACCTACGACCCGGCACAACCCACTTCCGTCGTCGTGCTGCTGCACGGACGTCCCGGAAATGCGGGCGGCATGGCGTTGCTCACCGGCATGAATGCCGTGGCCGAGAATCACAATTTCATCGTCGTCTATCCCGACGGCATCGATAACGAGTGGAACGCTCAGTTCGACGTGTCAGCGCGCGACATTTCGCTGGGCGGGCGCCGTTCGACGCTGCCGCAGGATGACGTCAGCTTTTTGCAAACGATGATGGATGACTTGGCTGTCGATTTTAACATCGATCGCAGCCGGCTTTATCTGGGTGGATTTTCAAACGGCGGCTTCATGAGCTACCGGATGGCCTGCTCTGCCGGACGCACGTTCGCGGCGTTCGCGCCGGTAAGCGGCAATCTCTATCTCGAACTCTCGCAGCTCTGCAGCCGCAGCCCGCCGACGCCGATCCTCATCATACACGGCACCGCCGATCCAAGCGTTCCGTACGAGGGCGTGCTCGTTCCCGGCCGCGACGTCGGCGACCCAATACGTATTTCCTACGGCATCCAAGACACCGTCGCGGCCTTTGCGCGGCGCAATGGCTGCAGTTTGACCGGCGAGAGCACGACATATGCTGAGCGCGGAGAGTCCCCTGGCACAAACGTTGTGCGGTTCGTGCCGCGCGACTGCACGTCGGGGGCGGACGTCGTCCTCTATGTCGTCAATGGCGGCGGCCACACGTGGCCGGGCCATCCGCGACCGCAGGCTGAGTTGGGCGACGTGAATATGGATATGGATGCAGGCGAAGTGCTCTGGGACTTCTTCTCGCGCCACACGCTGCAGACGTATCGCCGGCCGCGTGGCTAGGGCTGCGGCGGGGGCGGCGCTGGTTCGTGCGGTGCAGCCGCGAACTCACGCAAACTCAAGCGCCACGCGGTCCCAGCTGCGGCCTCCGCCTCTTCAGCCGAGCTGAGCGGACCGGACACGATCTGCTGGAGATACCAGCCGTCCATCTCCGCGATCGCCATGCGCAAGAAGCGTTGTTCGCCGTTGATCGTCGCCTGCAGGCGATGGATGCGATAGTGCGGCAGCCCTTCAGGTGAAGCGCGATCCGCTTCGCTTGGCTGACCTTCCCAGGGCTGAACGTTCAAACCCTGACTGAACTGAGCGACACCGCTGGCGAAAGCTGCATCGAGCGTCGTCGGTTGCGCAAATCGCACCGCGACCCAACCCGTCGCCACCTCGCCACCGGTGCTCGAGCATTGTGCGCCCGCGTTCATGGAGTCGCTCGGGAAGGCATCGAACTCGAACGCGCCATCGGCCGGCAGAACGCAGAGCATACCGCTCGGCGTATGACGGATCGCGGCATACTCAGCCGTGCTTGCGTTAGAGAAATCCGGCGCACCACGGCGTTGCAGCATCGCATCCGCGACCTCGCGATGCGCGCTAAGATCGCTCTTGGCGCATCCACTTGCGCTAAGCACCAACGCACATAGAAGCAGTCTCATCCCACCCTCGTCTTGCGCGCATGCTGGCAGCAGCGGCCGTGACCTTGTCAATCCAACTCACTTCGCAGCGCGCGAAGGAAGTTCGCGCCACGCGCGAGCCCCACAGGGCCATCATCCTCAATGGTGTCGTCCCAACCATCGCCACAAGCGTGGCCGCCGCCTCGCATCACTTGGCTAGAGAAAGACCGTGAAAACAACGCGTCGCGCGTGTTCTCCTGAACGAGCTGCTATATGGGGAGTGTCACGATGAATCGGTGGGCGGACAAGTTCGCCCTGTTGGTTGCGGTCTCGTTCTTGGCGTTGGCCGGAACGGCGCAGGCGGAAGTTCGCCTGAGCTTCACAACTGGGGTTGATTATTCAAGCGGCGAGTATGGGAGCGAGGAGACCACCGAGGTCATCGCCGTGCCATTCGGCGTGCGCTTGTCAGTGGACGATTGGACGTTCCGCGCGTCGAGCTCCTATCTTGACGTCACAGGCCCTGCCGACATCAGCGAAGATGGCGAAACCGGCGAAGGCTCGGGCATTGTCGTGCGCGACGGATCCGAGCGCGGCATGGGCGATACCAATATCTCGGTCGAAAAGGCCTTCCGCCGCATCGGCGGATCGGATGCTTATGTCGAAGTATCGGCGCGCGCCCGCTTGCCGACCGGCGACGAAACCCGCGGCTTGGGCGTCGGAACGGTCGATTACGCCCTGGTGACGGAAGTCGGCTTCTCTGGCGACGGCGGCGGCGCTTACGTCTCGGCCGGCTATCGCTTCCTTGGCCAACGTGACGACGGTCCGCAGCGCGAAGACGGCATGCAGGCGGGCATCGGCGCTTGGCTTCCAGCCGGCAGCCGCGCCCGCGTAGGCGCCTTCGGCAATTGGCGCGAGGCTTCCGTTGAGGGCAACGACGATCCGGCCACCGCCGGCGCGTTCGTCTCCTACAGAATGTCAGAGCGGCTTCGCGTGACCTTCACGGCGAGCGGCGGACTTTCCGATGCGAGCCCAGACTACGTCGCTGGCATCCGCTTCAACTGGCTGCCGGGCGCGCTGAACAACTAATACGAACGCAAGACCAAGAACTGACGCCGCCGGCTCACAAGCTGGCGGCGTTTTTTATGGGCGACGCGCGGCGGCGCCCTGAGCCCGAGCAGCGTCTTGTTCTCGCAGGTACGTCAGGATCGAATCCACGTCTTCGCGGCCAAGGCCGAGATTGGGCATGGGCAGATTGCGATAGCGCGGCAGCATCGCCGTTGCGGTTGGATCGCCTTCCGCTAGCATCACGTCCGGCTCGCGGATCCAGCGCGCCAACCAATCGTGCGGACGCGATGCGGTGACGCCCGCGAGGTCCGGTCCAAGCCGATCGCCTTCACCGATCGTGTGACAAGAACGGCAGCGCGTCCGATAGAGATACGCGCCGTTTGATGTGTCGGTAACGCGCCCCGCCACAGCGTAGCTCTGCGTCGCCTCCGCTGTCGGTGCGTGGTTTTGCAAGCGGCTTGTCAGCAAGTTCGCGAGCAGCGCTGGGTTCTCGTAGGCCGACCGGCGGATCCATTGGCCCGTAGTCTCATTGCCGACGACGATGCTGGTGTCGTGTTCGCTGAGGCGCTGGCCGGGCTCAATCGGCGTGATCCCAAGCCGGCGTTGCAGCAGATCAACGTCTTCGCGCGAGCCGGTTAGGAACGTCCAGCCTGGTTGGATATCGTACGACCGCATGAAACGGCGAAGCGTTGCCGGCGTGTCGTTCGCAGAATCCACCGAAATTGAATACATGTGGATGTCGCGGCCGATCCGGTCGCCGATGATCTGCTGCACGCGGCGCAGTTGCGCGGTGTCGAGTGGGCAAATGTCGGTGCACGACGTGTAGATGAAATTGATCGAGACGATCTTGCCGCGAATGATGTCGTCATAAAAACGCAGCTGCCGGCCGTTCTGGTCGGTCAGCACGACATTCGGAAAATAATCCGCACGCCAATGGGTCTGCTGCGACATAGCCGCAGGCGGCGAAAGCGTCAGCGCTAGGAAAACCAGCGCTGACGCAATCTTCGCCCAGATGGAACGCGAACCGATCATCGCGCCGTCGGCAGATCCAGCGAAGGCTCGTAATAGACGCCTTCCCAATTCGAGATCGGCGTCGGTATTGCGACGGCCTGCCCCGGATTGCGGTTGTCCCAACGCAACAGCATCGAGTGATCCTCGTGCATAGTGTTGTGGCAGTGCTCCATGTAGGTCCCGAGGAATTCACGGAAGCGGATCAAAAGATCGACCGTGTTCGACGAGTTCGGACCCGCGCCAATGCGATAGACGTCCTTACGGGCGCCGCGCTCCCAAGCTGGCGGCGGACGTCCGTCGCGGCTCAGAATGCGGCCTTCCTCGAAGTGGATGTGAACCGGGTGGGCCCAGCCATCACCTGACTCAATGCGCCACACTTCCCAGCGGCCAACTTGCGTCGCCACCGAGACGCGGTGCGGGTCCATGCCGAGGCCAACGTCACCATCGACGCGGATCGTCCACGGCGATTCATCGGTGTTGTTGGAGCGGCCGAACTCGAAGCGGCGCCGGCGAGCGTTGTTGATTTCCGCTTGGCTCACCTGCGCCAGCGGGATCATCGTGCGGCCGCCTTCTTCATACATGGCCGGGTCCATCGAGCGGTCGACGCCGCCATAGGCTTGGACGCGGAATTCCATGATGCGGCCAACGCCCGGATCGCCCTGATAACGGCCGGAGAAGGCATCTGCGATCGGGATCGTCTCTTCAGGACGGCGGCCGTTGCGGTGCTCAAGCAGGTTCACAAGATAGAGGCGCGAGCCTGGCGTGAACTGGCTGAAATCGACAACGATGTCGTAGCGCTCGGCGATGGCTTGCGCCGGCAGGTCTTGCGACTCTGCGTTCGGGAAGCGAACCGTGTGCTCCATGATGTTGCCGTCGTTCGCAACCATGTGGAACGGCACGCGCTGACCGATTTGGTTCACGAGGCCGAGCTGGATGTAGCGCGAGACCGCGCCGTTCAAGATACGGAAACGATAGCGGCGCGCGCGCACGTCAACGTACGGACGCCACGTGAAGTTGACGAGCACTTGGTCGCCCAAGAAGCCGTCGAGGTTGAAGATGTTGAACCAGAGCTGACCGTTCGCATCCCAGGCTTTGTCCGAGATGACGAGGTTCATGTCGTAGTCGCGGTTGCCCCAATCGAGGGCAGTGCCGCTCGGCAAGCAGAGGTTCGGGTTGTTAGCGTTGCTATAATTGCAGCGCAGACCTTCGCGGCCGCGATCGATCGAACTGTAGATGTTCATCATCGCGACGTTGCCCTTGTACACGTTCTGCGCCGTGTAATCGAGCATGTGGTCGTGGAACCATTGCGTGCTCATCGTCTCGCGCCAATCACCGCGAATGTTGGTGATGCCGCCGTTGCCGTCAGGCATGCCGGCGCGCGGATCGCTCGCATTGGTGTTGATCGTGTCGTAGCCGGCGAGAGCCATCGGCCAGCGATAATCGTAATATTGGCCTGGGAAGAAGAACGAAGCTGCAAAGCCATCGCTTTCAGCTGGGCTGTGGCCGTTGTGAAGGTGCGTGGTGATCGTGTTTGCGCCGAAGCCATTGTTGGCGGCGGGATCGATCGGCAGCGCATTGTAGTGACGGAACAGAACCGTCTCGCCGAGGCGCACCATCAGCAGCTTCGGCGGCATCGTGCCGTCGAACGTCCACATCGAGTTCTGCTGTTGAACCGGGAAGTTCGGGTGGAAACGGAACTGCGTGTTACGCGTCGTGCCGCCATTATAGTAGAGGCCACCATTGCGGCGGAATTCACC
>JBEBHI010000231.1:0-3973 GCA_040080935.1 Terricaulis sp.
CTCGACGGCCTCATGGATGAGGCCGCCTACGCCGATTACGTGAAGGGCCTCTAATGCAGCTTGCTGTCGAGTGCTCCGTGTTCGTCCTCTCCCCTTGTGGGAGAGGAGATCGCGCGCTCGCTCTATCCGATGCGCAATTCGAGGTGAGGGGTGCATACGCTGCTCCTCAATCGGCCGCGCTCAACCCCCTCATCCGTCTCGACGCTTCGCGTCGATCCACCTTCTCCCACAAGGGGAGAAGGACAATGGAGCGCTGAATCCGTGCGTTACCTCCCACTTACCGAAGTCGACCGCGAGCAAATGCTCAAGGTCGTGGGCGCAAAGAACATCGATGATCTCTTCGTAGATGTGCCGAAGGGCGCGTTGCTGAAGGATATCGTCCCGCTGCCGAAGGCGCAGGGCGAGATCGAGGTGCATCGTCACCTGCAGCGCCTGGCGGAAAAGAATACGCCGGCAGGCCGCACCGCGTTCTTCCTTGGCGCTGGCGCCTATCGCCACCACGTGCCGGCGAGTGTTGACCACCTCATTCAGCGCAGCGAGTTCCTGACGGCGTACACGCCGTATCAGCCGGAGATCGCGCAGGGCACGCTGCAGGCGCTTTACGAATTCCAAAGCCAAGTTGCGCAATTGCTCGACATGGAAGTCGCCAACGCCTCGATGTATGACGGCTCCACTGGCTGCGCGGAAGCTGCGATGATGGCGGCGCGCGTCACGAAGCGGAAGAAGATCGTCTTCTCCGGAGGCGTTCACCCGCACTACGTCGATACGGCTCGCACAGCTTGTGAGGCGATGGGCCTTGAGATCGTCGCGCTGCCTGCTGCGGTTGATGACGAAGCGGCGGTGACGAAGCAGCTGAGCGCCGATGTGGCGGCGGTGATTGTGCAATCGCCGAACGTGTTCGGCACAGTGACGGACCTTACCAAGATCGGCGAAGCCGCGCATGGCGCTGGTGCGCTGATGGTGGCGACGTTCACGGAATGCGTGTCGTTCGGTTTGGTCGAACCAGCGGGTGCAATGGGCGCGGACATCGTCTGCGGTGAAGGCCAATCAATCGGTAACGCGCTCAACTTTGGCGGGCCATATGTCGGGCTCTTCGCCGTCAAAGAGAAATACATCCGCCAGATGCCCGGCCGCGTCGCAGGGGAAACGCTCGACGCCGACGGCAAGCGCGGCTTTGTGCTGACGCTTTCGACGCGCGAGCAGCACATCCGCCGCGAGAAGGCGACGTCGAACATCTGCACCAATTCTGGTCTCTGCCAGCTGGCGTGGACGATCCACATGACGCTGCTTGGCGAGCAAGGGCTCCGCCATCTCGCCACGCTCAATCATGAGAAGGCGATCGCGCTGGCCGATGCGCTCGACAAAGTCTCGGGCGTTGAAGTGCTGACGAAGCGCTACTTCAACGAGGTCGCGGTGTTGCTGAAGAAGCCGGCGCAGGAGGTGGTCGATAAGCTTGCGGAGAAGGGCGTCATCGGCGGCGTCGCTATGAGCCGCCTCAATCCGAAGGCGGGCATGGACAACGTGCTCATCACCTGCGCCACCGAAATGAATACCGACGAAGACATCGCCGCGTACGCGAAGGCGTTGAAGGAAGTGCTGCAATGATCACCGACACCACCTCCGGCAATCGCGGCCTGCTGCAAGCTGAGCCGCTGATCTTCGAAACCGGCCACGCCACTGGCGCTGGCGTCGATCTGCCCGCGCCGAAGGGCATGCCGAACAAGCTCGGCGGCTTAGGTCGCAAAGCGGCGCTCGATCTTCCAGGGCTCTCCGAGCCGGAAACGATGCGTCACTTCGTGCGCCTTTCGCAGCGCAATTACGCGATCGATCTTGGTCTCTTCCCGCTGGGCTCGTGCACGATGAAGCACAATCCGCGCTTGAACGAGCGCGCGGCGCGTTTCGAAGGCTTTGCGGATCTGCATCCGCTGCAGCCGACGTCGACGATCCAAGGCGCGCTCGAACTGATGGACGAGCTCGCGCATTGGCTCTGCACGCTGACCGGCATGCCCGCCGTCGCGCTCTCGCCGAAGGCAGGCGCGCACGGCGAAATGTGCGGCATGCTCGCGATCAAAGCGGCGCTTGAGGCGCGCGGCGAAGGCGAGAAGCGTAAGCGCGTGTTGGTGCCGAGTTCTGCGCACGGCACCAATCCGGCAACTGCCGCTGCGGCTGGTTTCACCGTCGATGAAATCCCGGCGCGCGACGATGGCCGCGTTCACCTCGACGACGTGAAGGCCAAGCTCGGGCCTGATGTCGCCGCGATCATGATCACCAATCCGAACACCTGCGGTCTGTTCGAACCGGAGATCAAGAATATCGCCGACGCCATCCACGCGGCCGGCGCATACTTCTACTGTGACGGCGCCAACTACAACGCCATCGTCGGCAAAGTGCGCCCGGGCGATCTCGGCGTCGATGCGATGCACATCAACCTGCACAAGACGTTCTCGACCCCGCACGGCGGTGGTGGTCCCGGCGCCGGCCCGACCGTGCTCTCTGCCGCGCTCGCGCCATTCGCACCTGTGCCGCATATTGTGTTGAAAGCCGGCGTGCGCGAACTTCGTGAACACATGGCCGGCACGCAAGCGTTCGGCCGCATGTGCGCCTTCCATGGCCAGATGGGCATGTTCACGCGCGCGCTCACGTACATGATGAGCCACGGCAGCGATGGTCTGCGCCAAGTTGCGGAAGACGCAGTGCTCAACGCTAACTATCTGCTCGCGCGCCTGAAGCCGCATTTCAGCGCGCCGTTCGGCGAACGTCCGTGCATGCACGAAGTGCTGCTCGACGATTCATCGATCAAGCCGAAGGGTGTCGAGACCATCGACATGGCGAAGGCGCTGCTGGACGAGGGCTATCACCCGTTCACGACCTACTTCCCGCTGGTGGTGCATGGCGCGATGCTGATCGAGCCGACTGAGACGGAGCCGAAGCGTGAACTCGATCGCTTCGCCGATGTCATGATCGCGCTCGCAGAGCGCGTGAAAGCGGGCGAAGTCGAGTTCTTCAAGCAAGCGCCTAAGCTGACGCCCATGCGACGTTTGGATGACACCCGCGCTGCCCGTCAGCCCAAGTTGCGCTGGCGGCGGGGGCAGAACGAGCGTGCGGAAAAGCACGCTGCGGAGTAGTCTCCGGACCGCTGCTTCCTCTTTCGCTGTGTGCTCAATGAGCTAGTCTGTGCCTCAAAAGTGGGGGGACGGATATGGGAACCTGGATGCCAGGACCGGGCGCCACGGCGGATGCCGATGTGTTCGTGGGGGACGCCGCGAACGACGTCGCAAGCGGCCTTGAAGGCAACGACACGCTCTCCGGCGCTGACGGGACCGATACGCTCTCGGGCAATGCCGGCGACGACACCATCAATGGCGACGGCGGCAACGATCTTATCTTCGGCGAACAAGCCGCGGTCGATTTCGTTTTCGACGAAGTAACGACCGGCAATGACATTCTGAACGGCGGCGCGGGCAACGACATCATCATCGGTGGCCTTGGCGACGACACGCTGAGCGGCGGCGACGGCGACGACCGCCTCTACAATGGGTTGGCTACTGCGAGCGCTCCGGGCGGAACAGTCTCCGCGTATAATCTCAGCTCTTACTCGGCGGGCGCCGACACGGTCGATGGCGGTTCGGGCTACGACATGGCGTCGATGACGTATCGCTCGAGCACGCAGAGCGTCGTCTTTGCGCTGGGCGCGAACGGCGCGCTCTCTACGGTTATGGTCGGCGGCGTTGCGCGCGGCTCGGTCGTCAACATCGAAGAAATCAGAGTCTATGGCGGCTTCGGCGACGACACGCTGACAGGCGGCGACGGCAACGATCTGCTGATGGGTGGCGACGGCATTGATACGCTGACGGGCGGCGCGGGCAATGACACGTTCACGATAGTTGCGGGCACGGCGACCGGCGGTGTCGGTGATGACAACTATCTCGTGTTCAACACGAGCGCCGTGCTCGTCGAGCTTGCCAACGAAGGC
>JBEBHI010000086.1:0-14862 GCA_040080935.1 Terricaulis sp.
AAATTCGATCTGCCCGACCTCACCTATCACGAAGCGATCCCCGGCCACGTCTGGCAAGGCGAATACACATTCCGCCAACCGCTCGTGCGCTCGATGCTCGGCTTCAACGCGTACAGCGAAGGCTGGGCGCTTTATGCGCAGCAGATCGCGGATGAGCTCGGCGTGTATGACGACTTCCCTGTTGGGCGCCTCGGCTATCTGCAATCGCTCGCATTCCGCGCCTGCCGCTTGGTTGTCGACACCGGCCTCCACTCCAA
The DNA here is from genome assembly GCA_040080935.1 of Terricaulis sp. Classification (GTDB taxonomy): domain Bacteria; phylum Pseudomonadota; class Alphaproteobacteria; order Caulobacterales; family Aquidulcibacteraceae; genus Vitreimonas. The sequence continues at coordinate 258 of JBEBHI010000086.1, forward strand.
GCGCTGGACGCGCGCGCAAGGCATCGACTTTTTCGTCCGCGAGAACGGCTCGAACGCAGACGAAGTGCAAAGCGAAGTCGATCGCTATTGCTCATGGCCGGGCCAGGCTTGCGGCTACAAAGTCGGCCACACCACAATCAACCGCCTGCGCGAAGGCGCGCAAAGCACGCTCGGCGCGCGTTATGATTTTGCGGCGTTTAACGATGCGGTTGTCGGCGGCGGGAACGTGCCGATGACTGTGCTGGGGCGCGTGATCGATGCGTATGTGGCTGGGGCGCGGGGTTAGCGTCTTTCTCGATCTCGTTCCCGGTTCGCTCTCCTTGACCCAGTGCGCGCGCAGGTAGTTACCTGGGCGCGGTATCGGGGAGGTTGTCTATGGCGCTCACGGACGGGCAAAGAGAGAAAATCTATCGGCTCGCGCAAGGCGAGCGAAACTACATTCGGTTCTTCCAGTACTTGTCGCAGCTGCAGCACAACATGAAGCAGTCGGCTGTGACCGTGGTCGAGAACCACTCGAACCTCAATCGCAAAGCATCGCTCGATTTGATGCGAAAGATCGCAGAGATCGGCGTCGCCAAGGTACACCCCGGCGGCGGCAGCCAACTTAGTTACCTGGCGTGGGAAGACGGCGTCGACATTCGCGAAGTTGGCAAGTCAGCGGATCAACCGCTGCGCTAGAATTCGCTCAGCCCGCAAACAGAACCAGCAAGCGTCCAGCGCCGAACACCAGCGCCGCCAATGCAAAGTTTGCGACGTTGCCGTCGATTGCGCCTACCCGCACACCAGCGAGCCCCTCGCGTGCATTGACCTGCCCACCGTAAAGGCGCGATGCACCGGCGCTCAGGAAGAAGCTGCCGAGCGCCAGCGACGCAAGGATCGTAGCGATGCAGACTCCAAGGTCTGGGGACACACGACCGGACCACAGAAAAAAAAGCGCAGCGCCGCCGAGCGCTGAGGTCAGCAGAACTTGCGTCACCACATGAAAGCGCGCGTGCGCGGGCCAATCTGGATTGAACGCGTGCGAGCGACTGAAGTCCGCGATCGGCGGGATCAGCGTGAACTGCAGGATCGCAATCGTCATCAACGCATAGCCAAGCATATCAGCGCCCAAACTTCTGGAATTTGATCCGGCTTGGAATGATCTCGCTCACGCCGAGGCGGCGCATCTTGTCCGCTTCGTAGCTATCGAAATCGCCCTCGAACCATTCAACGTGGCTATCGCCTTCGAAGGCCAGGATGTGCGTCGCCAAGCGGTTCAGGAACCAGCGATCGTGCGAGATCACGACGGCGCAGCCGGCGAAATCTTCGAGGGCTGCTTCCAAACTCTGCAGCGTTTCGACGTCGAGGTCGTTGGTCGGCTCGTCGAGCAGCAGCACGTTGGCGCCGGTGAGCAGCGTCTTGGCCAAGTGCACGCGGTTGCGTTCACCGCCCGAGAGCTGACCGACTTTCTTCTGTTGATCCGCGCCTTTGAAATTGAAGCTCGAGACGTAAGCGCGCGACGGCACTTCGCGGTTGCCGACTTCCAAGATGTCGAGCCCGCCCGACACTTCTTCCCAAATGTTCTTCTTATCATCGAGCGCATCGCGCGATTGATCGACGAAGCCGAGCTTCACCGAGTCACCAATGGAAATGCTCCCCTCGTCCGGCTTTTCTTGTCCGGTGATCATCTTGAACAAAGTCGATTTGCCGGCGCCGTTCGGACCGATGATGCCTACGATGCCGCCAGGCGGCAGCTTGAAGCTCAAGCCATCGATCAGCAGCTTATCGCCAAACGCCTTCTTCAGACCATTGAACTCGATGACGTTCTGACCCAAGCGCGGGCCAGGCGGGATTTGGATTTGCGCGAAGGTTTGCTTTTCGCGCTCGGCCTCCGCCGCCATTTCGTCATAGCGCGTGAGGCGCGCCTTCGACTTGGCTTGCCGCGCCTTCGGCGATTGGCGCACCCATTCGAGTTCGCGCGTCAGCGCCTTCTTGCGGCTGTCGCTCTCGGACGATTCCTGCTCTTGGCGCTTAGCTTTGATTTCGAGCCACGCCGAATAATTGCCTTCGTGCGGATGGCCCTTGCCTCGATCGAGTTCGAGTGTCCACTTCGTGACTTGATCGAGGAAGTAGCGATCGTGGGTGACGAGGATCACGCAACCGGGAAAGTTCTCAAGGTGATGCTGCAGCCAAGCGACGCTTTCGGCGTCAAGGTGGTTGGTCGGTTCGTCGAGCAGCAGCATGTCGGGCTTGGACAGCAGCAGGCGGCACAGCGCGACGCGGCGGCGTTCGCCGCCTGAGAGCTTTTCGACGCCGCTATCGTCCGGCGGGCAACGCAGCGCGTCCATCGCCATGTCGATCTTGGAATCGATGTCCCACGCATCCGAAGCATCGATCTGCTCCTGGAGCTTGGTCATCTCCTCCATCAGCTCGTCAGAATAATCTTCGCCAAGCTTCATCGAGACTTCGTTGAAACGCACAACGGTTTGCTTCTCTACGCACCAGCTCTCGACATTCTCGCGCACGTTCATGGACGCATCGAGCTGCGGCTCCTGCTCCAAATAGCCCATCTTGGTGCCAGCCATCGCGAAGGCTTCGCCGGTGAAGTCCTTGTCCATGCCGGCCATAATCTTCATCAGCGTCGACTTGCCCGAGCCGTTGACGCCGACGACGCCGATCTTCGCGTCCGGGAAAAACGACAGCCAGATGTTCTCGAACACCTTCTTGCCGCCCGGATAGGTCTTCGAGAGACCCTGCATCGTGAAAATGTACTGCGCGGGTTGAGCCGCCATGGTCGCCGTCCGTTCTGTCGGGGAAAATCGAAGCGCGGATATAGCGACGCCCGCGCGGCGCGTCGAGCGATCCGGGGCGGCGTTTCAGCCGTAAAGGCTGCAAAACGTTCGGGGAGCTAAGCCATGTGGTCGCGGAGAAGCATTTTGTTGGGCGCCGCTGGCGCCGCGCTTGCGCCGAACGCATGGGCCGAAGAGCTGGGCGATACATCAGGCGACATCGCAATCTTGCGCGATGCCTACGAAACCTTGCATCCCGGCCTCTACCGCTACGCGACGCCGCGCGAGATGGGCGCGCGCTTCGACGCGTTAGCGCACGCATGGTCGCGGCCACAGACCCGCGCGGAAGCCTACCTCTCGCTCTCGCGCTTCCTGGCGACCGTAAAGTGCGGCCACACGTATGCGAATTTCTATAACCAAACTGAAGCGGCACAGGCGGAGTTGTTCGACGCGCAGCGCCTATTGCCATTTCAGTTCGCCTGGATCGACGGGCGCATGGTGGCGCTTGCGAACCAATCCAGCGATGAACGGCTCGCGCGTGGCGCTGAGGTGTTGAGCGTCGATGGCCGCTCGACGGTAAGCATTCTGCGCACACTCACGCCTTACGCTCGTGCGGACGGCAGCAATGACGCTAAGCGGCGGGCCTTACTCGAGGTGCGTGGCTTCGATCGCTACGAGACGTTCGACGTGTTTTACGGCCTGATCTATCGGCCCGGCGCTTCGGTGCGTGTGCGCGCTCGACCAGCCGGATCGGCCCGCGCCGAGACGTTCGACGTCGCGACGATCGATCTCGCAACACGCCGCTCGCTGCTGATTGCCGAGCCTGAAGAGAATGGTCCGGTATGGACGCTTAGCTACCCTCGCGCGCAAACCGCACTTCTCACCATGCCGAACTGGGCGCTCTATGACTCGGAGTGGGATTGGCGCGGCTTTCTCGATCAGAGCTTTACCGAGATCGCGGCGCGCAATGTCACAAAGCTGATCGTCGACATTCGCGGCAATGAGGGCGGCAACGATTGCGGCGATCTGGTAGCGGCGCGGCTCATCGATGCGCCGATCGCGCGTGAGGGTTACGCGCGGCGCACGCGCTATCGCCAAACGCCGGAACGGCTAAACCAATATCTCGACACCTGGGATCGTTCGTTTCGAAACTGGGGCGACGACGCCGTACTGCGCGACGATGGTTTCTACGATCTCCGCGGCGAAACCGACGTCGACCAAATCGAACCGCTCGGGCCGCGCTTCCGCGGTGCGGTCGATGTGCTGATCGACTCGCAAAACTCCTCTGCCACCTTTCAGTTCGCCAGCTGCATCAAAAACAATCGCCTCGGCCGCCTCATCGGCTCACCCACAGGCGGCAACCAACGCGGCATAAATGGCGGCGCGTTCTTCTTTCTCCGCTTGCCTGCATCGGGCCTAGAAGCCGATGTGCCGTTGATCGGTCGCTTCCCGCTCACACCCAAGCCGGACGCAGGGATCGTCCCGGATGTCGCGATCGCGCTAACGCGCGGAGACATCGCGGCCGGCCGCGACGCTGCGCTGGAATTTGCGCTGAGCTAGCGACGGACTCCGCTGCCCTCCTCGTTTGAAGCTGCGAGGGGCATTGAGGAGTTTCCATCATGAAACGTTTACTAGCGCTCGCCGCTGTGGCTGCGTTTACCGCGATCGCCGCACCCGCCGCTGACGCTCGCAATTGGGATCGCGTCGAGAACCGCTTCGACCGGGCCGAAAACCGTTGGGATCGTCGCGAAGACCGTCGCGATCATCGCGAGGATATCCGCGACGCGCGCGAAGATGTGCGTGATGCGCAGCATCAAGGTGGCTGGCGCGATCGGGCCGAAGACGTGCGCGATGCACGCGAGGATGTCCGCGACGCGCGTGAAAATGTGCGCGATCGCCGCGAGGACCGTTGGGACCGGCGCGAGAACCGTTGGGATCGCCGCCACTAAAACCCGCGCACCGCTTGCGGATCGTTCGCAAAAGGAACTGACCGGCGTGGACGTTGTTCTTTTGAGCAAAATCTCAAATACAGGAGCAACGTCCCATGGCCGCCACTCAGAGCCAAAGCGAAAGCCGCGCCAAATCGCAATCGCGCAAAGGCGCATCGAAATCAGTGTCCGGTCCGGACGCGATCAAATTGCTGAAGGACGATCACCGTCAGGTCGAAGACTGGTTCGACCAATTCGAAGACACCAACAGCTCATCGAAGAAGCAAAAGCTTGCCACTCAAATCTGCATGGCGCTGACGGTGCACACGCAAATCGAAGAAGAGATTTTCTATCCGGCGTGTCGCGAAGTCGGCATCGAAGAAGACATGATGGATGAAGCCGACGTCGAACACGACGGCGCGAAGAAATTGATCGCCGAAATCGAAGGCGGCAGGCCGGGTGACGATCACTGGGACGCGAAGGTCAAAGTGCTCGGCGAAATGATCAAGCATCACGTCAAAGAAGAAGAGCAACGAGACGGCATGTTCGCCAAGGCGAAGAAATCCGATCTCGATCTCAAAGAACTGGGCGCTGAGATGAAGGCGCGCAAAGACGAACTGATGAAAGCCGCCAAGCGGCGCAACTAGGCGCCGTTACTGCTGCTCGACTTCGCGGCACACCGTTTCCGCGGCGCCCGGCCGTGTCCAACGTGCTTCGTTGGCGCGGCCGCGCAGCTCGGCGCCATTGTTGTTGTAGCGATAGCCAGACCCGGTCACGCGCGCGGGCAAATCCACCACCACGTAGCCCTCCTGCGCAATGCGGACGGCGTCCGGATTTCGCGTAAATGTCGCATTCAAGAGCGAACCGTCTTCGCAACGAAATGTCGTGTTGACCGGACCAGTGACCGGCGCTGGGCACGGTGTTTGGCAGGCTGCGAGCAAGGCGAGCACGGAAAGGACGGCGACAACGCGCATGTGAGGATTCTCCATCTTCGACCCTTCTAGCGTCGTTTTACGCCGCTGAGAAACACTCGTGTGGGGGCTCTGCTTGCGGGCGGCTTGGAGGGCGCCCCATAAGTAGCATTCTCAGGGGGTACGCATGTCGAACGGATATCTGCTGGCTGCGAAAGCCGACTTGCCCGATCTGGGCGAAGTCGCCGGCGGGTTTGATCTACAGGCGGTGAGCACCTCGGCGTTCGCCACGGACGAGGCCGCTGCCTCCGCGATGCAGAGCGCGGCCAATGTCGGGATCGTGCTGAGCCATCGTGCGACGCGCGACGCGGCATTTGTCGCGCTGCTCCATGTGCTCGCCCGCTCGCTGCGCACGGCGCAGCTGATCCTGGTCGAACCGGATGCGCGCGCCGCCTTCGGCTTCTTGCCCTCAGCATGGCCGGTCATGGCGCTGGATATCGCGCTCACACGCGCCGCCGATCTTTTGCATCGGCGCGCTGAACAACAAGACGGCGCGACCCCGCGCGCGCACCCGCTGCCGCCAGTCACGGAAGAGCCGCCGCCACCGCCCATTCGCGAGCGCCGCGATGAAACACTAGAACAATCCACCGGCGCCGCGGAGCCCGCGCCGGAGCAAGCGGACGAAGATGCAGTGGGCGCAGGCCCCAGCGACGACAGCGAACTTTCAGACTCGTTCGGCGCCGGTGGCGAAGAAGAAGAACGCACGCGCGCGATCACACGGGAGCAGGAAGCGGAGCCGCCGCCAGCAGGCGGGCGTTCCGGCGACAGCGAAGATATCAACGTCTGGCAGCCGGGACCCGCTCCGCAGACTGCGCAACCACCGGGCGCTGTCGTTGGCGGCGTTGCGCGCCACCCTGCCGCCAAACGCGATCCAGTGGAGTCAGCCCCCGCCGACGCCACAGCGTTTGCGCCGAAGAAGTTGCGCCGCGGCTCGCCCGAATTGGTGCGCATCGTCATTCACCAGCCGAAGGATCTGCAGGACGTCATCAAAGCGGCGCGCAAAATCGATCCGCGCACCGATGCGGCGCCGAGCGGCATGAAGGTCGGCGATGTGCCCCTGGGCTCAAGCGTCGGCGTTTCGCTTGAGGTGCGCGGCGCGACATGCGACGGCGCAATCCAGCGGCGCACGTGGCAAGGCGAACCGATCGATTTCAACTTCTCCGCCGAAGCCGATGGCGACGTGAAGCAAACCGTGTTTCTCGCACGCGTCTTCATCGATGACGCACAGATCGGCGTGCTGGCGTTCACTCGGCCCGTCGGCGGCCCGAAGAAAGATGCCGCCTCAACCGGCGACAAGGTGCGCCTGAAGCGCCACAAGCGCGTCTTCCTCTCCTATTCGAGCAAAGACCGCGAAACCGTCTCCGCTATCGCAACGGCTTATGAAGCGGCCGGCGTGCAGCATTTCTTCGACCGCACCTCGCTTAAGTCTGGCGAAGAGTGGAGCCCGCGCCTGCGTCAAGAAATCGATCGCGCCGATCTCTTCCATCTCTGCTGGTCCAAATCCGCAGCGGAATCCGAATGGGTCGAGAAGGAAGCTGAACACGCGCTGACGCGCCGGCGCCGCTCCAGCGGCAAAAAGCCCGAGATCACCGTCCAGATGCTCGACGGTCCGCCTTGGGCCAAGCACCCACCGCACCTCGACAGCATAAATTTCGACGATTTCGTCCGCGCGGCCATCGTCGGCTATGCGCGCGGCGACGGGCAGTCTTGACCGCCGCCGTGCCTACAAGCACATGCGCCACGGTTCGGGCGCGTAGCTCAATGGTTAGAGCCGGCCGCTCATAACGGTCTGGTTGCAGGTTCGAGTCCTGCCGCGCCCACGCCCCACTTCCATCCGCCTGCGATGGCACTATGTTGGCAACAGGAGATTGTCATGACCGGCTTTTGGATTGCTATCGTTATCGTGGTTCTCGCGATCGTCGGCGTGTCCGTGCTGGTCGGAAAAGTGCTGAGCAAACCGAAGGGCGTGGTGTCAAAAGATCGCCAAGCCCAGATGAACGCGCTCAAAGCGTCCGGCGCACTTAAGTACCGCAAGTCGAACCGCAACTGATGGCCGAAGCCGCGCGCGCCGAACTGCCTGCTGACAAGGCGGAGCGCTACACCGCGCTGCGCGCCGAGATCGCTGCGGTCATCGCCGGCGAGCCCAACATCACAGCAAGGTACGCGACCGCTGCTTCGCTGCTTGCACAAGCGTTTCCGGAGCGCTTCTTCTGGACCGGCTTCTACGTCGTTGATCCGAACAAACCGACCGAACTTGTCGTCGGCCCCTACCAAGGCACACTTGGCTGCCTGCGCATCCCGTTTGGCAAAGGCGTCTGCGGCGCGGCGGCTGCTAGCCGCGAAACCATCATCGTACCCGACGTCCACGCTTTTCCCGGCCACATCGCTTGCGACAGCCGCTCAAATTCGGAAATCGTGACGCCGGTGTTGGATCGCAGCGGCGCACTCGCAGCGGTGCTCGACGTGGATTCCACGGCGTTCGACGCGTTCGATCTCGTTGATAAGGCCGGCCTCGAGGCCATTTGCGGCGACCTGCTCACGATCGACTAGCGCCTGCCCTTGCTCCCGCGGCGCGTCGCGATAAGACAGCGCCAGCAAATCCAAGGGGCGAACGTGAGCAACTACAACACCGGCTTGATCCTTTCCCAGATCGCGCAGCACGCGACGGAAGTGGCGGCGATCGCCAGCGCCAAGCTCACCGGTTTCGGCCGCAAGAACGACGCCGACCAAGCCGCCGTCGACGCCATGCGCCGCTCGTTCCAAACAGCGCCTTTCTCCGGCAAAGTCGTCATCGGCGAAGGTGAGATCGACGAAGCGCCGATGCTGTATATCGGCGAAGAACTCGGCGCCGGTGGCCCGAACGTTGATATTGCCGTCGATCCGTTGGAAGGCACCAAGCTCTGCGCCAATGATGCGCCGAACGCGATGACCGTCGTTGCACTCGCGCCTGCGGGCGGCTTGCTGCACGCGCCAGATATGTACATGGACAAGCTCGCAATTGGCCCCGGCTATCCGGCAGGCTTGATCGATCTCGACATCTCGCCCGCAGAAAACGTGCAACGCCTCGCGAAGGCCAAGGGTGTGCCGGTCAGCGCAATTCGCGCCTGCTTGCTCGACCGCGATCGCCACAAGCACATCATCGAAGAGCTGCGCAGCATCGGCGCTGGCATTCGCCTCATCCCTGACGGTGACGTGGCTGGCGTGTTCTGGACTACGGAAGCCGCGCGTTCAGGCGTTGATATCTATTTCGGCTCCGGCGGCGCGCCGGAAGGCGTGCTGGCGGCCGCAGCGATCCGCTGCGCCGGCGGGCAGATGCAAGCGCGCTTGAAACCTGAGAACGAGCAGGAAGAACAACGCGCCCGCTCCATGGGCCGCGATGTCCACAAGAAGCTGACGCTCGATGACATGGCGCCGGGCCACGTTGTGTTCGCGGCGTCAGGCGTGACGCACGGCTCGATGTTCGAAGGCGTGCAGTTCGAACACGGCGCCGCGCATGTCGATACGTTGGTGTGGGATACGTTCACCGGACGCCGCAGCCGCGTGCGTTCAGTCTATCCGCAGAGCTAAAGCTATTGCTGCGGCTCGGCAGCCGCATCAGCGTCGGGCTCTTCTGCGGCGTCATCGTTCAGCGTTTGTGTTGTCGGCTGCACCACGGGTTGCGCGGCGCGGCGTGAGAATGCGCTCAAGCCCGGCACGTTCACGGCCCCATCATAGACGTTAATCGCGGCGCCCTCGAACGATGCGCCCACCGGCTCCACACGCCCACCGAGGCAATCGCCGAGGAAGTGCTCAAGCACCGCAAGATACGAGAGCCGGTTCTGTGGTCGCACGAGTTCGCGCCCCTCATCCGGAAATGTCAGATACGTGAGAATGCCGCGCAAGCGCACGGCCTGCGCGACTTGATCGGTTTCGCCGCGCGTCAGCCGCGGATCGTGCGCGCCGTAAGCCAGCAAAAGCGGACTACGAATGCGGCCGGCGTGAAACGCCGGAGAACGCACGCGCAACAGCTGCCGCCCCGCTTCCGTCCGTGCATCCGCAACGCGACGGTAAAATTGCTCGCGCTGCCATGCTGGCGTGAGATCGAGCATCGCAAACAGATTGGCTGGCGCAGCAAAGCTCGCGCCGCAGCGATACTGGTCAGGCGTGAATGCAAGACCTGATAGGGCAGCGTAGCCGCCAAACCCCGAGCCAACGATCGCGACACGATCTTGCTCCGCGATCCGTTGCGCCACGGCCCACTCGACCGCGTCCGACAAATCTTCCTGGATGCGTCCGCCCCACTCGTCATTACCCGCGTTGAGGAATGCTTTGCCGAAGCCTGCCGAGCCGCGGAAATTCACAGAGAGAACTGCGTAACCGCGATTGGCGAGCCATTGGTGCATGGCGTCGAAGCCATAAGAGTCACGCGCCCACGGCCCGTCATGCGGCAGCAACACAAGCGCGAGCGGTTGCTCGGGACGCGCATCGCCGTTCACGTCCGAGCCGGCGGGCAGCGTGAGGTACGCAACAAGCGTCGAGCCGTCGCGCGCGGAAATCTCAACCGGCGTCATTGGCTGGAGCGCAGCTTGCTGCAACTCTGGCCGGTGCGAGAACAAGGATGTCAGCCGCCGCCCAGCCGGACCCGCGCGGTCGAACAGATATGATCGGCGCGGCGTCGTCGGGCTTTCTTCGACAACGATCCAGCGCGTGTCGTCGGCATTGCGCGAAACAACGCTGAAATCGCCGGTCATCGAACGATCGAGAAATTCGATGTCGGCTTGGCTGTCCGCGTTGAGCGCCCGCCATTCGCGGCGCAGATATTCGGTCGCAAACGCCTCCGCCGCGCCCGTCGCAGGATCGATCCAGACATCGACGACGTCGGCGCGCTCGCCCTCGCCCAGCACGACCCTTTCGCCACTGGCCAGATCGACGCGCACCAAAGCGGTGCGATCGCGCGCGGGCGTGTTCGGCGGGCCGAGACTTGAGTCGAGCATCACGAAATGTGCGCCGTCGGCCTCTAAGCCGATCAGCCGCATCGACATCAAGTCTGCGAATGGGATCTCAAACAATGTTCGCGTGCGCCCGCGGGGCTCGAACACGACAATCTCGGCGCCGCCATCGGCGCGGGTTCGCACGCCGACGCGAGCGACGTTGTTCACATCGAGCAGAACATTGGTGTATCCGCGCGGCCCGTCATTGCGCAGCAAAGTCGTGCGCGCCCCGCTCGTGAGGTCGATCCGCACAACGTCAGGCCAGCCGCGCTCGTTCAGCGATACAACAACGGCGCCCGGATCGCTCGCGCTTAGGCCGATGATCTCCGCGCGCGCGCCCGCAGGCGTCAGCGCGCGTGATGCGCTGCCGGCGGCGTCCACCGCATAGAGGCGCGTATTCTCATCGCCGTCATCGTCGGCGAGATAGAGCAAAGTCGCGCCATCGGCCGCCCAGCGGAAATTGGTGATGCCTCGCACGCGTGCGTCGGTGACCGGTCGGGCTTCGTCCATCGCATCGACGGAAAGCACCCAAAGGTTCGTGACCCCGTCGCGCGGCGCCAGGAACGCCACCCGATCGCCGCGTGGCGACAACTGGCCATCGTGCCGGGCGGCTTCGCCAAAAAGCGCGGCGCGGGTGATCAGGTCGGGCGCCGCAGGGACAGGCACAGGTGCGTGCGCCCGCTCGCCACAGGCGGCGACGGCCAGCGCTAGCCCAAGGGCAACAGCCCCGGCCCAAGATCTCGTCCTCGACCCCACTTCAAAACCTTACAGGTCTGTCATCCACCCGCCAACGCGTATGCCTGACAAGGTGTTCACCTTTGCGGCAGGGGTTTGACCAGGGCTGTGACCGGCGCCCCATCCGGCGCTTTTGACACCCCGCCCGGCGCACCCTATCTCACTGCCGCTTTGGCCAATCCGACTCAATCCTCCGCCCCAACGGGCGCGCTCGTCCTCGCCGATGGTTCCGTTTTTCTGGGTGAAGGGCTCGGCGCCATAGGCGCCGCCGATGGTGAGGTCTGCTTCAACACCTCGATGACTGGCTATCAGGAGATCCTCACGGACCCCTCCTACGCTGCCCAGATCGTCGCCTTCACCTTCCCGCACATCGGCAACGTCGGCACGAACAACGAGGACATCGAAACATCCTCACCAGCCGCATCCGCCGCCGCGCGCGGCGCCGTTTTCCGCACGCGCCCGACGATGCCGTCAAACTGGCGCAGCGATGATGATCTCGATAGCTGGATGAAGAAGCGCAATGTGATCGGCCTCTCCGGCCTCGACACGCGTGCGCTCACCAAGCGCATCCGCGAACAAGGCATGCCGAACGCCGTCATCGCGCACGCCGCCGATGGCAAGTTCGATCTCGAAGCGCTGAAGAAGCGCGCGAAAGCGTGGCACGGCCTCGATGGGCTCGATCTCGCGAAAGAAGTCACCACAGCACAGAGCTACGTCGTCGATGAAAAGCTCTGGCAATGGTCGATCGGCGTGCCGGAGGTGAAGAAACCGAAATTCACCGTCGTCGTCATGGACTATGGCGTGAAGCGCAACATTCTCCGCGCGCTCGGCGAAATCGGCGCGCGCACGATCGTGCTGCCGGCGACGGCGACTGCCGAAGAAGCGCTCGCCCACAATCCAGACGGCATCCTGCTTTCAAACGGCCCCGGCGATCCGGCAGCCACCGGCGTTTACGCAGCGCCTGAAATCAAGAAGCTCGTCGCGAGCGGAAAGCCGGTGATGGGGGTGTGCCTCGGCCACCAAATGCTTGGCCTCGCGCTCGGCGCGAAGACCCACAAAATGGCGCAAGGCCACCACGGCGCGAACCACCCGGTGAAAGATCAATCGACCGGCAAAGTCGAAATCGTCTCGATGAACCACGGCTTTGCGATCGACACATCAACGCTGCCCAAAGGCGTGAAAGAAACCCACGTCTCGCTGTTCGACGGCTCCAATTGCGGCATCGAACTCGAAGGCAGGCCGGTGTTCTCGGTGCAGTATCACCCGGAAGCGTCGCCCGGCCCGCAAGACAGCCACTATTTGTTCGAACGCTTCGCTAAGTTGATGGCGAAGAAGACGAAGAGCGCGGCTTAGAGGACCGCCGGCTTCCAGCCGGCATCACGTTTGCCGGCTGGAAGCCGGCGGTCCATAAACGCGCCATGACCAAGCCCGCGCTTCTCGTTCACCCCTCCCTCGGTTTTTTCGAAACGCGCCTCGCGGGCGACTACGACGTCGTGAAGTGGCCGACGGATCGCAAGGACATCCGCGCCGCGGTTACCATTGGCCATGTCGGCATCTCGAATGAGATGATCGACGCACTGCCGGAGCTCGGCTGCATCGTCTGCTTTGGCGTCGGCGTTGACGGGATCGATCTGGCCTACGCCAAGCAGCGCGGCGTCGCCATCAGCCACGGGCGCGACATCAATCACGAGGACGTCGCCGACGTCGCCATCGGGCTGATGATTGCGCGCATGCGGCTTTTCACTGAGGGCGAGAAAGTTCTACGTGAAGGCACATGGACACCGCCGCTGGCGGTGCCGCCGCAGAAGCGCTTGCGTGGGTCGAAGATCGGCATTGTCGGCATGGGCGCGATTGGCGCGGCGATCGCTCATCGCGCGCAAGCCTTTGGCATGGAGATCAAATGGTACGGCCCGCGCGCCAAGCCGGACGTGAAGTATGCCTACGAGCCCGATCTCGTAAAACTCGCGGACTGGTGCAACGTCCTCGCCATCGCCGCGCGCGGCGACAAAACCACCGAGGGCATCATCAACGCTGACGTGATCAAGGCCGTCGGCAGCGACGGCATCGTCGTCAACATTTCGCGCGGCATCGTCATCGACGAGGACGCCATGATCGCGGCGCTGAAATCCGGCGCGCTTGGCGGTGCGGGGCTTGATGTGTTCGCAGAAGAGCCAACGCCTACCGCACGTTGGAAAGACGTACCTAACACGACGCTTACGCCACACCTCGGCGGCGCCACCCGCGACGCTCTCTACGAAGGCTCGCAAAACGTCCTCGAAAACCTCCGCCGCTTTTACGCGGGCGAGGACCTACTGACGCCGCTCGCGCACTGACGCGACGGAACCGCTTTCCCATAACTTTGTTCTCCCCACCGATAGGCTTTGGAGAGAGAACAATGGCTGAGCGTGAAGGTGGCGGTTCCTCGCCGTGGGTTGCGTTTTTAGCGGGCATCATTCTGGTCGGGGTCGTCGCGTTTGGCGTTGTCGCTTACACAGGCGGCTTGCAGCAGCGCGAGACAGCGCAGCTCGAAGTCAACGTACCTGATGTGAAGATCAATCCGCCGGACATCGATCTTCCGGACCCGCCGCCTGCGCCGACGCTGCCGCCGGCAGCTGAAGCACCGGCGCCGACCAACTAAGACGGTTCCAAAATTTGAGGGCGGCGGATCATTCCGCCGCCCTCTTCCATTAGCGCAGCTCGAACGAGACGCTGACGTTCGCGCGCGTTTCAAGTTCGCCCGGCGCAATTGGCGTGGGCGCTTCATGGCTGGCGATGCGGCGGTTGGCCGTCACAACGATCTCGTCATTGAACGACGGCGCGCTCGCGCCCGCTTCTGTGATGGAGATCATCCGGCGCAAGCGCAGCCCTGAGGCCTCCGCGTAAAGCTCAGCCCGCTGCCTCGCCATACGGATCGCTTCACGCCGCGCGATATCCAATTGCACCTCCGGCTCCTGATGCGAGAAGCCGATGCCTTGAACCGTATTGCCGCCAGCCGCGACGGCCGCATCCACAACACGACCTGTGCGCTGCAAGTCGCGCACACGTGCACGCACTGAATTGCTCGCATCATAACCAACGATCAGCGGCTCATGGTCTTCGCGATATTGGTAGCGCGGATTGACGCGAACATAGGCGGTTTGGATATCGCGCTCCGCTAGGCCCGATCCGCGCAGCGAGCGTACCAAAGCCGTCATACGCCGCGCATTCTCCGACACAGCTTCCGCGGCGGTTCG
>JBEBHI010000232.1:0-3958 GCA_040080935.1 Terricaulis sp.
GGTTTGGATATCGCGCTCCGCTAGGCCCGATCCGCGCAGCGAGCGTACCAAAGCCGTCATACGCCGCGCATTCTCCGACACAGCTTCCGCGGCGGTTCGTCCTTGCGTTGCCACCCCGAGTGTCACTGTCGCCATGTCCGGTGGCGCAAGCGCTACGCCGCTGGCGGTGACATTGAGCACCGTTCCGCGCTCAACCTCCGCTGCAGCTTGGCCTTGCGGCTGTTGCTGTTGCGCCGTCGCCGGAACGACAAACGCGCCTATGGCGACAATGGCCGCCAACGTAATCCAACGCATGATTTACCTCCCTCATGTGCATCATGAGGCTCATGCGAGATCGCGCGTGTGCGAACACACGAACGCGCGAGATGGCTCGTTCTCAGCAAAAAGTGAGGGCGGCGGATTGCTCCGCCGCCCTATTCATTTCGCATTTCGCTTAATCAGCGCAATTCGTACGTCACGTTCACGCTAACGCGCGTTTCGATTTCACCAGGCGCGACAGGAGTTGGCGCGGCGGCGTCTTGCGCTTGCAAGCGCTCGAACGCGACCGGCATCGGCGGCGAGAAGCCGCCGCCTTCGCTGATCGTGACGATCCGCTCAACGCGCATGCCGAGCGCGCTGGCATACAAGTCCGCGCGGCGGCGCGCTTCAGTCAGCGCATCGCGGCGGGCAATGTCGAGCTGCGCATCAGGATCCGAGTGCGAGAACGAAACACCGTTCACGGTGTTGCCACCGGCCCCGACAGCGGCGTCGATCACGCGGCCGGTATTGTCGATACGACGCACCTTTACGGTGACGCTGTTATTGGCTTGATAGCCGGTGATGCGCGGCTGTTCGCCTTCAACATAAACTTGCTGCGGATAGACCGAGACGTTCGACGTTTGAATGTCGCGCTCAGCGATGCCGGCCCGGCGAAGCGCGGCATTGAGCGTGGTCATCCGGCGCGCATTCTCCGCGAGCGCTGCGGCTGCGGTCTGGCCTTCAGTGGTCACGCCGAGATTTATAGTCGCCATGTCGGGGCGCGCCTCGGACGTACCGTCCGCGCTGATGCTCAGCAGCGTGCCCTGAATTTGGACGCGCTCCTGCGTTTGAGCTTGAGCCGCGAGCGGTGTAGCCGCAGCGGCCAGAACGGCGAATGCTGCCGCGGCTTTCATAACTTGCATTGAATGTGCTCCGTCGTCCCACGCCGCGCAGAGGTAGCGGGCGGGGCGCCCAAATTACGGCGGGGTCAGGATGTGTCCGCCTCACTCCGGAGAATGTGAGCGGGGCAACCAAAGTTCCGGTTCGGGCGTTGATTTGCGGACACAGGAGTTCTCCCCATGACCCACAAGCCCACCCGACCTGAAACCAAGACCGAAACCTCCCCGCCGAAGCCGAAGAAGGTCCGCGACGCCGGTCCGGACTCGATGGCCAACCCGCCAAAGAAGTGGACGGAAGTCGATCAGAGCTCCGACGAGAGCTTTCCGGCCAGCGATCCGCCGTCCAAATATTGAGCGATAACGCGCGTTTCGATGGGTGCATGAGACCGTCCACGTCTGTGTGCCAAGACAGCATGAGCCGACACGCAAACTCTGAGCGACGCGCCTCGAATGTGACGTGAGCTCTTAATTTGCGACGGTGGCGCGAACGCAGTCTTCACCTTCGCAACTCTGACCGCCGAGAATGCAGACAATTCAAAATGGCACACGCGTTGCTCCACGTGCTCACGACCGCGGATAAAATTGCGCGCCAGCCATCTCCCCCCGCCAAGGCGGGCGCGCAAGGCGGCCCCTTCCCATCAGGGGGCCGCCACCGCGTTTGCAGCGCTCTTAAATGTTGAAGTGCTCCAGCCAGACAATGCGACCGCCATCATCAAGGTCGCGCACCTGGCAGCCATCGGCGTTGAGATCGCCGCGCGCCTCGCCGCCCACGGCAAGGACCATCGTGTCCGCAAGCGGCCCACCGTGAGCTAGGGTGGCGAACACTGAACGCTCGTCCGTGCTCTCTCTCAGATATTCTATACTGTAGCGCATAGGCCGCTTATCGGCGCTTCGATCGCGCCGCGACATTGCCCTTCATGTCTTAGGCCAATGGTTGAACAAACTGAGCGGACAATGAGTAAGGTGCTGATTGGGGCCCGGTTACCGCGCTAAGCTGCAATCAATGCGGTTTCGATCCGAATCGATTCGGCGAATCGCTGTATAATAGGAACACACCGCCACTCCCACTTCAGGCTCTGATGCGTTTTACCGACACCTTGCTACGCCAGGTGCGCGACCGGGTTTCGATTGCCGATTACGCTGGCAAGAGGCTCACGTGGCACAAACAGAAGTCGCGGCCCTCCGCCGGCGACTACTGGGCTTGTTGTCCGTTCCATCAGGAGAAGAGCCCCTCCTTCCACGTGCTGGACAATAAGGGCCTCTTCAAATGCTTCGGTTGCGGTGAAAAGGGCGACGTATTCACGCTGTCCATGAAGCTCGAGGGTTTGAGTTTCCCAGAGGCGGTCGAGAAGTTCGCCGAGATCGCGGGCGTGCAGCTGCCTAAGGACGATTACGACAATCGCGGCGAGAACGATCAGAGGAAGCGCCTCTACGCCGTCACCACCGCCGCCGCGAAACTCTTCTCCGCTGCTCTACGCTCAAGCGGCGGCGCGGAAGCACGCAAGTACCTGCAAGGCCGCGGCTTCGGTCCCGACGAGTGGGATCGCTTCTCCATCGGCTTCGCGCCGGATGAGTGGACCTGGGCGATCGATAAGCTGAAAGCCGAAGGCTTCACCGTCGAAGAGATCGTGCAAGCCGGCGTCGCGCGCGGCGGCGAGGACGATAAGCGCCCAGTCGACACCTTCCGCGGCCGCATCACCTTCGAAATCACCGATACGGCAGGCAAAGTCATTGGTTTCGGCGGTCGCGCGCTCGCGAAGGACGCCAAGGCCAAATACATCAACTCGCCAGAGACGCCGCTCTATTCGAAGGGCCGCGTGCTCTATCGGATCAAGCAAGCGCGCGAGTTGCTGGCCAAAACCAAAGCCGAGGGCCTGGTGGTCGGCGAAGGCTATCTCGACGTCATCGCCTTCGAACGCGCAGGCATCGCCGCTGTCGCCCCATGCGGCACCGCGCTCACCGACGAACAGCTGCAGCTCCTGTGGCGCTCCGGCGGCGC
This sequence comes from Terricaulis sp., assembly GCA_040080935.1. GTDB lineage: Bacteria > Pseudomonadota > Alphaproteobacteria > Caulobacterales > Aquidulcibacteraceae > Vitreimonas. The sequence continues at coordinate 3,136 of JBEBHI010000232.1, forward strand.
GCCTGTGCTCTTCCTCGACGGGGACAGCGCCGGCCAACGCGCCGCCGAACGCGCGCTTGACCTCGCCATCCCGCACCTCGCGCCCGGCCGCACCATTCGCATCGCCTACGCTCCAAAGGGCGAAGACCCGGACGACATCTACCGTCGCGCCGGCGCCGAGGCCCTCGCAGCGCTCATCGACGCCGCCTCGCCCGCTTCCGATGCGCTGTTCGAACGCGAAAAGCTCCGCCACGGCGGCGTCGACACGCCAGAGGCCCAAGCCGCTTTCCAAGCCTCACTGAAGGAAAGCATCGGTAAAATCGCCGATCGCGACACCCAGCGCGCGTTCTTCTCGGACCTCATGGCCCGCGCCAACGCGCTCGTCCGCGCCAAGCGCCCCGCCTGGGTCCCAAACCAAGGCGGCGGCCAGTTCAGGCGCAAGGGCGAGCCCGCCCCCGCCACTGATGAGCTCAAGGCCCACGCCACCAGCCACACCCCACGCCCAGCCGCCGAAGGCTTCCTGCGCACCGCCGTCGACATGCCCGCCATCCTCGCCAGCTACGGCAACTGGATCGAGCGCCTGCACATCACTGATCCCGACTTAGAAGCCATCCGCGATGCGCTCCTGCAGCTCGCAGATGACCATGAGGACCTTGGGGCCATTGACCGGGCGGCTCTGAGCCTCCATTTGACCCGATCGGGTCAGGACCGCGCTGTGGCGCGGATTTCGCGCTGGCCGAAGGCTAAACCTCCTCCGGAGGGCGCCGACATCAGCGCGGAATGGCTGGCCCTGGCGACACGCGAAGTCGTGGCGCCGGCGATACGGGAGGAATTGGCCGAGCTG
>JBEBHI010000087.1:0-14729 GCA_040080935.1 Terricaulis sp.
GACTTGGGCTCCATCAGCTGCGCGCGGTGGCGACGACTGCCGACGATTGAACGTCCGTCTACAAGAGATATTTCGACGTCGCCGGATTGCGTCGTCTGGACCACCGTTATTTTGGTTCGGTTCACAAGCTTAGAACGGTGCACCCGCACAAAGCCGCGCGCCTCCAGCCGCGTCTGCCATGATGCCAACGTGCCGCGCATCAAATGCGCTCTCGCGGCGGTGTGAAATTCTACGTAATTGCCGGCGGCTTCGACATAGAGGATGTCATCGGGGGCAAGGAAGGTCACCGTACCGCCGTCTCGTACTTCAATCCGGTCGTCGCTGGGTGGCGATGACGCGGCCTGACGACGGTCGGCGATGTATTGGAACACCCAGTACGTCGCAGCGAGTACCGCGTAGACTAAGACGTCCTTTCGCCACTCGTAGAGCAGCGTTATCGCGACACCGTCGTCGAAGAAGCCGTAACGCGCTCCAACCGCCCAATATGCTGTCTCGCGTGTGACGAAGATGAACGCGATATGCGCCAGCGCGAAAGGAATGGTCAGGCCAAGATGGATGAGCACAAAGGCTGGAATAGCGTCCATTCGAGGCGGCCAGCGGTGCATGGCGTAGCCAACGAGAGGGGCTAAGCCGACGATGATTACGGCGCTGGTTGTCTCCCAGAGCACAGGCTCAACCCAGTGATCCCCAGCGCCCTCGATGATACCCGACGTGGCGTTGACGAAGGCCACCGCCAGACCTGTGAACAGAACAGCCAACCAGGGCCGCCATTCGACCCGGTGCGACCCGCTCGTCCCTCCTAGATCGCCAGTGGTCACCGATGACTCCCCGTTCGTCCCAGCTGGGCCGCTGGGCGCGGCGCCAGCATAGCCGGGCGACCACGCATCCGAAAGAACCTGGCGGGCGAGGAGACTGCCGCCCAATGACCGACCGCCGCTACGATCTCGACTGGCTCCGCATCATCGCCTTCGGTCTGCTCATCCTCTATCATTGCGGCATGTTTTACGTGACCTGGGGCTGGCACGTGAAATCGCGCTTCGCTAGCGACGCCATTGAGCCGCTGATGATGCTGACGAGCCCGTGGCGGCTCACCCTACTCTTCTTGGTCTCCGGCGCCGCCACACGCTTCATGGCCGACAAGATGAACGCGTGGAAGTTCACAGCGAGCCGGATGGGGCGACTCTGGCCGCCTCTACTCTTGGCCGTATTCGTGATCGTCCCGCCTCAGGCGTACTACGAGATTGTCGAAGCCTTGCAGGAGGCAAATGGCCTGGCGTCGGGTCACACCTCTTGGCTTGACAATTTCTACGTAAAATATGTCACCGCCTCCGGCGATTGGTGCGACGCCGACGGCTGCCTCCCGACGCCGACATACAACCACATGTGGTTCGTCGCGTATCTCATTCTCTACACGCTGGCGCTCATTCCGTTGCTTCCGCCGCTGCGCCGCATCCCGAAAGCGGTGAGCGTGCTGATCGCCGGGCCGTTCTTCATACTGACGCCTTGGCTCGTGATGGCGACGCTCCGTGTCACGCTGCTGCCGGTCTTCGGCGAAAGCCATGATTTTCGCGAAGACTGGTACTTGCACGCGCTCTACTTCAGCGTGTTCCTGTTTGGCTTTGGCATCGCGAAATATCAGCCGTTCTTTGATCGCTGCGTGCAATTGCGCTGGATCGCGCTCGCCATCGCACTCATTTCGTGGGCGGCGCTCAACGTCTATTTCAGCACGCTTCCTGAAGGCGTCGATCCGCCGGGATGGCTGCGCGCGATCATGGGCAGCGTACGTGAGCTCGATGCTTGGTGCGCGATCGTCGCCGCCATCGGCTTCGCGCATCGCCATCTCAAGAACGCGGATGGCCCGGTGCGCCAACTGCTCACCCAAGCCATCTTTCCGTTCTACCTGATCCACCAGACCATCATCGTCGTCGCGGGCCACCACCTCGACGAGATGCAAATGCCGCTCGTCGTCGAAGCGCCGCTGCTCGTCGGCGCGACTCTGCTCGGCTGCTGGCTCTTCTTCGACCTGGGACGCCGGGTTCCATTTCTGCGCGTTTGGATCGGCTTGCCCCGTCGCGCCCGCAGCGATCCCGCTTAGCCAACCCGCCACAGTTGTGAGCGCCTCCAATGAGGGCCAATGTGCGTCATAGCCAGAGTTTTCGCGAGCGGCCTACTCGCTCCAGTCCCGTCACGCGCAATAGGGGAATCGAGCCTGGTCACGCGGCAAAGCGCAGTACGCCTAAGACGATCGCGGCATTGATCAATTGAGCGGCAATGAGTGAAAGAATGGCGGCGATGAGTCGGCGCCAGAATGGTCCTTTCGACACGCTCGCCCAAGCCCATACGAGATAGAGCGCGATCCCAATCGACAGTGGAGCCTCTGACCCACCCCATCCTGCAACCGAGGCGGCAAGAGGAACTATGCCGAGGAGGTTCACCTGCCCTTGAGTGTAGGCAAGCGTGACGAGACAATCAACGAAGCGCATGCCTAAACCGATGAACGCGACGCGCATCGCGAGCGCCGCAATCGGAAGGACGGCGCCGGTGAGCCACGCCGCATTGTCTATTACGAACGCGACGTGGTCCTGCCGCATGGACTCAATAGGTGAACTCTGGTCAAGGCCACTGCGCGTCAACCAAAAGACGGCCACACTCACAAGAATGCTGAACACCAGGTATCGCCAAGGCTTTGCGTACCGCGCGTTGCGCTCTATGACGTAAGCCCGAATTACCGATGCGGGTCGCCACATCAACGCGATGAATGTGCCAACGAGACCGCGGTCCCATTGAAGGAATTCGTCGCGCATCCCCACCAAAAGTTCAGCCAGCGTTACCGGGCCAATCGCCGGCACGCGCGCGTCCTCAGCGCCCTTCGCGACCGTCGCGTCAGTTTTGAGGGGAGGTTCAGTGGCCATGGCGCAATCCTAGAATATCGCGTCGGCAGGAGCGACCTAAACGAACAATCGGAGTGTGAGAGCGAACGGCTGCATTGGGCCAGCGTGCGGCGTAGCGCCAAATTCGGCGACTGGCCTACTCGCTCCATTGCTAGCGCTCGCAGCAGTGGCGCGTTGTCTTAAGCGTTCTTGGACGCCGGCCGCATCTCGACGCCCGAGGCCTGACGCAGCGGCCGGCGTCCAAGAACGTCGAGTGTGGGAAACCGCGAGGTGCCGCGCGCCGTCGATAGTTGCGATGGCCTTGGCGATTGGGCGCACAAGATCGCGTGGCGTGAGCGCGTGCGGCATGGTCGGCTGAGCGCAATTCGGATTTGCGTCATTCCCACCTTATCGGTGGCGGTCGATGAACTTAGCCATCCTGCACGACGATTTTCGCGAGCGACCTAGTCTCTCGGATGGCGGACTTAGCGAACATGGCAACAACGCCGCATCGGCGAGCGCGGTGACTTCGCTCTCGGCGACCCTCGCTTAGGGTTGACACGCAAGCAATCGCTTGCTTGCATGTGGCCATGAGAGCGAAATCATCAGGCGGTCGCTTGGCAAATGCGAGCGCCCCACGTGACCGGATCCTCGCGCGCGCGATCGATCTGTTCGCGGCGCACGGATTTGAGGCCACGACCATGCGCATGCTGGGCGAGGCCTGTGGTCTCGATAACAGCAGCCTCTACCGGCACTTCGCGAGCAAGACAGAACTCGCGCACGAGGCGCTCGATCGCGTTGCCAGCGGTTTCTTGATGGCGCTGGGCGCACAGCTCGGCTTGTCGCGCCCCGCGACGCTTGATGCGCTCGAAGACGGCGCAGCGGCCGCCGGCGTCTATTTTTTCGATCACCCCGCGGCCGCGCGGCTTATGCTGCATTGGATCATGTCTGTCGGCGAGGACGGACCGGTCTTCGGGGTCAGCGTTCCGGCGACCGATACGACCCGCCCGGGCGGAAAGCTGGTCGCGCTTTTGCGCGCTTGGCTTGCCGAAGGGGTTCGCGGTGGCGTCTTTCGCAAGCACGCCATGCCCGAAGCAGTAATCGTGCTGCTCGGCGCTATTCTGCTTCGCCCAGCCACCTACGGCCACCTTCTGGCGACACTGGAGCCAAAACGCTCGCGCGCCGAAGCGCGCCGGTCCTGGGAAAAAGAGCTACGCGCCGCAGTGCGCGGCGCGTTCGCGCCATGACGCCGGCGACCGTCGCAAACCAGACGGGGCCAATCGAGAATCGCAACCGCGCCGACGTGCTTGACGCGCTGCGCGGATTCGCGCTGCTGGGCATATTCATTTCACACATACCCGATTTCTCGGGCCATTCATTCATGACGCCGATCGAACAGGCTGCGTTGGACCGCTTCGGCCTCGACGGCGCCGTTGCGACGCTTCAAGACTTTCTGATACGCGGCAAATTCTATTCACTGTTTTCGCTTCTGTTCGGCATTGGGTTTGCGATCCAGCTCGAAAGCGCGGGCCGGCGGGGCGCGGATTTTGGGCGGCATTTCACGCGGCGCCTCGCGGTTCTGTTGATCATCGGTCTCCTGCATGCCTGCCTCTGGTATGGCGACATCCTCACAGATTACGCGCTCATCGGATTCGTGCTCATCCCGCTGCGCCGCGCTGGCGCAAAGACAATCGCTTTGTTCGCAGCCTTGGCGTTTGCGCTGCGGCTCGTGTGGCCAGTTCTTGTCGCCACGTTACTTCACACGTCAACTTTCTCCTCGAACGCAGATCCTGGCGGGAGCTTTGGCGCATTCACGCAGGCGTTCGACAGCACCGATCCGACGATGATCTTCTTCGCCAATCTTGAACTGGTGCGCCTCAAGGCCCTGCAACTGGTTTATGACGGCAGGGCGATCTCTATTCTCGCGATGTTCACGCTTGGCGCGTTAGTCGGCAAGTTAGGACTTCATCGCGATTTACCTGCCCGCCGGAATTTGTTTCGCAAAGTGTTCTGGATTTGCGCGCCCATCGGTTTGCTCGGCAACGCCGTGCTGACACCCCTGCACGCGGCGACGCCCGAGTTTCCGCCCACCGGCCTCTGGGTGCTTGAAAACAGCCTGTATGCGCTCGCTGTCCCCGCCATGGCCCTCGCCTATGCGAGTGGATTTGTATTGTTGTGGTCGCGCGCGCCGCGCTCCATTCTGCGCGGGCTCGCGCCGGTGGGTCGGATGGCGCTCACCACCTACCTGTCGCAAACCTTGATCGGCATCGGACTCTTCTACGGTGTGGGGCTTGGTCTCCGCAGTCAGATTGGGCTCGTTGAGGGCGCCCTGCTGGCGATCGTCATCTTCACCGCGCAATGCGTAATCGCTGCTCTGTGGCTTCGCTGGTTTCAGTTTGGTCCCATTGAATGGGTCTGGCGGCGCGCGACCTACGGGAAGCCGATCGCCTTTCGACGAAACGCGGTCTCAAAAACGTCTGGCGCGAGCGTTTGAATCCGGCCGTCGCGTAGGTTTTTGCGACCGGCTCAGTCGACTCAATCTCGTCTCTCAAGCTTGCACAGATTGAGTGGCGCTTCTCGCTAATTCTGTTGCAAAACTCCGATTTGGCCCAGCCGCGAAATTTTGCTTGCCCGCTGAACCGCATCGCGCATCGGCGCAAACGCAGAAAAACACGCTCAGGAGCTTCTAATGAGATCGCTCCCTTGCAAATTCAATTCGGCGAAAATCAAGCGCCAAGGCACAAGCGAGTTTTGCAACGGCATCCGCCGAGAGCAGCCAGTCGCAGGAGTCTGCTAAGGTGCTTTCGCTTGGGCCGAGGCCTCGCGGCATCGGCGCGCCCCCGATGAAGGAGCTCAAACAGCGATGGAACTTGCCAAGAAACTTCAGCTGAAAACTGGTTCGTCAATTCGAGTGATCAACGCTCCTGGCGACGTATCGCTCGATCTTCCCATACAACCGAAGTCGCGAAACGTATTGCTCTTCGTGGCGGGCCGGGCCGAGTTGGGCAAACACGCTCGGGGTCTGCTGGCCACAGCAACGGACGCCGACCTGTTATGGATCGCTTACCCTAAGAAATCGGGGGCGATTAAGGCCGACATTGATCGCGACCACGGTTGGGAACCGGTGACCGAGGCGGGATGGGAGGGCGTTCGACAGGTGGCGGTGGACGAGACCTGGTCGGCGCTCCGGTTTAGACCGGTCAACCGCTGAAGCAAAATCACGACTGGCTTGGCCGCTCAAATCCAGCCGCCAGTAATGCTGTGTGAGCTAAGGCGCAATGTCGCCCGGAAGCTGCCATTGCCTATCGAGGTCGTTGAGATAGGAATCCGCTTTGGGAGCGGCGGCGTGGCCATTCGAGCAGTATTCTTTGACGTCGGCGAGACACTGGTCGATGAGACGCGACACTGGGGTCTTTGGGCCGACTACTTGCGCGTTCCCCGGTTCACCTTCTACGCGGCGCTGGGGAGCATCATAAGCGAAGGGCGACACCATCGCGACGTGTTCAAAATTTTCGATCCTAATTTTCACTACAACTCTGCTTGGCAAGAGCGGATTGCCCGAGGCGAGAGCTACGAATTCCTTCTGTCGGACTTCTATCCTGACGCCATCTCGTGTCTGTGTGAGTTGAAGGGACTTGGGTACAAGGTCGGTATCGCAGGCAATTCGACCCAAGAGCCCGAACTCGTGAGAACAGCGGCTGGCGCGTGATCGAACATGGGAACGACGTCGCGCCAGTCGACCTTGCGCCAGATGCGCGCGCGAGAACCGACCGCTCTTCAGGTCCCGAAGTGCGCTCGCAGGGACGCTCGCACGATCGGTGATGAACAAAGCGGCTCCACGCGCCGCCGACGTTTTTGGATCTTGGCCGCGGGCCGAGCACGGCGCGCTCTCCGGACCGGCCCACGGCCGCCCAGTCCCAATTCCAAGCTGAGCCGATTCGCGCCCGCGCTCGCGTTTCGTCTGCATCATGACGCAATGTATAGACGGCGCATCGGGGGCGTTGTTCGTCATCGCAAGGGTTGCGGGCAAGTCTGAAGGGACTTCGGAAACGCGTCACACCACGCGGGCGAAGCGTACGACCTATCCGATGCACCCTTGTGCCTTGCATCACCTCGCCCCACCCATTCATGCCACTTCTGAGGCTCGACGCTCGCGCTCAATCACATCATCGGGCGCTCGAGCTGCGAGAGGATCGCCTCCAGCTTTTCTCGTGCGAGCGTCTTGACGCTCGCGTTTAGTCCAGCGTCGCCGGCGGCGAACGACACGTGTTCGATCTGGAGACGCGCTTCTGCGCTCAGCGCATTTACGTCGCTGACGGCCGCTGCTGCCCTGAAAGCGGCGATCGCCAAAGATTGTGCGACCAGCGCTTCGGCATTCAGATCAATCAGTTCGCCGCTGATGTAATCGAGCGCTTCATCGAGAGAGCCAAAGACGTGGGTCATGCGCAGAAGTCTGCGCCCGGCACGCTGGGCCCGTCGAGGTCTTGGCGCTCTGCGCCTGGTAGATCGTAGCCGATATTACGGCCTTTTGCGTTGGCGACGTTCGGCGTCGCAGAACGTGGGGGTCTCTTCTCCAGCACACGACCTCAGGAACGGGACGCGATCGGAAGACATAGGCAAGTCGGTCTATGTCGTGAGCACTGCCTTAAGTGCGAACTACATTAAGCTGCGCCTGTTAGAGTTCCGACATGAGGAAACCTTGGCTTGCGGTCATTGATGACGATCTGGTCGTGGCGGACGCCCTGAAGCTTGTGCTGGAAGACGCAGGCTTCAGCGTAGTGACGGCGTGGGATCGCGCTTCGTTCGAAGCCTTGCTTCGTACGCGCGGGTTTCAGATTGCGGTTTGCGATGTGCAAATTCCGGGCGCCGAGGACGGCGGCTTCATTCGAGAATTGAGCGCAACACTCCCGGACCTGCCGATCGTGGGGATGTCAGGACTTGGCGCAGAGCACGGCCGCGCGATTGCGCTGGCGGCCGGCGCGCACGCGTTCGTGGCAAAGCCCGCAAGGGCGGCGGCTCTCTACGAGGCCATCGCGGCCGCCCGCGCCGTCAAGGCCGTCTAAAGACTCCCTCGTTGGAGATAGTGCCCACCGATCCCTTGCACGCTGAGCTAACGGTGAGCGCGCAGGCCGCCAATGGCATGCGCCGGGCGCTAAATCCGCTTGAGACGGCGTCAGCTCGTGGTGTCGCCATTTTCCTCTTCGAGTCGGCTCTTGATTGTCCGCAGGACGCGGAGCGCCGCAAGGATTTCGCCGCGGTCCAGCCCGCGAGCCAGGGCGTTGCTCCATGGAACTTGGCGCCGATCGGCTGCAGCATAGGCGCCAAGCCCTTTTCGCGTCAGCGTCACCAATTGCGCGCGCCTGTGGGCAGGGTTTGTCTTGAATGCAATGAGACCCTCACCCTCAAGCTCATTGACGATGCGCTGCACGCCCTGACGCGTCAGGCCCATGCTGCGCGCAAGCCATGAGACCGTCTGCGGTTCTCCGGAATAATGGATCGCGCCCAGCACCTGCCAACGGGCGCTCGTGAGCCCGGCATTCTCAACAAGTCTGTCGCCGGCGGATAAGAGCCGTCCGTTCAAGCGAAATATCTCGAGCACGAGTTCGGTGAGCGCCGCGCCGCTCGCGGAATGCTTTTCTTCAGTCATGGACGCATTCTTGTGATTGACAATATCTTGTCAATCTTTACCTTGACAGCATGTTGTCATTGCGGAGGAGGCAGAAATGCTACAGATCAAAGCGCTGGACCAGTCGTTTCCCATCTCCAATCAACTGGGCGAGGAGCATTCCCCCGCAATTCTCATCAATTTGTTCGAAGTCGACGCCCAAGATGAGGAAGAGTTGATCAAAGCCTGGGAGGGCGACGCCAACTGGATGAAGCAGCAGCCCGGTTACATCTCAACCCAGCTTCACCGCGCGCTAGGCGCGAGCAGACTCTATCTCAACTACGCCGTCTGGGAATCGGTCGGCCACTTCCGCGCCGCCTTCACGCATCCGGCGTTTCAATCAGCGCTTGCGCACTACCCCTCGAGCGCCGTAGCCGCGCCCCACCTCTTTCGCAAGCTCGCCGTCGCCAACCTTTGTACCGCGTGAGGCGCGTACTCCGGACTTACGCTCACGCTCGGTTGTCGAGGATCAGCGCGAGCTGTTCGCAGCCGTCCCGCACCAAAGCGTAGACGTAGTCGTCATTCCAATCATAGGGACCTTGGATTTTGACGCCGAGCCTAATCTTTGCAAACGCGCCCGCCGCGCTCGTTGTTCGCATCAGCACGATGGCTCGCGCTTGGCGTTCGAGTCGCGTGAGACCGAGTTTGATCTTCCGATCGAGCCGCTTCATTGCGCGCGCTTCGGGAAGCCCACACCGATAGGCGTGGGTTAGCGACAGACCCATGGGCTTCACCTTCTTGCACAACGCAACTTCTTGATCAGCCCAGTCCTTCATCATCGCTTCGATTGTCTTGCGCTCAGCAATCCAGCCGGCGACTTTCGTCACGACCAGGTCATCCGCTGACGTAAGGATCGGAGTCGTTGCAGGGACTTGCGCGAAGCCCGCCGTCTGACCCGAGAGGGGCGGACGCGGCGCCAGCGATTAGGTCCCGCCGGGAGAACTTGACCAAAGACGCGCCTCCTTATCGGACGCGACAGCACGCATGCGCTCGGGCTGGCCCGAGTCGCCAAATATTGGTACGGCTGTCTTGACACCTGGAGGGTAACTATCGGCCGCCCGCGGGTCAGCACTTGACGTGTCTGTTTTGTTGCCTGGGGTGTCATTTGACAACGGCTGAGCAGATGAGAGCCGCACGCGCCATGCTTCGTATGGAGCAGTCTGAGCTCGCTGGCGCGGCTGGTATTTCGGTCGAAACAGTCAAGCGTCTTGAAGCGCGAGACGGTCCTCTTCTGACAGGACGCGCCGCCACCATCGACGCTATCGAGAAGGCGTTGATCAAGGCAGGAATTTTGTTCACGAATGGTGACGAGCCAGGCGTCAAGATGCGCGCTAAGAAGAAGCGCTGAGCGCGGGGGCGCGCAGCCCTAGCCCCATCGCAAAACACCGCCCACGACGTGATCCGGTTGCGGGCTGCACGGATTCCGGCGTCTTACATTCTGCCGCGGACAAAGACGCTGCCGTCCCCGCCGAGCGCTTAGCGGTTTTTCATCCTCGCATGGCGAAATAGTGCGGCTGCCAAGACCGGTCGAATTTGACGCTCACTCATCGTTGCCGTCACCCGCACCACAGTCGCGCTGAGTGGCATGCCAGAGAGTTAGCGTGGAGTTTGCGAGAACCTTCCGAACTGGCGCCGTGTTCGGAAAAAAGTCTCCACCCGATCTTCTTCAGCAAAGGGTTCGCCAGTTCAGCGCTGCTCATAAGGCGACGCGAAGCGACGTCCCTCTGAAAACGCGTGCGCTCTCCCCGCGTTCTCTACGCACGCCTGTTTTCAAACAAGCTACTCTGGAACTCGCGCCCGGTCAGCGCACAACGGTGGCGTTGAGTGATTTGAGCGAGACCGGCGCGCGCATCGAGTTTTCCGCCAGTATCGCGATGCCGCGCATCGTCGTGTTGATCGAGCCGCTCTCCCGGCTGCGCCGCTCCTGCACCGTCGTTTGGTGTGACAAGCATGGCGCGGGTTTGCAATTCCTCGATGTCTGAACTCTGTCGACACGCCCATCGGCGACCCGTCCACCTACTCCGCTATCAGGGCAGGGCTCAGCCGCAACTCGCCGAATCTGCAATCGAATACGACCCTGATAAACGGCGCCGGCAAGTCATTATTTGCAGCCTTCTGGACCGCAGGCGCCGCTCGTTGGCTGGCTCTGCGCGTTTGGCGCCGCCTCGCTCGCCATCGCTGCGACGATGGAGGCGCCTAGCGCCATGTCTTCGATGTGACCGACTTGGTGCAGACGCAATTGTCCCGCGCGATCATAGACGAGCGTAGTCGGCGTGCCGCGCATGCCGTACGCGCGCATGGTGACCGGAAAGCCGTTTTCTTGCGCGTCGATCCCAACAGGGAATTTGATCCGGTATTCGTGAAGGAAGGCTTCCAGCGCGACCGCTGAACCCTGCGCCTCGTGATGTTCGAACACGGTGTGGAGGCCGATGACGACGAGGTCGTCTTCGCGAAATGTCGCGCGTGCGCGTTGGGCTTGCGGCAAACCTTGGCTGACGCAGCCCGGGCAGAGCATCTGGAAGGCCACGGCTAGCACGGCGCGTCCGCGCAAGCTCTCAAGCGTGAGCGGTGTTTGTGTATTGACCCAGTGTGAAATCGTCCAAGGCGGAGCACTCATGGCGCGCACATTACCCGATTGTTCGCCAACGTCCGAACATTCAATTCCGCGGCGGCGGGGCTCTACTTAAGCGCATCCACCCATGACGCACACCCGCGCCCAATGCGCCAAAGATCGCAAGCGTCGCAATCATGGCTGAGACGGCATAAAGGATGAAAGCGATGCCCATGCCAGCGCCGTCTCCGACAAAGGGCGCCAGCCCATAACCTAGTACGAAAGGCAACGAGACCGCCGCGACAACGGCGACCCCTGCAAACTTGAAGACGCCGCGCGGTCGGGAGAAGGCAAAGAGCAGCGCGCCCATGCCGGCCAAGGCAAACACGATCATCATCGCGCCCCTGTGTCATCGAAAACCCTTACGAAGCATCGCCAAAGATCACTAACAAAGTTCCAGCGGCGACGCTTATTGGCCATGCGAGCTCAAGGAGCTCGCTTGCGACTAATCCAAGACAAAGCCCCGCGTGGAGGAAGACAGCGCCTGGCCATTGAGGAGGCGCACGACGATGAGGGTTTGCCCGTCTCTGATTTCGTGGCGGGGCAGACCGGCGACCAGGGGATGCTTTTCCAGCAGTGTGAGCCAGATGGTGGGAAAATCGCGCCCCGCCCTGCGCGCTTCGTTACAAAGCGCCAAAAGCTGACGTGGGTCTTTGTCTGAAATCACGCCGCGCCCTTTCCCATTGCGAGCTCACTTAAATCCAGACGCGGCCAGCGATGGGAGGACGCGCCGTCGATCTCCGTCTTCATTGAGCTTCACCTGGACAGGCCGAGGCCTTCGGCATCGACGGGCGCTGTCAGCGTGAAGAGGACGCCGCCGCCAGAGGATGCGGCGGCGCCGAGATCGCCTCCGAGCAGACGCGCAAGCCGCCGGCAGAGCGACAGGCCCAAATTGGGTCCGTCAAAGCGCGCCACCTTGGCGTCTTCGGCGTGCGCGAACGGCTCGAACAAAACTGCGATCGCCGCAGGATCGAGGCCGATTCCGGTGTCCTCGACTTCGATGCAAAACATCGCACCACCAATGCTCTCGCGCGCCGACAAGCGCACCTCTATGGCGCCGTCTTGGGTAAACGCGACGGCGTGCAAGAGCAGCGAGCGCAGACAATGATCTAGTTTGGCGCCGTCGGTTTTGGCCCGCGCCACGCGGACGTCAGTGGTGAAGGTGAGCGTGTTACCTTTCGCGCGCGCCGCTGGCGTTATTGCCGCCACCGCATCCTGCGTCAGGCCTTCGATATCAACGTCGTCCAGTTCGAGCGTCACCCGACCTGTGTCGATCGCCGACAGCTTCAAAATGTCGTTGACCATGCCGCGGAGCTTGGCGGCGGCGTCTAGGACACGCCGGTTGTCCAAAGCGCCAGCTTCGTCCCCTCGCTCAGTCGCGGTCTCGATCAACAGTTCGCTATGGCCGATGATGGCGTTAAGCGGGGTGCGCAATTCGTGACTGACATTGGCGATGAACTCGGCCCGCGACCGGCTCACATCTTCTGCGGCTGCGCGCGCGTTCACGGCAGCTTTTGTCGTGTGCCCCGCTTCTTCGAGAAGCGCGCTTGACCTGCTGACGACAGCGCGAAAGTTCGCCACCGAGAAACTAGCGGCGAGCGTCAGCAACGTCATCATCACCGCGTTCCAGAGCGAGACTTCGCCGACACTCACCCAATAATCCGGCGCAACGCCCGCGAGCTCAAACGCCGGCGCTGGCAGACTGGCGCGCATCACGTGAAGCAACACATAGCTAAGCGCCACGACACCGATCCAGATGACGCCGGTCCCGATGCCCAAAAGCAAAGTCGCCAACAGCGGAATCAACATCAGGAAGAACGAAGTCGTCGAAACCGGGCCCCCAAACGCCGCTGCTGTCAGCGTAACAACGATATAGAGCGTCACCAAATAGGCGTGAGCAGCGAGGTTCAGATCGAGCGAGGTGCGCAAGACAAAATAGGGAAACGGCAAGAACGCAAAAGGCGCCATACCGCACAGGAGCGCCATTAAGGGCCGATCCGCGATTAGAGGCGGCCCGGTCATCACCACCCATAAGAGCGCGACGACAAAGGTCAGCAGCGCCGTGAATGTGAGCAGGCGTTTGCGGGCGGATTGGAAGAGCGACACGTCGTTGGCTTGGTCGCCTGACATTGCTTCCCAGAGACCTTGGAACCAAGCGTAAGACATCATCGGGAACACCTAGCACACGATGTAACTAAGCTGGCAAACACCACCTCGGCGAAAGTCGTCGCATTGGACTCGAGCCCCATGAGGCCGCGGAGCGGTGACCAACTGACCCCGGTGACCGCGACGCTGGCGACGTCGCCGCGCTCCCTTATGTTGCTGAGCAATTCCCGGGGCCCACCGGATGATCCTCTTTGTTCGGGAGGATCGAGGATCCTGAGAAGACGAGCGGACCCTTTCGGGTCCGCTCGATGGCGTTGGCTATCGTGGGGGTCTCAAGGGAGACAATTTCAACATCGCGTTAAGCGTTTAACAAATCGTCAACGATCAGCCGGCGCCGCATAATGAGCTCGGCAGGCCGCTCCAGGAATGGAGTTGAGGCGAGCGGCCACGCAATATTCCGTTTGACACTGCCGGACGGAGACTATGCTCCCGCTCTATGAGCGGATCGAAACACACCGGAATTGACGCGCTTGGCGAGGCGGCGCGCATCTGTGAGCGAGCGTTCTCGAGCCAGGGTCTAGAAGTCGTCGCGCGCGTGTGGGACACGGCGCGGGCTTTCGACATAGCCCTTGGCGTGACGCCAGGCGCGCGAATTGTTGTCCGCTGCGTCACGCGGGCTGAAGCTAGCGACTACAAAGCGCTCAACAGAATGCTCGCCGCAGGCGATTTTGACCGCGCCGTCTTGATCTACACCGATGAAGTTCAGTCCCATCTCTGCAGCGAGATCGAAACCTGGTCTCTCTCAGGTCTTGACGCACTTGGGGCTGCTCTCGCGCGATGGAGCGCTCCATGAGCGCGCGGGCTCCGCTCGTCTGGCGGTAGAGTCAGCTCAAAGTCCCCCGCTCGGCGCGGCTATGACTCGCCCCGCGATGAAGAAATTTAATGTAGCCCGCCCGCACGCGCTGACAGTTTACAAACCATAAGCGTGCATGCTCGCGCCATGGAGATTAGTACGCCCCCACCCCCGAACGCCTCGTTCTATGATTGCAGCTGCGGCGCGCTTTATATCCGCAGGGTGGTGGCCTTGCCGATTAAGGATATCGGCCTCTTCGATTGCGAACTCTGCGGCGTGCGCATCGAACACTGGAGCGGCCGCTCAGTACCGGTCTACGACCGCCAGAGCGATGAAGACGCGAAAAAGATTATGACGTTTCGAGCTCGGTGAGCGCCACCGGTCCGGCCCCGGCGAGAAAAAAACGCGCCCTTGCCCAACCGGCCTGGGATCTCGACCTCGAAACCGGGCGCAATGTCTGGTCCGACAGCCCCTTTTACGCTTGTAGGCTACGAGCCAACCCCCGATCGCAACAGCAAAGCTATCAAAGCTAGGATCGGATGGGGTTCCGAGTTGCGCATTCCAACATCGCCATTGCACAACACAATGATCAAGCCGCCTTTGCGTTCCACTGGCGTGCTCGCG
>JBEBHI010000233.1:0-3921 GCA_040080935.1 Terricaulis sp.
CGCTTCGCACGCCTCGGCGGCATTCACCGCAACACGTTCTTGAACTCGCCAAAATTGCTGGATGACACGCTGCGCTTGCGTTCTGAGCCGCGCGTGCGGTTTGCGGGGCAAGTCACCGGCGTTGAAGGCTACGTCGAAAGCGCCGCCATGGGCATGATGGCCGGGCGCTTTGCGGCGGCCGAGCGTTTGGGACGCCCGATTGAAGCGCCGCCCGCTACGACAGCGTTCGGCGCGCTCATCGCGCACGTGACGGGCGGGCATATCGTCAGCGGCAAGGGCTCGTTCCAACCTATGAACGTGAACTTCGGCCTCTTCCCAGAAATTGCCGCGCCAACGCGCGGCCCCGATGGCAAGAAGCTCAAAGGTGAAGATCGCTCGCGTGCTAAGAAACTGGCACTGGCGGAGCGGGCGTTGGGGGATTTGGCGGGATGGCTCGAACAAAAAGCATAGCCTTTGCCTGCGCCGCGTTGGCGCTCGGCGCGTGCGCGACGACTAGCGGCGCACCCGATGCGCAAACCGCTGCATGGTGGGCGACCACGGCAACACTTGCTGGCGACGACATGGAGGGCCGGGACACTGGTTCATCAGGCTATGATCGCGCAGCTGCCTATGTGGCCGAGCGCTTCCAACGCGCCGGCCTCGCGCCAGCCGGTGACAACGGCACGTACTTTCAGCGCATCAGCTTCAACGAGATTGAAGTCACCAGCGAAGGCACGTCGTTCGCTGTGCGCTACGCCAACGCCGCGCAACGCCTCCAATTTCTGCACGACATATCGGTGACGCCGACATGGGGCATGCCGGACCACATCGATGCGCCGCTTGTCTATCGGGGCTATTGCGCGCCAGCCGACATGACAGACGTACGTGGGGCTGTTGTCGTGTGCTTTGGCACGCGTCGCACCGGACAAATGCTAGCCGCAGCGCAGCTTGAGGCAGCAACCGCCGCAGGCGCGCTTGGCCTAGTGCGCGTCGATGATATGGGATTCACTATCGAGCCACCGCGCTGGCCGCTCGCGTATGCACGCACCGTGGTGCTGGCCGATGGCGCACGGACTCGCACGATCCCTTCGATGCGTCTGAGCCCGTCGGCGTTCAACGAAATGGCTCGCGCGAGCGGGCAAAATGGCGCCGACATTCTCGCACGCGGCGCGCGTGGCGAAGCGATGGCCTCTTTCGACATACCGGGACGCTTCGAGGCACGTTTTGCAGCGCGCGAACGCAGCTATTCATCAGCGAACGTGCTCGCGGTGCTGCCAGGAACGGATACCGCACTTGCCCATGAACCCGTTCTGCTCACCGCGCACCTTGATGGCTATGGCTACGGCACGCCCGTAAACGGCGACAATCTCTATAACGGCGCGCTCGATGACGCCGCTTACGTCGCGACTTTGATCACGTTCGCGGACGCACGGAATGGGCGCGGCTTTCGGCGGCCAGTGGTCTTCGCGGCAGTGACGGCCGAAGAGAAAGGCCTGTGGGGCTCGCGCTGGCTTGCCGCGCACCCGACCGCCGCAGCACCGACGCCCGTCGCTGTCCTGAACATGGATCAACTTCGTCCGCTCTATCCATTACGAATTCTCACGACCCTTGGCCTCGATGATTCAACCCTCGGGCAGACAGTCCGCGACGTCGCTACGCTGATGGGTATTCAAGTGCGCGGCGATCTTGAGCCGGAGCGCAATTTGCTACGACGCACGGATCATTGGCCATTCATGGAGCGCGGCGTGCCGGGCGTGAGCTTCTTGTTCGGCTTCGATGCGAGCGACACGACGGCCGCCGCCGCATATCGCGATTGGTACGAACATCGCTACCACGCGCCGCAAGACGATATGAGCACGCCAATCGATTTCCACGCGCAAGCGGACTTTCACCGCTTCTATTTCGCGCTGACGGAAGCTGTGGCGAATGCCGATGAACGGCCGCATTGGGTCGCGAACAGTCCACATCGGCCGCGCCAATAAATTAGATAAGGCCGCCCAGCGGGCTCGACGGATCGGCATACTTCTTTTTCGGCATCCGGCCGGCAAGATACGATTCACGCCCCGCGATCACGGCGTGTTTCATCGCACGCGCCATACGGATCGGGTCCTTAGCTTCCGCGATTGCTGTGTTCATCAGCACGCCGTCGACGCCCAGCTCCATTGCGATCGCAGCGTCGCTCGCTGTGCCGACGCCAGCATCGACAATCACCGGCACTTTGGTTTGTTCGACAATGAGGCGGATGTTCACCGGGTTTTGGATGCCGAGGCCGGAGCCGATGAGCGAGCCCAGCGGCATGATGGCGACGCAGCCAGCGTCTTCCAACTTCTTCGCGTACACCGGATCGTCGCTGCAATAGACCATCACTTCGAAGCCTTCGGCGACGAGGATCTTTGCGGCGCTGAGCGTTTCTTCCATGTCGGGATAGAGCGTCTTCTGGTCGGCGAGGACTTCGAGTTTCACCAGCTTCCAATCCCCAGCTTCACGCGCGAGCCGCAGCGTGCGCAACGCTTCATCGGCAGTGAAGCAGCCGGCGGTATTGGGCAGGAACGTCGTCTTCTTCGGATCGATGTGGTCGGTGAGACGCTCTTTGCTGGGATCGGAGAGATTCACGCGCCGCACCGCAACGGTGACGATCTCCGCGCCGCTGGCGTCAAGCGCGGCCGCGTTCTCGGCATACGTTTTGTATTTGCCGGTGCCGATGATGAGCCGCGACGCGTAACTGTTGCCGGCGATGGTGAGGGTATCTTGTGTCATGCTTGTCGTCACAGGGTCCTCTTACCGAAGATCGTAGCAATTTTCGGCGACACGCCCTTCTGACAACAGAAGCGCCGCCTCGTTGCGCGTTTGCGCCAACCCACTTCGCTCTCGCACGTTGAGGACGTCATTCAATCGAGCGTTGATCTCGATCACTTCCGTCAGATCAGCCGGATCGCAGCTCCGAACCAGCAGCAAGGTGGCGAGACCAGCGTGAGCCTTTTCATCCCCTGCCGCCCACAAGCGCCACAGACGAGCCGCTTCCGCGTCCATCTTTTCCCGCACCCACACACGATCAAGTGCGAGCCTCTGCGCCGCCTGCCAATCGCCGCCCGCTGCGGCAGCCTCCAGCGCGGGCCTCTCAGCATCGGAAACTCGATCCGCTTCGCCGGGCGTTGTTTCCACCTGGCGCGCGACTTCCACCTGGCGGGGGTCACAGCCGATCAACAGAACAGCCAACGCGGCCACAGCAAGACGCATCACCCGCCCCCAACGAACTGCACGATCTCCAGCTGGTCCCCGTCCGCCAAAACAATCTGCGACCACAGAGACTTAGGGGCGATTTCGCGGTTGCGTTCTACGGCGACCCGGCGCCCGTCGATCCCCAGGGAGGCGAGCAGGTCGGCGAGCGTCGCCTGATCCGGCGCTTCTCGCGTTTCTCCATTGACCGTCAGACGCATAGGCCTTCCTATCCGCCCCGACTTAGGCCCCCCACGGATGGCGAGCAAGGCGCGCCACCCATCCAGCCGCGCAAGGGACGATGCCGGACGGAAAACCAATCTACGTGCTGAACGGCCCTAACCTGAACCTGTTGGGGACGCGGGAGCCGGAAATCTATGGCCGCGTAACGCTGGCTGAGATCGAGAGCGCGTGCGCCGCACGGGCAGCACAATTGGGGCGCTCCATTGTTTTCCGGCAATCCAACATCGAGGGCGAACTGGTCGATTGGCTGCAAGAAGCCCGCGACAAAGCTGGCGCTGTTGTTCTAAACGCCGGCGCCTATACCCACACCTCGGTCGCACTGCACGACGCCATCAAGGCAATCGGCGTTCCCGTGATCGAGACCCACCTCTCCAACTCCGCGTCGCGTGAGGAATTCCGTCACGTTTCGTTAGTGGGCCAAGCCGCAAAGGGCGTCATCGCCGGCTTTGGGGCGACATCGTATTTACTGGCCATCGAGGCGGC
>JBEBHI010000088.1:0-14645 GCA_040080935.1 Terricaulis sp.
TTCGTCGCGCAAGTTGCTGAATGTCCTAAAAAAGCCGCCGGGTTCGGCCCCAATCCATCCCAACTTCGCCCCAAACCACCCGTAACCGACGGGTGATGGCGCCTAACTAGGGCTTGAAACGTAGCTGGGCTAAGCCTCCAATTGCAGCGTCTCCCAAGGGTTCAAAAATTCATGACTGAAGTCGTCTCGATGAAGCACCTCCGCCGCACTCTGATTGCCGGCGGCGCTACTCTCGCTTTGTTCGCCGGGTTCGCGGCCCCGACGCTGCTTTCCGCCACCGCCCAGGAAATCAACCCAAGCGCCGTCGCGCCGCCGCATGGCGCGCCAGCCAGCTTCGCCGACCTTATTGAGCGCGTTCGTCCGGCGGTTGTGTCGGTGACAGTTCGTCAGCGCCCTGACGCGGTGCAGGAACAGCAACTTGAAGGTCTGCCGCCAGGCTTCGAGGAATTCTTCCGCGGCCGCCCCGGTCGTCCGAACGGCCCGGCGCCGACATCGCTCGGCTCGGGCTTCTTCGTTGCGCAAGACGGCACCATCGTCACCAATCACCACGTCATCGAGGGCGCCGAAGAAATCACCATCCACACCAGCGATGGCCGCGACCTTCCGGCTGACATCGTCGGCTCCGACGAAGCCACCGACATTGCCGTGCTACGTGTGCGTGGCGGTGGTCGCTTCCAGTTTGTGACGTTCGATGATGCAAGCCACGTGCGCGTTGGCGATTGGGTCGTCGCCGTCGGCAACCCGTTCGGCCTCGACGGCACCGCGACCGCCGGCATCGTCTCGGCCATGGGCCGTACCGACGCTGGCTCGTCTGCCTACGTTGATTACATGCAAATCGACGCGCCGATTAACCGCGGCAACTCGGGTGGCCCGACGTTCGACCTCGCCGGCAACGTTATCGGCGTGAACAGTGCCATCTTCTCGCCGACCGGCGGCAACGTCGGCATTGGCTTCGCCATTCCGGCCAACACCGCGAACTCGATCGTGCAGCAAATCCTGCACGGCGGCCGCGTCACGCGCGGCTGGATTGGCGTTTCGATCCAACCGCTCGACGCGGACATCGCCAGCAGCTTGGGTCTGGAAGAAGCGCGCGGCGCGCTAGTCGCCAGCGTAACGCCCGATGGCCCGGCAGCACGCGCCGGGATCCGCCAGGGCGACGTCATTCTGACGTTCAACGGCCAGCAAATCTCCAACAGCCGCGACCTGACGCAACGCGTCGGCGCCACGGCGATTGGCGCGAACTCGCGTGTCGAAGTGTTGCGTGAAGGCCGCCGTCAGACGCTGAACCTGCGTCTTGGCGAACGTCCGGCTGAGAACACGCTCGCATCCGCTCCGGCCCCGAACGCAACGCCGCAGCCTGAACAAGAAGAGCGTGGCGGCGTCGCGCAAAGTTCGCTCGGCGTGTCGGTTCGTCCGCTTACCTCGGAAGATCGCACGCGGCTTTCGCTGGCCAACAATGACAACGGCCTTGTCATCACCTCGGTCGAGCCCACGAGCGATGCCGCTCAGAAGGGCATCCGTCCGGGCGATGTGATCATGCAGGCTGGCGGCCGGTCGATCCGCACCGCCGCTGAATTGACGACAGCAGTTGATGCGGCGCGCCGCGCCAACCGTCCGCTGCTGCTGCAGGTCGGCAATCGTGCGGGTCGCGGCTTTGTCGCTGTCGATGTGGGTGGGCAATGAGGAGAGACAATATGAGGGTTCTCCTGGTTGAGGACGACGCCGAGATGGCAGCGAATCTCAAGGCATCGCTCACTGCCGATGCCCATGAGGTCGAGATCGCCGGGGACGGCGAACTAGGCCAGTCGATGGCCTCCACTGGCGGCTATGACGTGATCGTTCTCGACCGCATGTTGCCAAAGAAACTTGGCGTGTCGGTCGTGCGTGAGCTGCGCGACCAAGGCGTCTCGACGCCGGTGCTGATTTTGTCAGCGCTGCATGACGAGGATCACCGGATCGAAGGCCTCAACGCCGGCGCCAACGATTATCTCGGCAAGCCATTCT
Organism: Terricaulis sp.; assembly: GCA_040080935.1. Classification (GTDB taxonomy): domain Bacteria; phylum Pseudomonadota; class Alphaproteobacteria; order Caulobacterales; family Aquidulcibacteraceae; genus Vitreimonas. Next base: position 2,005 of record JBEBHI010000088.1, read on the forward strand.
CGACTCGCGAACTACTGGCCCGCGTCCGCGCTTTGTGGAACGGCCGTGACCGCGAGCCCCAAACAAAGCTCGCCGTCGGCGATCTGGAAATGGATTTGCTGGCGCGCACCGTGAAGCGCGGCGGCAAGAAGCTCGACCTGCAGCCGCGTGAATTTCGGCTGCTCGAGTACCTCATGCGTCACTCGGGTCAGACCGTGACGCGTAAGATGCTGCTCGAAAACGTCTGGGATTATCATTTCGATCCTCAGACGAACGTCATCGACGTGCATATTTCTCGTCTGCGCTCGAAAATCGATCGTGATTTCGCGCAGTCCCTTTTGCACACAGTGCGAGGATCGGGCTATCGACTGGAGGCATGAGGCCAAGCCTCTCGCTCCTTCGGACCACGACATTCCGGCTTGCGCTTGCGCAGGCCGGGATCGTGCTCGTGTTTGTGCTTGCACTGCTCGGGTACGTTTATTTCGCCACTGTCGGTCAGCTCAACGCTGACTCCGATCTCCTAGCCGATCAGGAATATGCCGCGCTCGACCGTGCCTACGGCGAGGGCGGCATTCGGCGTTTGAACCAAGAGGTCGTCGAACGCGCTGCTCGCCAGGGGCCGCTGCTCTACGTGCTGGCCGAGAGCAATGGCGCCGTCATCACCGGTGACTTCCAGCAGCTGCCACAAACACCGGTCGGCGCGGCTGAGCGCGTCGACTTTACGTTTGAGCGCGTCGATGAGGACGGCAACGCCAATCGCGGGCGCGCGCGCGGACAGGTTGGGCGACTGCTTAACGGACCCATTCTGTTGGTGGCGCGCGATCTAGGCGACAGCGCCCTCATTTCCGGCCGTATCACCAGCGCGCTTTGGACGGTGGCGTTGCTTGGCGTTGTGCTCTCGATCGCCAGCGGCCTTATCGGATCCTGGCTGGCCTCGCGCCGCGTCGAGGCGTTGGCGGCGACAGCCCATGACGTCATGAGCGGCGACATTACGCGGCGCGCGCCCGTGCGCGGCGAGAACGATGAGTTCGACGCGCTCGCGCTCGCGATCAACGCCATGCTCGACCGCTTGCAGCACCTTATGCAGATCTCGCGCACTGCTGGGGACGCGATCGCCCACGATTTGCGTTCACCGCTGACGCGCTTTCGGCAAAAGCTCGAAGCCGCGCTCGATGCAGAACCAAATTCGGAGGCCGATCGGGAAGCGCTGCGCGTCGCGCTCGAAGAAGCCGATAGCGTGCTCGATACTTTCGCCGCGGTGCTGAAGCTCGCGCGCGTCGAGGGCAACGTCACCTGGCGCTTCGAGCGCGTGAACGCGACGGGTATCTTGCGCGAGCTTGTCGATTTCTACGAGCCCGCCGCCGAGGACGTGCAGCGCTCGCTGAAGGGTGAAGTGGAAGACGGTCTCTACATTTACGGCGAGCCTGGGCTCTTCACGCAGGCCGTTTCGAACCTGATCGAGAACGCATTGAAGTACACGTATGATGGCGGACGTGTAGAGGTGCGCGCTGTGCGCCGCGTTGATGGCCGCATCGAGATTGCCGTTTCCGACGATGGCCCTGGCATTGCGCCGGAAGATCGCGATCGCGTGCTGGATCGTTTCGTGCGCCTCGAAAGCGCACGCTCAACGCCGGGTGCGGGCTTGGGCTTGAGCCTCGTCGCGGCTGTCGCGCGGCTTCATAAGGGCGGTTTGCACTTGCGCGATGGCCTTGGTGGGCAAGGCGAGCGCAAAGGCTTGGGCGCTGTGCTGGTGCTTCCCGCGATGGCGAACTCATGAGCCACGCCGTCCGCGCCGCGCTGGCGAGCGAACATGGGCCGGACGCCTTTGCAGGCTCGGTGTGGCAGCAGGCTTCGGCTGCCGCCGCGTCGCATGCGCCGTACCTTCGGCGTTTGATGCTGCGCCGCCCTGATCTGCTCACGTCGCCCGATGAAGCTTGGGCCGATCGCATGCTGCACGAAGCGATCGCAGCCGCCGACGCGATCGCGCTGGCGCCGCCGCCGATCGAAGAGGCGATGGTGGTCTTGCGCCGCGCGAAGGATGCAGCGCACCTCTCCGCGGCGCTCGCCGATCTCTCTCGGTTCTGGCCGTTGATGCAGGTAACAGGCGCGATCACGGCGTTTGCCGACGCTTCGTTGCGCGCCGCAATCGCGGTCGCCGCGACTGAAAGCGCCAAGCGCGGCGATATCGTTGCGGGCGCCTTTGGTGACGAGATGGGCCCTGCGCCCGGTATGGCGCTCATCGCCATGGGCAAGATGGGCGCGGGCGAACTCAACTATTCCAGCGACATCGATTTTTCGGTGTTCTTCGATGCTGAGAAACTGGCCGCAGCCGGCGCGCGCGAGCCTCGGGTCGCTGCCGTACGCTTGGTGGCGCCGCTGGTGCGAACGCTCGAAGAGCTGACACCGGACGGCTACGTCTTCCGCACCGATTTGCGTCTGCGGCCTGATCCTGGCTCGACGCCGGTCGCGGTGTCGATCGCGTCGGCTGAGCACTACTATCAGAACCTCGGGCAGAACTGGGAGCGCGCGGCCTTCATCAAAGCGCGCGCCGCCGCGGGCGATCGCGTGGCTGGAGGCGAACTGCTGGAATCGCTGCAGCCGTTCGTCTGGCGTAAGCATCTCGACTTCGCCGCCGTCGAAGATGTGCACTCGATCAAGCGTCAAATCCTCTCCGCTCATAAGAGCGCCGAACTGGGCGAGCCGGTGTTTGATGTAAAGCTCGGACGCGGCGGTATCCGCGATATCGAGTTGTTTGCGCAGACACAGCAACTCATCCTCGGTGGCCGAAACAAAAAGCTTCGCTCACCGCACACGCTTGAGGCGCTGGGCGCGCTGGTCGATGCAGGTGCGATCTCCGAAGAAGCGCGCGATGCATTGCGCGAGGCGTACGTGTTCTTCCGCGAAGTTGAACACCGCATCCAGATGCTGGAAGACGCGCAAACCCACCGCGTTCCCGCTGATCCGGATACGCGCGCTCACGTCGCCGCGCTCGCGGGCTTTGAAACACTGGCCGCATTCGATGACGCACTGATCGAACGCCGCCGCATCGTGTCGGACATCGATCACCAACTGTTCGGTGACAAGAAGCGCAGTCTCGCCGATCCGATGGGGAGTCTGATTTTCACCGGTGTCGAAGATCAGCCCGAGACGTTGAACACGATCGCCAAGCTTGGCTTTACTGATCCGGCTGCGGTCAGCCAAACCATTCGTGGGTGGCACCACGGCCGTGTCCGCGCAATGCGCTCGGAACGCGCGCGCGAGTTGCTGACGCGTCTGACGCCAAAGCTCCTGCGCGCGTTCTCGAACGCAGGTGACGCGGATCAAGCGTTTGCGCGCTTTGCATCGTTCTTCGGTTCGCTCTCCGCCGGCGTTCAGGTGCTCGCGCTCCTCGACGCGCGTCCCAGATTCCTCGACCTCATCGCAAGCGTGCTTTCGCTCGCGCCGAAGCTTGGCGATAAATTGGCTCGCCGGCCGGCCTTACTTGATGCCCTCATAGAGCCACGGTTTGCGAACCCGCTCGGTCAAGACGCGCCCGGCTCGCGGTTGGCGGAACTTCGCGATCGCATGAGCGATGCGGATAGCTTTGAGGCAAAGCTCAATACCGCGCGGCGCTTCCATCGCGAAGAAGCGTTTCGCATCGCCGTGCAGATCCTCGATCAATCGGCCACGCCTGAGCAAGCTGGCGCGGCCTACGCTGATCTCGCCGAGACATGCGTTGTGGTCATGGCGGACGCGGCGCTTGAAGAAGTGGAACGCCAGCACGGCCCGCAACCGGGAAGTTTCACGGTGCTGGCGCTTGGAAAATTCGGCGGGCGCGAACTCGCCGAAGATTCCGATCTGGATTTGATGCTGGTCTATGATGCGCCTGCAGACAATGGCTCGCCGTCGGACTTCTATACGCGCCTGACGCAGCGCCTGATCAGCGCGCTCTCGGCGCCGACCGAAGAAGGCGCGCTCTACGAGATCGACACCAAGCTGCGCCCGTCTGGTTCGAAGGGCCCGGTAGCGGTGCGGCTCTCCTCGTTTGAACGCTACTATGCAGAGGAAGCGTGGACTTGGGAGTTGCAGGCGCTCACCCGCCTTCGCCCCGTCGCTGGTGATGTGGACCTGGGTCGCCGCGCGCTCGCGACCGCCCACGCAGCGATCGCGCGTCCGCATGACCGTGCGAAGATCTTGACCGAGGTTGCGGACATGCGCGCGCGCATGGATCGCGAGCGGCCGAGCCGTAGTGCTTGGGACTTAAAGCTTGCCGCTGGTGGTTTCGTCGACATCGAGTTTGCGGCGCAGGCGCTGCAACTGACTGCCGCCAATGAGGCCGTCATTGACGCCAACACTGGTGACACACTCGCAAAACTCACGAGCGCCGGCGCGTTGGCGCCTGAGACAGCGGCGCGGCTCGACAGCGCTTGGCGCCTGCTGAGTTCGCTGCAGCAAACACTGCGCATCGCTGCCGCGGGAGAATTCAGCCTCGACAACGGGCCTAAGCCGCTCATCGGCCGTCTCGTGGCGCTCGCCGGCGTATCCAGCGGCGCTGAATTGGAGACAATGCTTCGCGCCACCCAGGCGGCTGTGCGCGCGGATTTTCTGGAGATTGTCGGCGACGGATCGGCGCCGCCCGCCCGTTGAAGGGAAAACAGCGGAGTTTACGCATGAGATTGGCATGGCTGGCAGTGGCGGCGGCTCTGGTCGCGGCGCCTGCATTCGCACAACAAGGCGGCGGCGCGCTGGCGATGTTGCAGGCCGCGGACGCTAATCACGATGGCTCAATCACACGCGCCGAGGCGCAGTTCGCGCGTGGCGCTTTGTTTGGGCGGTTGGACGCCGATCACGATGGCTACCTCTCGGAAGCTGAGCGCACGAGCGCCGGCGGACGTAGCGAGGGGCGGCGAGGACTAGAAGGCGCGGATACGAACCGCGACGGCCGCATCAGCCGCACCGAGATGACGAACCTGCCTTATCGTGGCTTCGACCGGCTCGACCGCAATCACGACAACATCGTCTCGGCGGATGAAATCGAGCGGGCGCGCATCTTTCTGCAAGGCCGCTGACGAGGCGCGATGAGATCTGAACGCGCATGATCGATCCGGACGCCGAGCTCGTCCGGAGTGCGGGGGCGGGCGACCGCCACGCCGCTGAAGCGCTTGTGCGCCGTCATCTGCCGAAAATGGTGAGTGTCGCACGGCGGATGCTGAGCGATGGCGCCGAAGCCGAAGATGTCGCGCAAGAGGTGTTCTTGCGCGTTTGGCGCGAGGCGCCGCGCTGGAAGCCGGGGCAAGCCAAGTTCGCGACGTGGATGCATCGCGTCGCGCTCAATCTTTGTTATGACCGCCTACGCCGCCGCCGCGAGAAGACCGATCCGGACGCTGGCCTCACACTTGCCGACACGCGCCCGCTCGCCAGTGAAGAATGGCTCGCCCGCCAACGCGCCGCGAAGGTGAATGCGGCGCTCGCCGAATTGCCAGAACGCCAGCGTGCGGCGATCGCGTTGGTGCACTTCGATGAAATGAGCAACATCGCCGCGGCGGAAATACTCGAGATCAGCGTTGAAGCTCTTGAGTCGCTTTTGGCGCGCGGTCGGCGTGCGCTGAAGGCTGCCTTGGCGGATGTGGCGCAGGACTTAATGGGCGGCGCGGAGGGCGCGCCGTGAAGAAGGAAGAGACCATGGACCGGGAGCGGTTCGCCAATTCGTTAGACGCTTACGGCGCGGATTTCCGTCGCTGGCCGGCCGAAACACGCGCCGCTGCGGCCGCGTTCGCGGCCCAAGACGCCGATGCAGCGGCGTTGCGGATCGAGGCGGGCAAGCTCGACGCCGTGCTGGATGGCGCGCGTGGCGAGGTGCAGCCTTCCGCCGACCTGGCCGCCCGTATTTTGGCATCGGCGCCGCGCGCAGAGCGACAGGCCTTCGATCGTCGCGCGATGTTTGCGCTCGCGGCCTGTGCCGTGTTCGGGGTGTTGATCGGTTATGGCGGCGGCCTGCTGGCGCCGGCGCCAGTCGAGGACGATTCATATTTCTCGATGGCGTTTGAAGCGCCATCGGCGGTTGAGGACGAAGGATGAGCGAGTCTCGTTTCCCGTGGCGGACATTGCTGTTCGTATCTGTCGCGCTGAATTTGCTCATCGTCGGCGCGGTGGCCGGTGGTTGGAGCGCAGGCGTGCGGCTGGAGCGCGAAGGCGATGACCGCGCGGCTGTTTCACGCTTGCCGGGAGCCGGGGCGTTTTTAGGTGCGCTATCGCCTGAGCTGCGCGACTCCATGCGCGATGAACTCGCCACCACGTGGCGCGACTCCCGCGAGGTGCGTCAGGCCGCTGTGCAAGCGCGGCGAGATGCGTTCGCAGCGGCCGAGCAGGAGCCATACGACGCGGCGCGCGTGCGCGCGGCGTTCGAACGCTTGCGCGCCGCCGACCAGGCCGCGATCGGCGTGTTTCAGAACAACATCATCGATGGCTTGGTGGAGCTGACGCCCGAGCAGCGGCGTGAGGCGTTGCAAGCGCTGCGGCGGGCTGCGCCGGCCGCGCGTCGCGAAGGTTTGGCGCCCGCTGGCGAAGGCGGTGCGCGTCCAGCGCTGACGCCGGAACGGCGCGAAGAAATCCAAGAGCGGCGCCAGGAGCGTCGCGAACGCTGGCGTCAGCGCCGCGAGGAGCGCTTGCGTCAGCCGCCAGCTGATCCGCAGCCGTAAAGGCTATTCTGCTGCGGTCGCTTCTGGCTCGCGGCGGCCGCCGAAAGTGCGCGGCAGCGTGACGGTGACGATCGTGCCGCGGCCCATCTCGCTTTGGATCGAGAGCTTACCGCCGTGCATCTCCACGAGCGACTTGGTGAGCGCAAGGCCCAGGCCCGTGCCGTGATGATTACGCGTGAGTTCTTGCTCGACCTGCTCGAACGGGCGTGCCAAGCGCGGCAGATGCTCGGGCGGAATGCCGCAACCGGTATCGACGACGCGTAGCGTCAGGCCCTGCGAATTACCGCGCGCGTGGACCATGATCGCGCCTTGGTCGGTGAACTTCACGGCGTTCGAGAGCAAGTTCAGCAGGATCTGCTTCACAGCGCGGTGGTCAGCCTCGATCTCACCAAGGTCTTCGGCATCGATCACCAGCGACAACCCTTTGTCTTCAGCTTTGCGCTTGGTCAGGCGCGTCGCTTGTTCAATCACAACCATCGGGTCGAGCGGCCGCGGCGTGAGTGAGAGCTTGTTTGCCTCGATCTTCGCCATGTCGAGAATGTCGTTGATCAGATCGAGCAGGTGCGTGCCGCTATCATAGATGTCGGCCGAGTATTGCTTGTACTGCGGGTTGCCGATCTCGCCGAACAGCTCCTTGGCCATAATCTCCGAGAAGCCGATGACGGCGTTCAGCGGCGTGCGCAGTTCGTGGCTCATATTGGCCAGGAACGTCGACTTGGCGAGGCTGGCTTCTTCGGCCTTCTGGCGCTCTTCGTGCGCTTCTTTGGCCAACGCTTTGATCCGGTATTCCTGCGTTTCGGCGCGGCTCAGCGCGTCGGAGAGGCGACGCTCGTTCTTCGCGAGTTCCTCTTCCTTGCGCTTCAAGGGCGTAATGTCGACGCCGACAGTGATAACGCCGCCGTCCGCAGCACGGCGCTCAACGATGTGCAGCCACTCGCCGGTCACGAGTTCGATCACGCGCACGTCCGGGTTCGTCGGATCGTTCTTTTCGCGACGGATGCTGGGCGTCGATGCCGCCGCCACTGCCTCGTAGGAGGCGCGCGTACGCAGAATGTCGGGCCCGAGATTGAAGGCTTTTGCGAAGCTCTGGTTCCACAGAAGGAGACGCTTGCGCGAGTCCCACAAAGCAAATGGGCCGGAGAAGTTGTCGATGGCGGCGCGGAGTTGCTGCTCGAGGCGCGAGACGCGTGCTTCGGCTTCATGGCGTTGCGTGGCGTCGATGACCGTGCCGAAGACGCGCGTTTCGCTGCGGCCGCTCGCATCTTCGACAGCCGTGCCGCGTGCTTCGATCCAGCCGAGGCCGCCGCCGCGAGTCACACGGAAGCGTGCATCTAGCAGGCCCGACTGGCGCGCGCGCCGGAATTCTTCTTCGACGCCGAAGCGGTCCTCGGCGACGATGAGTTCGAGGAAGTCACGGAGGCCGAGCACATCACGCGGCGCGCCGAGCAAACGCGCGGCGCGCTCGGACAATTGCACCTCATCGCCAGCCGGGCGCCATTCGAGTACGCCGACTTTCGCGCCGTCGGCAGCGATCTGGAAGTGTGTCTCGGCGCGTTCGGCCTCAGCTTCCGCCAAGCGTGCACGCTGCGCGTTTTGGCGCATCAGCAGGTAGAGCACTGCCATAGCCGCGAGCGGCGCCGCTGCAACGAGCGCAAAGCGCAAGAAGGCTGCGAGCCATAAATCCAGCGAACCGGGCGCAGGCGCTGCGGCCATGACGCCGAGATCGCCGATCTGCGCCGTCGCTTCCGCCGCAACCCAAGTCGCGCCATCGCCGTCACGGATCAGCGCGCCATCGTGGCCGGCGCGCGTTGCGGCCAAAACCTGTTGCTGGGCGCGTGCGCCCGCCTGTTCGAGGGCAGGTGACGCGTAGATGATGTCGCCGTCACGTGACGCGATCAGCACGCGGGCGTTCGCGTCGAGCTCCGGCAGCAGCAAGGCGGGATCGACGACGGTGACGATGGCTCGATCGCCCAGATTGCGCACGATCACCGGCGCGGTCGGCAGTTCGCCCATATCTGGCGCGCCCACCCAAACATCCGCGGCGTTCGCCGCGCGGATAGCGGCAGCGACCAGCCCGGCTTTGGCGGGATCGGTGATGACTTCAATGGCGCCGGCACTATTGACGATGGCGGCTGCAGTCGCCGGGCGCGATGCGGCGGTTGCGTTCGCGATAGCTGCTGCGCCCGCGCCACCGGCGCGTGCCAGATCTGATACGCCAGCGCTGGCGCCCATCGCGATTGCGAGGTTGGCGTTGACGCGCTCAGCGATGAGGCCTGCCGCTGACGATTGTGCAGCGACGATTGTCTCCGCCGCGCCATCATGGTGCGAACGGATCTGCGCCGCGATCGCCGCGAAGAACGCGGTGACGAACACCAAGACAAGCACGATGAAAGTCCGGCCGGACTTATCAGGCGCAGCGCTCGGTGGCGCTTCTTGAGTACTTTCGTTCGACACAAGTATTCCCCGGCCGCCGCCCCGAATCGCCGTTCGGAATCCTGAAGAGTCTGAATTGTAACGGGTCGGTAAACGCTCTGTCGATGCGCGCGCTGGAAAGGCTGCTCAGCAGATGAGCAGGCCGGCCAATGAGTCACACGTGTTGATAACTATGCGAGCGTTCGCTCAACCATTTCCCGCGTGTTCTTCGATAGTTGCGGAAGCGAAGCGAGATGTTCGAGCGCTTTACGCGCGTGATCCTGTCGGTTTGAGGCGAATCGCCGCCATGATTCGAATGGTGTCAAGAGTCTCGCGGCGAGCGCTGGGTTCAGCGGATCGATGGTTTCCGCGAGCGAAGCGAGGAAGCGGTAACCGTCCCCGTTGGCGCTATGGAACGCGCGCGGGTTGCGCATCGCAAACGCTGCCGCCAGCGAGCGGACGCGGTTCGGGTTCTTCAGATTGAACTCCGCGTGGGCGCGCAAACGTTCAACACGTTGCAACGTATCGCCGCGTGGCGATGACGCCTGCACTGCAAACCATTTGTCGATGACCAACGGGTTTGTTTCCCAGCGCTCATAGAATTTCGTCAGCGCTTCATCGAAGGCCGGGCTCTCCGCAGCGCCGAGCGCTTCAAGAGCGGCGACCGCTTCGGTCATGCTTTGCGCATCTTCATAAGCATCGATCAACGCCTGGCTTGGCCCAAGCGAGGAGAGCAAGTCGAGTGCGGCGCTTTTCAGCGCGCGACGCCCCGCAGCGTCGGCGCCTGGCGAGAACGGCACTTCGCCTTTGGCGCGCGCGATCGGCTCAAGCCGCTCTCGCAACGCGCCAGCAATCGCCCGGCGAAGCTCCTCGCGCGCTTGGAACAGTTTATCTGGATCCGGCGCCTTCGATGCGAGGATCAATTCGTTGAGATCGGGCAGGCGCAGCGCCAGAGCCGCGAATGCCGGGTCTTCCTGCGCGCGATCGAGTTCTCGGCCGAGCGCAGTGGTGAGCGCTGCGACAGAGGCTCCTGTTTCGCCGAGCATGATTGCGCGCGCCAAGGTTTGGCCGGCCTCCCAGCGCGTAAATGGATCGGGGTCGTGCGCCATTTGCGCCAGTCGCGCTTGTGGCGTCAGGTCGTCGTCCAATGTCACTGGGGCCGAGAAGCCGCGAACGACGGAGACGATAGGCTCTTCGAGGACATCGGTGAAGCGGAGCGTGGCTTGCGTGTCTCCGAGAACCGTGCGGTGCTCCGTACGCGAAATCGTATCGCCCTCAATCTTCGAGGCAATGATTGCCCCGTCCGGGCTTATGAAGCCGATCTGCAGTGGGATAAGCGCCGGCAGTTTGTGCGGCTGACCCGGCGTCGCTGAGAGGCGTTGCGAGACGTGCAACTCATAGGTGCGCGCCGCTTTGTCGTAGTCGCCGCGTACCTTGAGCGCCGGCGTGCCGGCTTGTTCATACCAGCGCATGAAAGTGTCGAGCTTCGCGCCCGACGCTTCTTCAAAGCAGCCGATGAAATCTTCCACCGTTGAAGCGGTGCCATCGCGGCGCTCGAAATAAAGCTGCATGCCGCGCTGGAACGCGTCCTCGCCAATGATCCGCTTCAGCATGCGAATGACTTCGCCGCCTTTCTCATAGACGGTCGCGGTGTAGAAGTTGTCGATCTTTTGATAGGTGGACGGGCGCACCGAGTGCGCGAGCGGGCCGGCGTCTTCGCCGAACTGACGCGCGCGCAGGCGCTTCACGTCTTTTATCCGTTGCACGGGCCGCGAGCGTTGGTCGGCGCTGAACTCTTGCTCACGATAAACCGTGAGACCTTCCTTCAAACACAGCTGAAACCAATCGCGGCAAGTGATGCGATTGCCGGTCCAGTTGTGGAAGTACTCGTGACCGACGACGGCCTCGATGGCTTCGAAGTCAGCGTCTGTCGCTGTATCGGCATCGGCCAAGATCAGCGCCGAATTGAAGATGTTGAGACCCTTGTTCTCCATCGCGCCGAAATTGAAGTCGCGGACGGCGACGATGTTGAACACGTCGAGGTCGTATTCGCGCAGGAACGCGTCCTCGTCCCATTTCATCGAGCGCTTCAGTGCGTCCATCGCGTAGCCCGCACGCGGCGCATCGCCTGGATCGACGTAAATGCCGAGCGCTACTTTGCGGCCGCTCTTGGTCGTGAACGCATCGTGGATAGATTCGTATTTGCCGGCGCAAAGGGCGAACAGATAGGCAGGTTTGGGATGGGGATCGACCCAGACGGCAAAATGCTTGCCGCTCGGCAAATCACCGCTCTCGGTCAGGTTTCCGTTTGAAAGAAGCGTCGGGTAGGCGCCTTTGTCAGCTTCAATGCGCACCGCAAAGCGCGCCATCACGTCGGGCCGGTCGAGATAGTAGGTGATCGTTCGAAAGCCTTCGGCTTCGCACTGCGTGCAGAAGCGGCCGCCTGACATATAGAGGCCTTCGAGATGCGTGTTCGTGGCCGGTGCAATGCGCGTGACGATATCGAGGAGGAACGAGGCTGGCGGATCGTTGATGATCAGCTGCCCTGGTTCGACGCGATATTTGTCTGTGCTCAGCACATCGCCATCGATGGCGACGCTCTGCAACTCTAGCCGCTCTCCGTTCAGCACAAGCGGAACAGCATTGACGCCGCTGCGGCGCACGTGGCTGCGCGCGGCGACAATTGTCGCCTCCGGTTCCAGCGAGAAGACGAGCGCGATTTCGTCGATCAGATAATCGGGCGGTTGATAATCCGACAGACGGACAGTGACGTTCTCAGCGTCGCGCATTCAAGCCTCCAGGAGAGACCTGACATGAGCCGCGCGGACCCGAAAATCAATGCGGGTTATTCAGCCGCGATCGTGGCTTCCATGCGTGGTTTCGTCTCGTGATAGACGGCCGCCAGGACCATTTCCGCTTGCTGCGCCAGGTCTTGCATTTGGCGCGGTGTTTCTTGCGGGTAATCTTGTGCGAACTCGATCAGCTCACGTGCGATGCGCATGAGACGCAGTGCATTGGCGAACACACGAGATTGGTGCTCGACGCGCTGTGGATCGCGGTCGTATTCGGCCATCGGCACGCGCCAGCCGCCCCAATCCTTCTCGTCGGTAACAACGACGGGGTAGGTGCCTGGATAGGGGTGACGCGGATCGCGCGCATCTTGGGAAAGGCGGTTGACGGCGCGCAGGATACGCCAGTTTTCGGTTTCGATCAGGTCCGGCTTTTGCGGGTCCTTCTCTTCGGCCGCCAGTTCGTGCGCCTGGAAGTCGCGCCCGAGGCCGGTGTCATAGGTGACACGCAGCGGTTCTTCGACACCCTTGACCCATTGCGGGTGGACGTTCTCGATCGTCGCCCACGTCGCCACTGGCTTCACGTAGACGCGTTGGCCCTTATGGAAGACCGCCTTCGCCATGAGACTACTCACCCCAAATTTGAAGGGCGGAGCATACCCCAGTGCAATTGAGCCTTCGTGAACAGACGTTGACGCCAAGACACTCTTTCGCGCTTTCCAACGCGCGCGTTAGGATGGCGGCAACCATAACCCGGGAGGAACGGGGTGAATTTCGATTTTTC
>JBEBHI010000234.1:0-3884 GCA_040080935.1 Terricaulis sp.
GAAACTGGCCTCCGCCGAAGCCAACTCGGCCAGAGGTTCCTCACCGCGCTCGAAGCGTGCTGACGCCATTTCGCGCCAGGCAAAGCCGTTGTCTGGCTCTTTGCGCACAGCTTCGTTGAGCAGGCGGATTGCCTCTTCGGTGCCATCGCGACCTTCGGCGGCGACGAGCGCGCGGGCGAGGTTGACCTGCAGCAGCGGTTGGCCAGGCGCATATTGCAGCGACCGCTGGTGATACGGGACCGCCTCGGCGGCGTGGCCGTTCTCGAACAGGATCTGGCCCATCAATTCTTGGAAGTACGCGTTGTGCGGATCTTCCGAGATCAAGACGTCGAGTTCAGCGCGAGCCTGATCGAGTTTGGCTTGCCGGTAGTAAGCGATCGCGCGCGCATAACGTGCCGGCTGCGAGGTGTCGCGGAGCGGATAACGCGCAAGCACTTGGCCCTCGGAGCGAATGAACCCGATGAGCTTTGCCTGCATGAAACGGAAGCGACGCAGATTGTCTTCGCTATCGACGGCGTCGCGATTGGAAGCGTGATCGACACGCTGGCGGAGTGCCTCAACGCGGTCTGAAGAATAGGGGTGCGTCATCATCCATGGTGGCGCGCGGCGCGTCTGCCATTCGTACGGACGGATTTGACGATCGAAGAACGAGATGAGGCCGCGGCCGGATTGGCCGGACTCTTCGAGGAAGGTGGCGCCGGCTTGGTCAGCCGAGCTTTCTTGCACTTGCGTGAAGCGCACGAAGTTCGCCATCGCAAAGCCTTGCGAACCGGCGATGAGCGCCGCGCCCGCATCGGGTGCGCCAGCGGCAATAGCGAGCACACCAAGGCCGATGGAAATCAGCATCGGTCCGAGCGCTTGGTTCATGGCTTCGCGCGAGCGCGAAAGGTGGCCGCCGGCGATGTGACCGGTCTCGTGCGCCAGAACGCCGATGATCTCGTTCGGCGTATTGGCCCGCATGATGAGGCCGGTATTGATGAAGATGTTTTGGCCTTGGGCGACGAAGGCGTTCACGCTGTCTTCGTTCACGATATAGATGTGCACGTCTTCACGGCGCAGGCCCGCGGCGTCGAGCAACGGGTTTTCGTAGATGCGCAGCGTGTCTTCGATTTCAGCGTCGCGGATCAGTGATTGAGCCGACGCGGTTTGCGCCGACATCAGCGCCAATGCGCTGATCGCGGCAACAGCGCCAACGGCGCCGCGGCCAAGTCCTGATGCAAGCGTAGAGAGAAGAGACGCGGCCATGCCCGCTCCTTGATTCCGCGTTGCCCGCCCCAGACCGGTTGAAGCGCCGGTTTGGGGCGGGAACAAGGCCTTACGCCTTAGCAGTTGGTCAGTTCTTCTTCGACCAGCGCGAGAGGCGCGAGAAGAATTTATCACGACGTTCCTGGTCCGGCTCATAGGCTGGCGCATCGGCGACCGGCTCGCGGACCGCGGCTTCAGCCTCGGTCACCGCACTGATCGCTTCGCTGTAGGTTTCGGTCACCGGTTCCGCCGCGGGATGCACGACGATCTCCGCCTGTGGCGCTGGGATCTCCGCCACGGGCGCTGGCGCCTCGATGTGTTCGGCTTCTTCTTCGAACTTTGCTTCCGCATGACGCGCGTCGCCGTTGCGGGCAGGGCGTTCAGGGCGCGGGGTCAGGTGCTTCAGGTCGGCGCTGACAAAGTCCAGCCATTCGCCGCCGTCCACTTCGTACACACGCCGGCCACGACCGCGGCCCCGCCGACGCCGACGGTTGCCATTGCGGCCACCACGCTCTTCGCGTTGCGCGGCAGGCTTGGGTGTTTCACTTTCAGTGCGCGCTTCGGTGGTTTCTGCGCCGTCTTCGTCACGGCGACGCTTGCCACCACGGCGGCCACGACGGCGGCGGCGCTTGGAATCGGCATCGCCGTCTGTGTCTGTCACCACGCGCGGCTTCGCTTCGATGTCGGCGTCGGCGTCGGCGTCGGACTCTTCGTCCGCTTCTGCGTCGAAGCTATCGTCTTCCGGTTCGTCCTTGATAGCGGCGGCGGCGCGTGCATCGGCTTCTTCAGCTTCGATCTCGACGTCGCGGCGCTGTTCTTTTTGGCGCCGGCCGCGGGTCGGTGCTGGCCGTGCTTCTTCTTCGGCCTCGTCTTCAAGACCGCCATCGAGAACGATAAGCTCGAAATCACCCGAGTTCATGGCCGGCGATGCGCCGATGCGAACGCGGACATTGTTGTTCTCTTCGATCGTCGCCAGCGCGTCGCGTTTTTCGTTGAGAAGATAGATCGCGGTGTCCGAAGCGGTACGCGCTTCGATCATGCGGTTCTTCTTCTTTGCGGCGGCTTCATCTAACGCGCGCAGGAGCGCGAGCGATGCGCTTTCCACCGAACGCATGCGGCCAGAGCCTTGGCAATGTTCGCAGATGTGGCTGGTGCCCTCCAGCACGCCGGTGCGGCGGCGCTGGCGGGAGAGTTCAAGCAGGCCAAAGCCGCTGATCTTGCCCATTTGCACGCGGGCGCGGTCGAAGCGGAGATTGTCCTTCATCCGCTTTTCGACGACGCGATCGTTCTTCGACTCTTCCATGTCGATGAAGTCGATCACGATAAGGCCGGCGAGATCGCGGAGGCGCATCTGGCGCGCCGCTTCGTCAGCGGCTTCCAGGTTGGTCTTGAACGCGGTTTGCTCGATGTTGCGTTCGCGGGTGGCGCGGCCTGAGTTCACGTCGATCGCGACGAGCGCTTCGGCTTGGTTGATGACGATGTAGCCGCCGCTCTTCAGATGAACGATGGGCGAGTAGATCGATTCCAGCTGCTTCTCGACGCCGTGCTTGGCGAAGATCGGCGTGGTGTCTTTCCACAGATGCACGCGCTTTGCGTGGCTCGGCATCAGCATGCGGACGAAGTCTTTGGCTTCCTTGTACGCAGCTTCGCCGTCGACATAAATTTCTTCGACGTCTTTGTCGTAGAGGTCGCGGATCGCGCGCTTCACCAGCGAGCTTTCCTCATAGATCAAAGCCGGCGCGACGGATTTCATTGTCTCGTCGCGAATGGTTTCCCAGGCGCGCGAGAGATATTCGTAGTCGCGTTTGATTTCCGTCTTGGTGCGCTTGGCGCCCGCGGTGCGGATGATCAGGCCCTGGCCTTGCGGCACTTCGAGGTCTGTCGCGATCTTCTTCAGACGCTTGCGGTCGGTCGCTTGCGTAATTTTACGCGAGATGCCGCCGCCTCGGCCGGTGTTCGGCATCAGCACGCAATAGCGGCCGGCGAGCGAGAGATAGGTCGTGAGCGCAGCGCCTTTGTTGCCGCGTTCCTCTTTCACCACCTGGATCAGCATGATCTGGCGGCGGCGAATAACTTCTTGGATCTTGTAACGGCGCGTCAGGATGCGGCGGCGGCGCTCGTCGCGCGCTTCGTCATCCTCTTCTTCGCTCTCGCTTTCAGCTTCCGCCTTAGCCAGTTCGGCCTTGATGGATTCCTGATCGGCGTGCGGGATCGCGTAATAGTCCGGGTGGATTTCCGAGAACGCGAGGAAGCCGTGGCGGTTGCCGCCATACTCCACAAAGGCCGCCTGCAGCGACGGCTCAACGCGCGTCACCTTGGCGAGATAGATATTGCCTCTGAGTTGTTTTCTGCTCGCTACCTCGAAGTCGAAATCTTCAACCGTTTTCGCATCGAGCACCGCGACCCGGGTTTCCTCCGGGTGGGCGGCGTCGATCAACATTTGCTTGGCCATTAAGGGCTCCGTAAGCGTCGCGCACACGGGCCTCCGGTCTTCCGGAACGAGCCGGGGCAGAGGCGGCGAGGGGACGCAAAGTCATTGTGGGTGATCCTGCGCGATCGTGGCCCGGACCCGATGGGCCTCTGGCGCTAAGATCGATCGCTTGGCGGATCATAAGTGGGCTCCAGTTGACGACGTCTAA
>JBEBHI010000089.1:0-14496 GCA_040080935.1 Terricaulis sp.
TTCGGCCCGGCAATGGGACCGGTCATCGAAAAGCGCTTGGGCCTCGTATTGCTCGGCGTCGCGTTGGTGATCATTAGCGGCTTCGTCGCGCTCCAATTCCTGCACTAGACGCGGCGGCGCGCCGCAGACTCTGGCCGCAATTTCGGGCTAAGATCGGGCATGGTTTCTCGTCTGCGCCCGATCTGGCCTCTCCTAACGCTACTCGCCTCCGGCGCGATGTTGGCGACGGCCATCCTCTATTTCCAAGGCATGCAGGGCCTGCAGCCGTGCGCACTGTGTTTGAAGCAGCGCGAATGGCATTGGGGTGTCGTTGGCGTTTCCGTGTTGGCGCTGCTCGTTATGCGCTTGCGGCCGGCGTGGACGAATTGGGCGATTGTGATCATTGGACTGGTGCTGCTCGGCAGCGCCGCGATGGCGGGCTATCACGTTGCGGTGGAGCATCACTGGGTTGTGGCGCAATGCGACGTTGGTGGCGCGGTTAATGCAAGCGATCTCAGTCTCGACAACTTAGGCGAAGACCTTCACCCGCCGCGTTGCGATGAAATCGCCTGGTCGTTGTTCGGCATCTCGATGGCTGGATACAATGCCATCGTTTCGCTGCTGCTGGCGTTGGCGAGCTTCTATGTAGCGCTCGCCGGGAAGCGCGAACAATGAGTCGGTCGCATCCGCCTATGCCTGGTGAGAATGTCGCCAAGCGGCGCCTCGATGAGATGATCCGCGTCGACCATGCGGGCGAGTACGGCGCCGTGCAGATTTATCGCGGCCAGAAAGCTGTGTTCAGCCGCATTCAAGGCAAGGCGCACGCCGCGAAGCTCATCTCGGAAATGGAAGCGGGCGAGCAGGAACACCTGCGCACGTTCGACCGCTTGATCGCTGAGCGCCGCGTGCGGCCGACTTTGATGGCGCCGGTTTGGCGCGTCGCGGGCTTTGGCTTGGGCGCGGTCACGGCGCTGTTGGGTGAAGAAGCAGCGCACGCGTGTACTGAGGCGGTCGAGGAAGTAATCGAAGAGCACTATGGCCATCAGAGCCAAGAGCTCGAAGGCGTCGATCGCGAATTGCACCACGTCGTTACGAAATTTCGCGCCGAGGAGATCGCGCACAAGGAAACCGCGGTTGAACAGGGCGCGCATCACGCGCCCGGCTATCCGGTGCTTTCCGCTGTGATCAAGTTCGGGTGCCGCGCGGCGATCCGGATCTCGGAAAAGATATGAGCGCGACAGCACGCGCTGCACGCGCGGATGAGCTGGATACAGCCGCCGCGGTGCTGACGGATGCGTTCGTCGATGAAGCGGGGCTGAATTATTGGCTGCGTCAGGATGCGGGCAAAGAGCGTGGCCGGCGCAAGTTCTTCGATGCCGTTTGCGGCGACATGCTGCATCCAAAGCGTGAGATCTTCGTCGCGCAGGGCGGTGGCGCGATGACGGGCGCTGCGGTCTGGCTCGGGCCGGGATTGAAGGCGTTCGATTTTCCTTGGTGGCGGGAGCTTTTCTACACGCCTCTGTTTCTTTCTATCGCGGGCGCCGCCGGCTTGAAGCGGGCGCAGGAATTGGGTGGGCGGCTCACCTCATGCCATCCGGCAGTGCCTCACGCGCATCTGCAATTTCTCGGCGTTTCGAGCGCTGCGCAGGGGCAAGGCACTGGCTCGGCTTTGTTGAAGGCTACACTGGCGCCGCTCGATGCGAATGGGACGGTCGGCTACCTCGAAGCATCGACAGAGCGGAACGTGGCGCTCTATGCGCGGCACGGCTTTGAAGTGACGAACGAGTTCGATCTGCCTGGCTTGCACTTTTGGTGCATGACGCGGATGCCGCGTTAGGTCTGAAATTCGATCGCGCACTTTACGGTGTCGCCGAGTGCGATGCTTTCCTTTTGGCGAATATCCGTCTTCACAGGCAGGACGAAAGCGCCAGCCTTGGTGTCGAAGAAGATCGACGTGTTCCACGTCGTCGTGCCGATCTTCGCGGTGACGCGAAGCGAGCCGAACGATTTCATGTGACCAAGTGCACGTGTTTTGATTGGCATTGTTTGAGCTTCGGGCAGCGTCAGGAAGAACCAACCGGCGCCGGCAGTGCTTCGCCATATCTTGGCGGAGAACGCAAAGCGGGCGCTCATTGGGTGGGGTTGGCTTTGTCGTCGGTGCGGTGCTCTGTTGTCTTGAGCGCGTCAGCTAGGCGCGTTTTGGCGCTGCCAGGTTTCAGTGGCTTTTGCTGACTTTCGTGCGGCGACCAACCGGTGACTGTAAGAATTTCGAAGGTGGCGCGGACGCGGCTGTCTTCGTCAGAGAAGCGTTCGTGATAGATTTCGAAAGCTCGGGCGAGGACGCGGCGGCTCAAAGCTCTTGGATTGCGTTCACGGAGCGCGGAGGTTTCGCCCATGGCGCGGAGATCGGCCAGCAGCTTCATCGGCTCGCCGTAGCGAACGGTGACGACATCGCGATCAGCGGCTGGGAGCGCGAAGCCGGCGCGCTGGAGCAGGCCGGCGATATCTTGCAGATCAGCGAACGGCGAGACGCGCGGCCCTGCGCCGCCGGTGAGTTCGGATTCTGCTTCGATGAGTGAGAGGCGCAGCTCGCTAAGTGTGTCGCCGCCGAAGAGCGACGCAAGCAACAGGCCATCGGGTTTCAGAGCGACACGCAGCTGGATGAGTGCGCCGGGCAGGTCGTTGATCCAGTGGAGCGCAAGTGGCGAGACGATCAGCTCAAACGAGCCGGGTGCGAACGGCAGATGTTCGGGATCGATGAAATCGAGATCGGTTTCGAGGATTGAGCCGATGCGGGCGGAGAGTTCAGGACGAGAGCGTATTTCCTCCGAGAATAGCCCGCCGCCGCCTAACGCCAGCAGACGCGGGAAAGGACGGGGGATGACTTCCAGCCGATCGGCCAAATCTGCCACCACGCGCGCGTGCAAAAACGAAGCGTCGCGGAACGTCCCGCGTGCGCGACGCTTGCGCTGACGCACAAGCCGTGGCTCGAATGGTCCCAGGGCGGGATCGGTCATGGGTTCATCCTATCGCGCGGCAGGGGCGTTTCGGAAACGTGGTGTGATCTCGCGGCTGTCGGACCTGATCTGGCCGCCGCGGTCGCTGTTGTCTGACGCGATCGTGGACCGGCCGGGCGTGATCGAGGCCGAGCTTTGGGGTGAGCTGAAGTTTTTGACCGAGCCGCAGTGCGCGTGCTGCGGTTTCCCACTGCCGGATGGCGGCAATCCTGGCGATGTGTGCGGCGCGTGCGCAGGCCGAAAGCCGGCCTATGACACCGCGCGTGCGGCGCTGGCGTACGAGGATCACGCGCGGCGGCTGATCCTCGACTTGAAGCGCGGCGGGCGGCGCGATGGCCTGCCCGTGTTTGCAAAATGGATGTCCGTAGCGGCGCGTGAGCAGCTGGCGAAGGCTGATTTCGTTGCCCCGGCGCCGATGCATTGGACGCGGCTGGCAGCGCGGAGCTTCAACCAGGCCGCGTGGCTGGCGCAGGCAGTGGCGCGGGCTGGCGGCAAACCCTGGAAACCCGGAGCGTTGACTAGGGTTAAGCGGCGTAAGAGCCAAGCTGGCCTCTCAGCCTCGGAACGGCGCAGGAACGTCGGCGGCGCGATCAAGGCGTTCGGGAGCTACAAAGGTAAAACGATCCTCGTGGTGGACGATGTTTTCACCACCGGAGCGACTTTAGAGGCGTGCGCCCGTGCATTCCGTAAAGCTGGAGCTGCAGAAGTGCATGCAGTGACCCTAGCGCGCGTTGTTAGGCCAATGGATATTTCTATCTGACAGTCTTCGAGTCGGAACATGGCCCAGGTTACCGTCTATACCCGCTCCTTCTGCCCGTACTGCACGCGCGCGATCGCGCTACTGCAGCGTAAGGGAGTTGAGGTGAAAGAGATCGATGCGACGGGTTGCCCAATGACGCGCCAAGAGATGATCCAGCGTTCGGGGCGCTGGACGTTCCCGCAGATCTTTGTTGGCGATCGCCATGTCGGTGGTTGTGACGATCTGCACGCGCTTGAGCAAAGCGGCGGTCTCGATCCGCTATTGGCAGGCGCGTGATGCGTAAGTTGCGGGTTGCGGCAGTTCAACTGCGTTCGGGGATCGATCCGAAGGCCAATCGCGAAGCGGCGATGCCGTTATTGCGCGAGGCGGCATCGGCAGGCGCGCGCTTCATCGCAACGCCTGAGTGCACGATGGTGCTGGATCGCGACAAGCCGCGCATGCTGAAGACGATCGGCTCGGCGCAGATCGAGCAAGAGATCAAAGCGTGGGGCTCGGCGGCGCAAGAGCTTGGCGTTTGGTTGTTGCTCGGCTCCGGTTCGATTGATGCGGGCGACGGCAAGGTGTGGAACCGGTCGTTCGTGTTCGATCCGAGCGGGAAGGTTGTCGCTAAGTACGACAAGATCAATTTGTTCGACGTGACGCTCGGTGGTGGCGAGACATATCGTGAGAGCGATACGTTTGCGGGCGGCTCCGAAGCGGTGATCGTCACTGGGCCGATGGATGCGAAGATCGGACTGACGATTTGCTACGACGTGCGTTTTGCGCCGCTTTACAGCGCGCTGGCGCGCGGCGGCGCGGAGATAATCACGGCGCCAGCGGCGTTCACCGTGCCGACTGGGCAAGCGCATTGGGAAACGTTGCTGCGGGCGCGGGCGATTGAAACGCATTGCTACGTCATCGCGCCGGCGCAGGGCGGTAAGCACGAAGATGGCCGCTCAACGTATGGGCATTCGCTCATCATTGACCCGTGGGGCAAGGTGATCGCTGCGCTCGACAACGATGAACCGGGTTACATTGTCGCCGATCTCGACCTAGATGCTGTGTCCGTCGCGCGGGAGAAAATTCCTGCGTGGCAAGGCGGACGCAACTTTACGGGCCCATGATCAAGTACGACCTCCGGTGCGATAAGGGTGATGAGTTCGAGGCCTGGTTCGGCTCGATCTCGGATTACGATAAGCAGGCGGAAGCTGGCTTGGTCGAGTGCCCGCACTGTGGATCCAAGCACGTAGAGAAAGCGCCGATGGCGCCTTCGGTGCAGACCTCGCGAAAGAAAACTGAACGCAGCGAACGCGCGGTCGCCATGGCAATGGCGGCGAAGGTGCGTGAGCACATCAAAGACAATTTCGACTATGTCGGCGACAAGTTTGCTGACGAAGCGCGTAAGATGCACGGCGGCGAAACCGAAGAGCGCGCGATTTGGGGCGAAGCGACGCCAGAGCAGGCGCGTGAGTTGGCCGAGGAAGGCATTCCTGCTGCGCCATTGCCGGCGGAGCTGGCGCCGGTGCAGCCGAAGAAGCTGAACTAGCGGCTGGACGATCGCCCGGTAAGGAGTGGAGTACCCAGAGGGTAAAACGGTCCCACTTTCCAGCATTGTTTCGCGTCAGACCTTCCGCCCCGCCATCATGTAATTCACGTCGATATCGCGTGAGATGGCCCAGCCGTTGCCGAGCGGCTGATACGTGACGCCGACTGGTTCATCCCACTGCAGGGTTGGCGCGCCGGTGCGGATTTCGTCCGGTGTGACGAGCTTGTCGTAATCGTGTGCGCCTTCGGGGGCCCATTTGAGGATGCGTTCGGCGCCGGTGATGGCCAGGGCGCGAGCCTTAGGCGTGCGGTTGATGGTGGAGAGGATGAGTAGCCCGCCGGGCGCGACGAGTGCGCTCGCGGCGGAGAGGAACGCGCTCACGTCGGAGACGTGTTCGATGATTTCGAGCGCGGTCACCAACTGGAATTGTGCGCCGCGTTCGACAAGTGCTTCGGCGGTGGTGCACTGGAAATCGATGTTGAGCCCAGCTCGTTCGGCGTAGGTGCTTGCCGCGCCGATGGCTTCTGCTGAGGCATCGATTGCGGTGAGATTGGCGCCCATGCGTGCGAGCGGCGCGGAAACGAGACCGCCGCCGCAGCCGAGGTCGAGAGTGGTCACGCCATCGAGTGGTTTGCGGACGACTTTACCGAAGTGCTTCAGCGCCAGATCACGGATGTATTGGAGGCGTACTGGGTTCAGGCGATGGAGCGCGCCGAATGGGCCTTTGGGATTCCACCACTCAGCCGCGAGCGCGCTGAATTTGGCGATCTCGGCGGGGTCGAGTGTTGTGGCCATCTGCTATCCAGATCGGCGCGGGACCGAGGCTGGTCAAGGCGTATCGCCATTGGCTCGAAGCGTGCTAATGCCGCGCTGACGCTTCGGAAAACGGCACGCTCTCCCCATGTCTCGATTGGTGATGAAGTTTGGTGGCACGTCCGTGGGCGACGTGGACCGCATCGCCCGCGTCGCGCGCATCGTTGCGGCTGAACGCAAGCCTGGGCAGGGCCTGGCCGTCGTGGTGTCGGCCATGTCCGGCGAGACTGACCGATTGGTCGGACTGGCGCGCGGCGCCTCCGGCGAAGGTGGCAATGGCGCGCCGATGAGCGCGGGCGACTTCAACGATGAGTACGACGTCATCGTGTCCACCGGCGAGCAGGTGACGACAGGTCTGCTTGCGCTGGCGCTTCGTCGGATCGGTATCCCGGCGCGCTCGTGGCAGAATTGGCAGATTCCATTTCGCACCGACGCGGCGCACTCGAAGGCGCGGGTGGCGGACATCCCGGAAGAGCAGATCGGTAAGTCGATGGACGAGGGCGTTGTCGCCATCGTGCCGGGCTTTCAGGGGATTACTGAAGACAATCGCATCACGACGCTTGGACGCGGTGGCTCAGATACGTCGGCCGTCGCGCTTGCGGCGGCGTTGAAGGCAGAGCGTTGCGACATCTACACGGACGTCGACGGCGTTTACACCACTGACCCGCGCATCGTCGCGAAGGCGCAGCGGATCGAGAAAATCTCTTACGAAGAAATGCTCGAAATGGCGTCCGCGGGCGCCAAGGTTCTGCAAACGCGTTCGGTTGAGTTGGCGTTCGCTAAGCGTGTGCCGGTGCGGGTGCTGTCTAGTTTCGTTGAGCCGGGGGCGCCTAACCCCGGCACGCTCGTATGTCCTGAGGATGAGATCGTGGAAAAGCAGGTTGTTTCCGGCGTTGCGTATTCACGCGACGAAGCGAAGGTCACGCTGCTCGGTGTCGAAGATCACCCTGGCGTCGCGGCTGAGATTTTCGCGAAACTCGCGGGCGCGAACATCAACGTGGACATGATCGTGCAGAGCGAAGCACGCCAACCGGAGCGGCAGAACATCCTCTTCACGTGCCCGGATCGCGATGCATCGCGGGCGGTTGAAGCGATTGAATCGATCAAATCGAAGATCGGCGTGGAGGAAGTTCACGTTCGCCGCGATGTGGCCAAGGTTTCGGTTATTGGCATCGGTATGCGCAGCCAAGTCGGCGTCGCGAGCGCGATGTTCGCAGCATTGGCGCAAAAGGGCATCAATATCGAGGCAATCGCCACATCAGAGATCAAAATCTCTGTTCTGATTGATGCTGCTTACACAGAACTTGCCGTGCGCGCGCTGCACAGCGCTTATGGTTTGGACGCCGCGTGAGCGGTGATGTTGGAGGACGCTAACCTGCGATGGTTGGACCCGCGAGCATTGGCGGATCCCGGATACTCCTGCGCAAGCTGCGGGAGATCATGGAGACAGGGGCGGAGCCGCAAGAGCGGCTGAACCGGCTCGTCACCATGGTGGCGTCGACCATGGTCGCGGATGTGTGCTCCATCTATCTGACGCGTGGCGGCTTCAACGAATTGTTCGCGACGCAAGGTTTGTCGCCGGACGCCGTTCACAAGACACGGCTGAAGCCTGGCGAGGGTCTGGTTGGCCTCATTGCTGAAACAGCGCAGCCATTGAACCTCGCGGATGCGCCGCATCACGAGCGTTTTGCCTATCGACCCGAGACTGGCGAAGAGCCGTTCAGTGCGTTTCTTGGCGTGCCGATTGTGCGGTCGGAGCGGACGTTCGGCGTGCTTGTCGTGCAGAATCAAGTGTCGCGCCTCTACGGCGAAGACGAAGTCGAGGCGCTGCAGACAATCGCCATGGTCTTGGCCGAGATGGTGGCGTCAGGCGCGTTCGGTGATCTCACCGGGCTTGCAGAAGTCGAAGCTGTCCCGAGTCGTCCGGAGTTGTTGGCTGGGCGCTCGTTCTCCGACGGCATTTGCATCGGCACCGCCGTTCTACACGAACCACACGCACCGCTTGGCCGCGTGATTGCGGACGATCCGGTAAAGGAAGAGGAGCGGCTGAACTCGGCATTGTCGCAAGTGCGCCGCGCGCTTGAGGACATGCTGGAAGGCGACCCTGGACGCATTTCCGGCGTGTCGCGAGAGGTGCTTGAGACCTTTCTGATGCTCGCAAACGATCCGAGTTGGGAAACCAAGCTGCGCCAAGGCGTGCGAGCCGGTCTTTCCGCCGATGCTGCGGTAGAGCGAATTCGCGGTGAACACCGCGCGAAGTTCAATGCGACGCGCGATCAGTATCTCCGCGAACGTCTCCATGACCTCGAAGATTTGGACAATCGCCTGCTGCGCGCGCTTGCCGGCGTGGAAGGTGGAGCGGCGCAAGCGCTGCCGGATAACGCAGTGCTCATCGCGCGTGAACTCGGGCCCGCCGAACTCCTCGACTATGGCGCGCGCCTGAAAGGCGTGGCGCTCGAGGAGGGCGCAAACACAGCGCATGCGGCGATCGTGGCGCGGGCGCTCGGCATTCCGATGGTCGGGCTTCTGCCTGGGTTGTTGTCACGCGTTGAAGCGGGCGATCGGATCGTGTTGGACGGCGAGCGCGGCGAAGCGCGCCTGCGGCCCGAAGAGGCTTTCGTCCACACCTACAAGCAGCGACTCAATCTGCGCTCCGCACGCGCGGAAGAGTTCGCTCGGCTCAAGAACATTCCGCCGGTGACCGCGGACGGCGAGCGCGTGACGTTGTTGCTGAACGCAGGCCTCGCGCTCGACGTGCACCATCTGGATGAGGCAGGCGCTGAGGGCATCGGCCTCTTCCGCACCGAATTTCAATTCATGGTCTCTGAGACGCTGCCGCGGCTTGAGAGCCAGACGATGCTGTATCGCGACGTGCTGGATGCGGCAGGGTTGCGGCCTGTGACGTTCCGAACGCTCGATCTCGGCGGCGATAAGGTGCTGCCGTACGTGGCGGCGGAGCGTGAAGAGAACCCGGCCCTGGGTTGGCGGGCGGTCCGCATTGGCCTCGATCGGCCGGCTTTGCTTCGCTACCAGCTGCGGGCGCTGATTAGCGCTGCCGCCAACCGCCGGCTCCGAGTGATGTTTCCGCTCGTCACAACAGTGAGTGAGTTCGACGCGGCGCGCACGCTCGTGGATCGCGAGTTGGAGTGGTGCCGCAAGAACGGCCGGCCGCCACCATCGCTTGTTGAAGTCGGTGTGATGGTGGAGTCGCCCGCCTTGGCGTTCTGCATCCCCGATCTCAAGGGACGCGCCGACTTCATCTCGATCGGCACCAACGATCTGATGCAGTATTTCTTCGCCGCCGATCGCGGCAATCCGCGTGTCTCGGATCGCTACGACATCCTCAGCGCCCCAGCTTTGCGTTTGCTGAAGCGCATACGGGACGACGCCGATGTGGCGGGATTGCAGGTCTCGATCTGCGGCGAGGCGGCGGGGCGGCCGCTTGAGGCAATGGCGTTCACGGCGCTTGGCTTCCGCAGGCTTTCGATGCCGGCGTCGGGTATCGGCCCGGTGAAGCGACTCATCCTCTCGATGGAAGTGCAGGCGGTGGAGCGCGTCTTGGCGAAGCTCATGAGCCGCAATCGACCCTCGATCCGCAACGAACTCACAGAATTTGCGGTCGCAGAGGGCTATGCGCTGTAACGCGTGCATGCCGCGCGTTGAGGTATGCTTGATTCGTGATTAGTCTTTTTTACTGGCGCAAAATTTGCCTTTGTAAACGTAAGGTCTCCTGGGAGTGACCGACGGCTCGATGCTGCAACCGATACCCACCGATCCACAACCGACTGGCGAACCGGTCGATGCGCGTGCGCAACGTCAAGCGCCGGCAGCGCCGCCGCCTGTGCTGGAAGATGCTTGGCGGGCGGGCCGGAAACTGTCTGAAGCGCGCCGTCAACGTGGTTGGACGCTGGATGAGGTCGCGGACCGCATTCGGGTGCGTAAGGAATTTCTCGAAGCGCTCGAAGAGATGAACGTCAAGCTGCTGCCTGGGAAGGCCTATGCGCTGGCGTTTCTGCGCTCGTATGCTCGTGAGCTGGGCATCGAAGAAAAGGCGCTGGTTGACCAATTTCAGGACGAGTGCGCGCTAACGCGGGACGATGTCGCAGCGCCGGCGATCCGCAGTCCGACGTCCAAGCCGCGTCAGCGTCCGCCGTGGGCCTGGGCCGCAGTGCTCATTATTGGTCTGGCTGGCCTGGTCGGCTGGCGTGCTCTGGACGCTCAGCTGCGCAGCGAGCCCGAGACGCAGGTCGTCGCTTCCTCTGGGGGCGCCGCTGTCGGGACGTCTCCAGTTTCGACCGGATCGGTGACCCGCCGGGTCGTCGAAATTCGAGCGGTGGCGGATGCCTGGCTTGAGGCTCGTGGGCCGGATGGGACGGTGTTCCTGTCCCGGAACCTGCACGCTGGGGACGTGTATCGTCCCGATGCAAGCCCAGGTTGGACGTTGCACGCCCGTGATGGCGGTGCGTTTGAGCTTTACGTGAATGGCGTGTCGGCTGGGCTCTTGGGTACGGCTGCAATGCCGGTGCTGGGCCGCTCAATCGACGAAATCCAGCCGCTCACGCAGGCCAGCAACAGCCCGCCACGTAGCTAAGCCGCAGTTCCGAGGGCTGTTAGCGGGCCGCCCGGCGCGCTATCTCCGGCTGGAAAGGACGTGCTCCCATGGACGGCGCCGCAGGCGACCTGCACCACATTCGGCCCTGGCGACGGATTGAGCGCCGCAAGTCGCGAAAGATCCGCGTTGGCTCGGTTGAAGTTGGGGGCGATGCGCCGATCGCGGTGCAGTCGATGACGAACACGGTCACCGCGGACGCCAACGCGACGATCAACCAGATCCGGCAGCTCGAAGACGCAGGCGCGGACATTGTTCGGGTGTCGTGCCCGGACGAGGCGTCGACGGCCGCATTCTCACAGATCGCGCGCGCCGCGAAGGTGCCGCTCGTTGCCGACATTCACTTTCACTACAAGCGCGCGATCGAGGCGGCCGCTGCAGGCGCGGCGTGCTTGCGGATCAATCCCGGCAATATCGGCAACGCGCAGCGCGTGAAGGAAGTCATTCAGGCGGCGAAGGATCACGGGTGTTCGATCCGCATCGGCGTGAACGCCGGTTCGCTTGAGAGCCATTTGCTGGAAAAGTACGGCGAGCCTTGTCCCGAGGCGATGGTCGAGAGCGCGCTCTATCACGCGGCTTTGCTCGAAGAGCACGACTTCCGCGAATACAAGATCAGCGTGAAGGCATCCGATGTCTTCCTCACTGCCGCTGCGTATCACGCGCTTGCGGAAGCGACGGACGCGCCGCTGCATTTGGGCGTGACTGAAGCGGGTGCGTTGCGCGCGGGAACCGTGAAGTCGTCGATCGCGATGGGTTCGTTGTTGTGGGCGGGCATTGGTGACACGATCCGCGTATCGCTCGCGGCTGATCCAGTTGAAGAGATCAAAGTCGGCAATGATCTGCTGAAGTCGCTGGGCTTGCGCCAACGCGGCGTCACTATCATCGCGTGTCCATCATGCGCGCGTCAGGGGTTCAACGTCATTGCGTCGGTCGATGAGCTCGAGAAACGGCTCGCACATATTGCGGAGCCGATCACGCTTTCGATTATCGGCTGTGTCGTGAACGGGCCAGGCGAAGCGCTGATGACGGATTTGGGTTTCACCGGCGGCGGCAAGGGCGCAGGCATGATGTATGTGTCCGGCAAGGCCGACCATAAGGTCGACAACGGCGCCATGATCGACCATATCGTTGATCTGGTTGAGGAACGCGCTCGTACTATGCGCGAAGCGAAGGGCTGAGCGATGCTGCAGCGCCACCTGCAGGACACGTACGAGTACCTGTTCGATACAGCGCACACCGCTCTCAAACAGGGCGGCTCGTTTGCGCCGTTCGGCGCGGGCATCCGCAAGACCGGCGAACAGATTCACACGAACGTCGATCTGCCGATCGATCGCTCCGCACCGCAGGATCACATCTCCGGATTGATCGCGGGGTTCCGGCTTGATGAAAAAGAGAATGGCTTGATTGCAGCGGGGCTGGTCTTCGACGGCCGCTCCGGCAGCGACAACGCTGCAGCGCTTTGTTTCCACCTTGAGGTGGCCAACGGTCAAGCGGTCGAAGTGATCGTGCCTTATGCACGCCGTTCGCCGGACGAACTCGCGTTCGATGAACCACAGGTCTCGGAAGTTCAGCCCGAGATTTTCGCCGACCTCAGTTAGCCCATGTCAGCGTACGATAGATTGGAACGACGCCTTTCGCAGGCAGTCGACCGGTTCGAGCGTGTGGAAGCGCGTCTCGCCGCCGCCAGTGATGGCGCGGAGATCGTCAAGCTTGGCCAAGAGCACGCCGAACTGAAGCCGTTGGTTGAGGCCGTAGGCGCTGTGCGCGCGGCGCGCGAGGAGATGGTCAATCTCGAAGCGATGTCGCGCGACAACGATCGCGAGATGGCTGAGATGGCCGACGCTGAGCTGAAAGCGCTGCGCGATAGCTTGCCAGAACTTGAGCAGCGCGCCCTGATCTTGCTTGCGCCGCGAGACAAGGACGAGAGCGCCTCCGCCATTCTGGAAATTCGCGCCGGCACTGGCGGCGAAGAAGCGGCGCTGTTCGCAGGCGACCTGCTGCGCATGTATCAGAAGTATGCGGGCAAGCGCGGCTGGAAGTTTGAACTCGAAGATATTTCCGACACCGGGATTGGTGGCGTGAAGGAAGCGATTGCCAGCGTCACCGGCAAGGGCGTGTTTGGGCGACTGAAGTTTGAAAGCGGTGTGCACCGTGTCCAGCGTGTGCCCGAGACCGAAGCGAGCGGACGTATTCATACGTCGGCGGCGACGGTGGCGGTGCTACCGCAGCCGGAAGGCGATGTAGATATCGTCATCAACGATAAGGATTTGCGCATCGACACGATGCGCGCTTCAGGTGCGGGCGGTCAGCACGTCAACAAGACTGACTCTGCCGTGCGTATTACGCACATTCCGTCCGGTATCGTCGTTCTCAGCCAGCTGAAATCGCAGCACCAGAACAGGGCGCAGGCGATGTTGGTCCTGCGCACTAAACTCTATGACGCGGAGCGCGAGCGGCAGGCCTCAGAACGCGCAGCCGAACGCAAGGGGCAGATCGGCTCGGGCGATCGCAGTGAACGCATCCGTACCTATAACTTCCCGCAAGGCCGGATCACGGATCACCGCATCAACCTGACGCTCTACAATCTCTCGGAAGTTATCGAAGGTGCGCTTGATCCGGTGCTCGACGCAC
Organism: Terricaulis sp.; assembly: GCA_040080935.1. GTDB lineage: Bacteria > Pseudomonadota > Alphaproteobacteria > Caulobacterales > Aquidulcibacteraceae > Vitreimonas. The sequence continues at coordinate 13,335 of JBEBHI010000089.1, forward strand.
TCGCTGCAGAAGAGCAAGCTTTGAAGCTCGCGGCCTTGGAGCAAGGTGAATGAGCGAAACGCTCGTCTCGCTCTGGACGGATGTGCGCAAGCGGCTTGAGGCGGCGGGAATTGATACGCCGGTGCTTGACGCGCGGTTGTTGCTGGAGGCCGGCGCTGGCGTCACCAGACTTGAAATCGTGACTGATCCGCGCCGTGTCATTGACGATGCGCAGGTCGATGCAGTGAACGCGCTGACGAAACGGCGTGAGGCGCGCGAGCCTGTTAGCCACATACTCGGTCGCAAGCATTTCTGGACGCTTGATCTTGCGGTGAACGCCAACGTCCTGACTCCGCGACCGGAGACGGAGTTTGTAGTCGAGGCTGGATTGCAGGAGACGCTGCCAGCGGATGCGCCGCATCGGATCCTCGACCTTGGCGCAGGTTCGGGCGCCATCATTCTCGCGCTGCTAAAGGATCGGCCGAACGCTACTGGCGTTGCGATCGACATAAGTGAGAAGGCGCTCGAGATCGTGCGCGCCAATGCTGAACAGCTTGGCGTCGCGGATCGCCTCGACATTCGTCGGGGCGATTGGGTTGAGGGACTCGACGAACGGTTCGATCTCGTCGTTTCAAATCCGCCGTACATCCAGACGGGCGACATCGATGGGCTGGCGCCGGAGGTGTCGCGCTTCGAGCCGCGTTTGGCGCTGGACGGCGGCGGCGATGGTTTCGTCGCCTACCGCATTATCACAGCTGCCTTGCCACGGCTCCTCAAACCGGGCGCTGCGTTTGCGCTTGAGGTGGGGCTTGGGCAGGCAGAAGGGGTGGCCGCGATGGCGGAAGCGGCCGGGCTTTCCACAACCGAGCCCCGCCGGGACCTTGCTGGCATTCCCCGCGTTGTTGTCGGGCACGCGGGATAATCCACTCTCTGGAAAAAGCCCTTGGATCGGTGGGCGCAACGCACTAGGTTCGGTACCGGAATCGATGGCGGAGGGGCTTTGTCCGTCGGTTCACATGGCTAGCAGGCGTTGAAGCGCCGCTGGCAGCTCCCTCAGTAAGAGGTTCAATCGCGGCGCTTGGCGCTGCTTGGCACGGCCCGAACCATAAAGAACGGGCTTTTAAAATGAGGCGCATTTCGCGGCTGGCCCTTGGCCACGCGCCGTCGCCCGAAACGGATACCA
>JBEBHI010000090.1:0-14466 GCA_040080935.1 Terricaulis sp.
CCAAGTTGCGGATGGCGCGGACTTGGCCTGCTGTCAGCTCGTCACGGCGTAATTGAATGACGATCGAAGCCGTCGGCTGTTCCGCATCGCGCGAGAACAGCTGCCGCTCCGGCAGCACCAAGTGCACCCGCGCCGATTTCACACCATCCAGCGAACCGATTGTGCGTGACAGCTCGCCTTCGAGCGCGCGCAAGCGGTTGATGTTCTGCTGGAACTGCGTTTGCCCAAGCGCGTCAGGTTCGTCGAAAATCTCGTAGCCGATCGAGCCGCGCGAGGGCAGGCCGTCGGCCGACAGCATCATGCGCGCATTGAACACTTCCGAGCGCGACACATAGATAGAGCCGCCGTCCTCGCGGATCTCATAGGGTATGTCGGCCGCCTCGAGCCGCTGCGTGATCTCCGCCATCTCGCGCGTCTCGACGCCGGCGAAGAGCAGCGCTTTGGGTTCTCCGCCCATGCGGAACACGAGCGTGAAAAGGAGAGCAGCGACGACCGCCGCGATGCCAAGCATCGCGAACAAGCGCGTCGGTCCAGCCCGTAGGAGTAGTTGAGTAAAGTTCACGCCGGTCCTCTGCACACACGGAGAGACTCCCCAGAATCACTGGGCAATTCTCACCGGTCGGCAGAATTTGCCCGGTCGGGCGTGAAACAACCGTTAACCACGTTGGAAGTGCAGTGAGTTCCAGACGCGCAAAGACCCCCGCCGGGGAAGGGCGAGGGCCTTTGAAAGCCTTGGTACTTACAGATCGAATGCCGCCGGAGCAGCCGGGCGTCTGTTAGACGCCGGCCGCGCGGTAATGCTGGATGCGCGTAGTGCGCAAGCCAGGGAGGCCATGCTTTTCGATCGATTTCCGCCAAGCATCGAACTCTTCTTCAGAGAGGCCGTAGCGCTGGCAGGCTTCTTCCATCGTCAGCAGGCCGCCACGAACCGCAGCGACAACTTCTGCCTTACGGCGGATGACCCAACGGGTCGTTCCCGGCGCGGGCAGATCGTCCAAAGTGAGGGGATTCCCGTCGGGACCCATCACCACCCCATCATATCGGCGTTGCTTCTGCATGCGCCTTTCTCCTTCTTAGCAACCCAACATAACTCGGATCGCTAAAGAAACGGCTAAGACGCATAGCGAAATGGGCGAAGAATCGTGTCTCGAATTAGAACATGAGTCTCTTACTCATTTCTTACCCGAGCCACGCTTCAACCTAGCGTTTGATCATCAAAAGCTCTTCGAGCATCTGGTCCGCAGTGGTGATGATGCGCGATGCAGCAGAGTAGGCGCGCTGCGTGGTGATGAGGTTCGTGAACTCGGTTGCGAGGTCGACGTTCGACGCTTCGAGCGCGCCCGAAACGATCCGGCCCGCGCCGCCCGCATTTGACGAGTTGATGTTGTAGAGACCGGATTCCAGTGTCGTGCGGAACGCGCCGCCTTGGTCGGCTTTCAACCCGTTGGGGTTCAAGAACGTCGCCAGCGGGATCTGGTAGAGCGCCCGCGCGCGGCCGTTCGAGAATTGCGCCGTCAGCATGCCGTCGCCTTCAAGCACCAGGCCGACGAGATCGCCTGGCGGCACGCCGTCCGCCGTCACCGAGGTGACGCCGAAGCTGTTGGCGAACTGCGTCATACCCGTCATCAGGTCGAGTGTGACCGGCTGGTCGGCTGCGCCCGTCGCGGTCGCCCAGTCGATGTTGAATGCGGCGTCCAAGTCTTGAACCGTGGAAACCGTGCCGTGGCCCGCAACCGAGGCGACGGTGCCGTCCGTGTTGAAGTTTAGGATGCCCGCCGCCAGCACGCCGCCATTGGCGCCGCCGCCGGTAACGTTCGTGTTCGGACGCGCATAGGCCTCAACCCGCCACTGGTTCGGCGCAACCTTGAGGAAGCCGAAGGCGATCGTGCGCGGCGCGCCCAAGCTGTCATAGATTTCAAGCGAGCTTTCGAAGTGCGGCGTGATCGTGCCCATCGCCATGTCGCCGACATCATACGCGCCTTGCGCGTTGGCGTAGTCCGTCTGACCCGAGTTCAAATTGGCGTTGAGGCCGACGTTTGCCGTTGATTCAGCCAAACCGCCGACGCCGGAAATGTTGATCGGCTCGATCGCGGAAAGTGACGTCGGGGATGAGGTGACGCTGCCGTCGCTACCGACCGGCCAACCCTGCAAGAACAAACCCTGCGCGTTGACCATGTAACCGTCGGCGTTGATCGTGAACGAACCAGCGCGTGTGAACAGCACCGAGCCACCGTTGGAAAGCTGCTGATCGTTGGTCGAGACGATGAAGAAGCCATCGCCCGAGATCGCCAAATCGGTCGTCGAGCGTGATTGCTCAAGCGAACCTTGCAGCGAGATCTGCTGGCGCGTCAGCGGCAGCACGCCGCCGGCGTTGTACGTCGTGTTCGAGTTCTGCGCGTTGACCAGCGCCGAGAAATCGACGCCCGAGCGCTTGTAGCCAACCGTGTTCACGTTGGCGATGTTGTCGGAGATAACGGCCAGAGCGCTTGAGTTGGCGGTGAGGCCAGAAACGCCCGCGCGCAATGCGGTATAAATAGACATAAGTGTCCCAGCTCCATCGCCGCGCGCGTCCCACCGAACGCGGCAAAAAGGTTTCAGTTACTGATGGAGCGCTTCTGCGCGTAGAGCGGCCTCCGCATTCGGCGGAGGCCTTACATCTCAGCCGTGGTTTTCGAGCACTGAGCGGATCGTACTTAGCTCGCGTGTGCCCGACGGCGTGATGACGACCGGCGTGGCTCCAGAGAAGTCCACGCCCATGATGGTTTCGCGTACAGTGACCGTCGGCGTGATCGCCGTGTCCGCTGCATTCTTCGCGCTGATCGAAATGCGATAGACGCCATCGGCTGCTGTCTCGCCGTTGGTCTTCGTGCCGTCCCAGGTAAAGAGGTGCTCGCCGGAGCCGCGCGCCGCGGTGTTGGTCTCGTACACGACGCGACCTTGCATATCCTTGACTTGGATGGTCATCGAATTCGCGGTCTCCGGCAAACGATACGCCCAATTGGCTTCGCCGCCCGCCAGGTATGTTTCATTCGCCTGGATGATCGCGTCCTTGCCGAGATAGGAGAGGGCGGCGCCCGCGCTCGCGGCTTGGTATTGACCGGCCAAGCCCTCAAGCTGCTCGTTCGTCCGAATTTGCTGCTCGACTTGGCTGAACTGCACCAGCTGTTGCGTGAACTGCGTCGAGTCCATCGGCGCCAGCGGATCTTGGTTCTGCAATTGTGCCGTCAACAACACCAGGAAGGTGTCGTAATTGTCGGAAAGCCGCGTGCGAGAGTTCGCCGCTTCCGAAGGCGTTGCAGTGACATCGATACCTGAGACAGCCATCGCTTCGTCCTCAAACCATCACATCGACGCGCACGCCGCGCCACCGATCGATACCGATCGGTCGCGCAAGCGGCGCTGCTTGTTGTTCTTGTGGCGGTGCTGCGGCGTTAGTTTCGCCGCGTCCGCCTGAATTTCTCTGGTCGTCGCTCTCGCCGCCTTGCGTGCCTTGGCGCAGATCGAACGAAAGGCCGTTGTCGCTGAGCTGAAGCCCGGCCGACTGCAATTGCTGCTCAAGATCACGCGCGTGTCGCGCCAGTTCAGTCAGCGCCTGCGGATTGTCGGCGGTGATCACAGCTGTCACGCGATTGTCTCGCGTCACTTCCATGCGAACTTCGACGCGGCCGAGATCCGCGGGATCAAGCCGGAGTTCGAAATTGGTGTTGCCGCCGGAGAAACGCCGAACAATCTCGCGTCCAACTTGCGCCGCCACCGGGGCCGCGCGTGAAGCGTCTGCCGCCGCATGTTGCACATGAGTGCTCGCTTGCGACGTGGTGGCGGCGATCGTGTTGGTTTGCGCGAGTTGTGACGTGTCCGGCGCACTGCTTTGCGTCTGCAGGGTAGGCGTAGCGTCGACTTTGAGTGCGCCTTCGTTGGAGGCTTTCGCCACCGGCGCCTTCACATTGGCGTGCGCGTCGCTCTTAGCTTCTCCATCGACCGAAGCGGCCTTGGCTTCGACCGGTTGCTTCGCGTCTTTGCTCGCGCGCGGCGTGGTCGCGGGCTGCGCTGCAGCTTGAGGAGCGGGCGCAGTCGTCGCCGCGATGGCTTGCTGCAACACCTCTGGTGATACTTCCGCCGTCGTCGGCGCAGTCTGCATCATTGGAATCTGCGGAACGGCAACTTGCGTTTGCGCGGTCTGCGCTTGCGGCGCGCTCTGTTGAGCTTGCTGCTGCTGCTGCTGTGTGGGGACGTCGGCGCCTTCGTCCGTCTTGCCGGCGGTCGGTGCGCTTTGATCCGCCGGTTGCGCGGCTGCTGCTTCCTCTGCGGGTTCTGCTGGCGGCGGCGCTTGCGGCGCGTTCACCGGCGCGACGTTGAAATCGCCATCGTCCGGCTGAGCTTGCGCCTGCTCCGGCGGCTGCGACGCAACGATTTGCACAGCGACGGGCGCGGCCATTGGCGGCGGCGTGGGCGGCAGCGGTCCGCCCAACAGCGCAACCTCTGGGTCGATCGTCTCGTCGTGGTCTGAGGTGTCTTCGCCAGTTGAGGTCTTTGCCTCGACGCGCGGCGCCTCATCCTTCGCTTCGTTCTGCTGAGCTGGAGCAGGGCGCTCCGCGCGCTCAGGCGCCGGCTCGTTCACCGCATCGAGGTGATCGCCGAACGTCTGACCGTTGTCGTCGGCGACAGGCGCGCGCGGTGCCGCCCGCGTTGGCGGCGGCGTGAAGGCGTCAAGCACTGGCTCCGATGCGAAATCCATAAGGTCCCCCGCCGAACGCGACTTGTCCCGCGTGCAGCCCGCGACCCCGAGCAAGCCTCGGGCCACGCCGCTAACCATAATAAAATCGAACAAAAACAGATGAATGAGGTGGAGAGCCCTGTCACGGAGGCTGCTCAAACGGCAATTTCCGCCCTCGCACCCGGCAGCTTCTGCCGGGCGGTTAACCATGGCCCCGACCTTGCGTGGTGAACGCCGACGCACCGCGCGTGAGCCCTCTAGCTCGCGCCAGGAGCAGAGGAGAAAGCGTGTTATTTCAAACGCTTAGAAGCGGCAATCGCGCGCCTAACGCGCTCGCGTACGCCCGGCGAATTTTGCCGGGCGCCGGGCGCCTTTTGCCGGGAGCGCGCTCATGGTCGGTCTAACCAGCGTTCTTCTGGCGGGCCTCTCGGGCCTCCGCGCCGCGCAAACCGGCGTCGCCACCGTTTCGCAGAACATCGCCAACGCCAACACGCCTGGCTACGTGCGCACCGAGATGACGCTCGCGCCGCGCACCCAGATCGGCGCGGGCGCTGGCGTTGAGATCACTGGCATCAAACGCGCGGCCGATCGCTTCCTCGCCACCGCCAGTCACATTGCCGCCTCGGCCGCCAGCTCCGCCTCTGCGCGCGCGGATTTGCTGTCGCGTGCTCAACAGAACTTTGGCGATCCCTCGAGTGCTTCCTCCATGTTCGGCATGGTCGACGAATATTGGTCGGCGCTAACTGAGCTCGGCGTCGATCCATCTTCGAGCTTGCGCCGCGCCGACGCTGTCAGCGCTCTGCAAGCCACCTATTCTGAAATCCAACGCATCGGCGGCTCGCTGCAGCAACTCATCGGTGAAGCCGACCAACGCATAGGCGACGCGGTTTCAGAATCTCAGAATCTGATGAACCGTATCGCGGAGCTCAACAACGAGATCCGCCTCAACAAGCGTAGCGGCACTGACACCAGTTCCGCCGAGAACGCGCAGTCGGCGCTCATCGATCAGCTTTCGACATTGATGGATGTCCGCGCCACGCCGCAAGAAGATGGCAGCACGCACGTCCGCACCGGCGGTGGCGCATTGCTCGTCGGTGTTACCGCCGCCAAGCTCACCTACACGCCAAATCCATCTCCGTACGCCACCCATGGCGTCATCTCGCTCAACGAAGAGATCGGCTCCAACACCAACATCGAGTCTTTCCTCACCGGCGGCACGATCAAAGGCCTGTTGCAGGCGCGCGACACAGATCTGCCAGGCCTTGCCGAAGCGCTCGGCGGCTATGCAGGCGCACTCGCCGACGCGATGAACGCGGTGCACAACGAGAATGCGTCGTCGCCCGCAGTGTCATCGATGACAGGCCGTCAAACCGGCTTGCTCAGTACCGATGCACTCAACTTCACTGGCACAGCGACGCTCGCCATCACCGATTCCGGCGGCATCCTACGTGATCGTCTCACCATCGACTTTGATGCGCAGACGATCACTTCAGAAGCGCCGCCGAATTCCGTCTCTTTCGCCGGCGGCGGCACGATCGGCGATTTCGTCGACGCGCTGAACACCGCACTCGCCGCCGAAACACCGTCCGGCAGCGCCTCGTTCACCAACGGCGTTCTCTCGGTCGATCTCTCCAGCAATGGCGGTATCGTCATCCAGCAAGACAGCGCCGATCCGGCGTTGCGAGCAGGGCGCGGCTTCTCGCATTTCTTCGGCCTGAACGATCTCGTCTCGCGCCCGACGCCGCTCTTCTTCGAAAGCGGCATCAGCGGCACGGACCTGCACGGCTTGGCCGACAACGGCGCCATCCAATATCAGATCCGCGACACCCAAGGTCGCTTCATCGCCGATCGCACCATCTCGATCACCGGTCCGCTCGCGGCGCCGGGCGCGACTTGGAATGATCTACTGTCGGCACTCAATGCGCCCGGCACCGGCCTTGGTGAATACGGTACGTTCTCGCTGAATGCTGCGACTGGCCAGATTTCGTTTGCGCCAAACGCGGCGTTCAACGTGCAGCTCGTCAACGACTCCACCCAGCGCGGCGACACTGGTGTCGCGTTCTCCGCGATCCACGGCCTCGACTCTGCCGCCACCGCCGGTCGCGCCACCGAAGTCGACGTCAACGCGCTCATTGCCAACAACACCTCGCGCCTCGCCGTTGGCCGCCCCAACATCACAGGCCTCCTTGGCGCCAAAGTCATCGAAGCCGGCGACAATCGCGGCGCAAACGCGCTCGCGGCCGCGCGCGATGCGATGCGCAGCTTCGGCGCCGCCGGCGTGCTCACCGCACAAACCGGCACGCTCAACACCTACGCGGCGCGTCTCGGCGGCGAAGCAGGGCGGCTCGCCAGCGACGCTGATCGCCAAGCAACCGGCGCCGCCGCCGTCGCCACCGCCGCCGCCGACCGGCGCGGCGAAGTGGAAGCCGTCAGCATTGACGACGAGCTGATGAAAATGACCACGTATCAAAACGCCTACGCCGCCGCCGCGCGCGTGATCCAAGCCGCCACCGAAATGCTCGATGTGCTTATGACCATCGGCTACCGCTAAGAGAAACTTAGATGTCCGCCAGCACACCACTCAACGCTCGCTTCTTCACCCGCGCACAGGGCGACGTTCGCCGCATCACCAGCGAACTCGGCAACCTGCAAGCGCAGATCGCGTCGGGCGCCAAGGCCAACTCGCTGCAAGGCTTCGGCGGCGCATCGAGCCGCATCCTCAGCGCCTCCAGCATGCGCGCGCAGACAGATTCGCGCGCCTCCGTGCTCAATCAACTCGAAGCGCGCTTCGGCGTGCAAGGCGCAGCGCTTGGCCAAGTCTCAGACGCAACTCAAGCTCTCTCGCAAACCATCCGCGAAGCCATCAGCTCCAACGACGGTCGCGGTGTATCGACCGAACTCGAGCTGGCGTTCAACAGCATCATCTCTGCGCTCAACGAAACCTGGAACGGCCAGCCAATGTTCGCCGGCGAACGCCAAAGCGGCTCGCCGGTCAAAATCACTTCGCTCGACCAACTCGCGACGACCGTTCAGCCCGAAGACATGTTCGACGAAGCGGAACGTTCCCAGGTCATCGACACCGGCAATGGCGCGCCGATCAAGCTCGCCGCGAAAGCATCCGAACTTTCGACGGACCTCTTCAACACGCTGCGTCAGCTCAAATACATGCTGGACGGCGCGGGCGGCACGTTGGGGTCGCCTATGACCGGCTCCAACAACGCCACGCTGCTGAACATTGCCGCCGATCTTGAGAACCACTCAAAGAACTTCGTCACCGAAGAAGGCCGCACTGGCCAGCTGCAAAAGCGCTTCGAAGACGATCGCCTGCGCCTCGAAGCGCGCTCCGATTTGCTGAGCAAAGAAATCGGCGACCAAACCGACGCCGATCTCGCCGAAGTCTCGATCCGCCTCAACACGCTCCTCGCCCAATACGAAGCGTCCGCGAAAACCTTCGCCGAACTCTCCAAACTGACGATGCTGAACTACATGTAGCGCCTTGCGCGGCGCCCGCGCCCGCGTCATATCCCCAGCTTGAATTTCGTTCCGGACCTTGAATCCGGAAGGGGATAGAAGATGACCATGCTCGACACCGCGCCGCCAAAGGCGCGCACCTTCAATTCACTCGGCTTCGCAAAGCCGCCCAGCGAAACCCGCGTCGTCGCCGCCATGTCCGGTGGCGTGGACTCGTCCGTCGTCGCCGCGATGCTGAAGCGCGAAGGCTACGACGTTATCGGCGTCACGCTGCAGCTCTACGACCACGGCGCCGCCGTCAACAAGCCGGGCGCTTGCTGCGCGGGCCAAGACATCCACGACGCGCGCCGCGTCGCCGACGCCATGGGCTTCCCGCACTACGTCTTGGATTACGAAAGCCGCTTTCGCCACGCCGTGATGGAAGACTTCGCCGATACGTACCTCGCTGGTGCAACGCCAATCCCATGCGTGCGCTGCAATCAAACCGTGAAGTTCAAGGACCTGAAGCGCGTCGCCGAAGATCTCGGCGCCGATTGCCTCGCCACCGGCCACTACGTGCAACGCATGCAAGGTTCGCAGGGCGCTGAACTCCACCGCGCCGCCGACGCCAGTAAGGATCAAACCTATTTCCTGTTCGCGACCACGCGCGATCAGCTCAGCTATCTGCGCTTTCCACTCGGCGGCCTGCCAAAGAGCGAAACCCGCGCGCTCGCCAACGAACTCGGCCTCCGCGTCGCCGAAAAGCCGGACAGCCAAGACATCTGTTTTGTCCCGAATGGCAAGTACCAAGACATCGTCCAAAAACTCCGCCCCGGCGCGATCGAACCAGGCCAAATCGTGCACGTCGATGGCGGCGTCATGGGCGAGCACAACGGCGTCATCAATTTCACCGTCGGCCAACGCCGCGGCCTCGGCATCGCCACCGGCGAGCCGCTCTTCGTCGTGAAGCTCGACGCGCCCAACAAGCGCGTCATCGTCGGCCCGCGCGAAGAACTCGGCGTAACCCGCATCGCGCTGAAAGAAGTGAACTGGATCGGCGAGGCCGTCACCAGCGAAGACGAACTCAACGGCCGTGATGTTCTCGTCCGCGTCCGCTCAACGCGCCCACCGGTTCCCGCAAAGCTCAGCATCGGCGCCGGCTGGCACGTCTTGCTTGACGCGCCGGAAGAGGGCGTAGCTCCAGGCCAAGCCGCCGTCTTCTACGACCCGCACTCCACGCGCGTCCTCGGCGGCGGCTGGATCATGAGCACGGAATGAGCATCGACGAACAGGCGCGCGCATTGCTGAAAGAAGTGATGACGCCCAAGCGCCGCGCGCGCCAACGCATCGCTGAACCTTTGCGCGACGTGCAGCAGATCGAGATCGAAACGCCAACCGGCAAGATCGCAGCGTGGCGCCACGGCGAAGGCCCAGCGGTGCTGCTCGTTCACGGCTGGCAAGATGACAACTCCCTCTGGAGCCCGCTCATCTCCGCGCTCGCTGAGATCGGAATCGCCTCGGTCGCGTTCGACCTCCCGGGCCACGGCTTTTCCGAAGGCGATAGCTGCGCGCCATTCCTCGCATCCGCGGCCATGCAACAAGTCGCAACGCAACTCGGCCCGATCGACGCTGTCGTCACGCACTCCTTCGGCGGTCCGGTCACCGGCTTCGCACTGCTCAACGGTTTCAACGCGCGGCGCATCGTGCTGATCGCGCCGCCACGCGGACGCAACAAACGCTGGTTCGATTTCGCGGAAGAGCGCGGCATCGCGCCGGAAGTCGTCCATCGCGCGCGCGAAATCTATGCGGCGGAAGCCGGCCTCCACGCCACCTTCGATCTCGCCGAAGTCGCTAGCCCGATCGAAACGCTCGTGCTCCATTCAATGGATGACGACGCCGTCGAATGGGACGACAACGCCAAAGTCATCGCCGAAAAATGGCCCAACGCCGAACTGGCGCTCTGTGATGGCCTCGGTCACCGCATGATCGCGCAAGATCGCAGCGTGATTGATCGCATAGTGCAGTTCGTCGCTTAGAGCGGCAACTTCTCCGTCGCCCGCAACACCCGCTCTACATCACGCGGCGACACAATCTCCACCGCCTCAGCCTGCGCACGCTTCCACCCAGCATACGCCGCCTTCAACCGCGCGCGCCCTTCGCGCGTCAGCCGCAAGCGCCGCTCCCGGCCTTCCGCAAACACCTCAACCCAACCCGCATCTTCCATCGGCCGCAGCGTCCGCGTCAGCGTGGACGGCGATAACTCACGCAATTCCGCGAGCCGTGACATCGTCAGATCCGGCTCCTCCATGATGCCCGCGAGCAAGCCAAACTGCGACATGCTCACGCCGCTGGCAGCGAGCCGCGCCTCGTACAGCGACAAAAGCCGCCGCGACGCCAAACGCAACCGCAAATAGAGGCACGGCGGCGCATCGTCCGCTGCAATCATCGGCGGCGGCGCCTCAGGTTTGGGCTGACGTTTCGGCATCTTGACGCTTCGCACTCCCGGTTCTACTTCCACGTCAATACTTGTATATACAACTAAGGCAAGTCCAGATGGCCGAGACCGAGACCTTCGATCCCAAAGCCGCTGCTCAAAAATTGCTCAGCATGTCCGGCCTCGAGGGCCTGCGTTACATGATGGCGGGCAACCATCCGCCGCCCTCGATCGCCATCACGCTCGGCTTCACGCTCGCCGAAGTGGACGATGGCCGCGCGCTCTTCCTTGGCGATCCGAGCGATCGCATCCTCAATCCGCTCGGAATCGTTCATGGCGGCTGGGTGCTCACTTTGATCGATAGCTGCACCGGTTGCGCCGCGCACACCACGCTTCCCGCCGGCGTCAGCTACACAACCGTGGAAACCAAAGTGAACTTCGTGCGCGCCATCACGCCCGCCACCGGCCAAGTCCGCGCGGAGGGAGTTGTCGTCGCGCGTGGCCGCACCATCATTACCGCCGAAGGCAAACTCACCGATTCACGCGGCCGCCTGTTGGCGCACGGCACATCGACGCTTATTGTGCTTCGCCCAGAGCGCTCGCAAGCAGGGAAGTCCGAACAATGAGCCAAGAAGATATCGTCATCGTCGGCATGGCCCGCACGCCCATGGGCGGTTTGCTGGGCGAGCTTACGAACTTAAGCGCCCCAGATCTCGGCGCCGTCGCCGTCAAAGCCGCAGTGAAAGAAGCGGGCGTCAAAGGCGCTGACACGATCTTCATGGGCAACGTGCTTTCCGCTGGCCTCGGCCAAGCCCCCGCGCGCCAAGCCGCACTCAAGGCCGGCCTCGATAAAGGCACGCAAGCGGTCACGCTGAACAAGATGTGCGGCTCGGGCCTGCAAGCTGTCGCCATGGCGCGCCAAGCACTTATCTCCGGCGACAGCGACGTCGTTATCGCGGGCGGCATGGAAAGCATGACTCGCGCGCCGTTCCTTATGCAGAAGCACCGCGCCGGCCAAAAGTACGGTCACGACAAACTCTTCGACCACATGGCCCTCGATGGCCTCGAAGACGCGTACGAAGGCAACGCCATGGGCGTCTATGCCGATCAAACCGCGAAGGAATATCAGTTCTCTCGCGAATCGCAGGACGCCTACGCGTTAGAGACGCTGCGCCGCGCGCAAAGCGCCACGGCTGAAGGCCGGTTCAAGCGCGAGATCGCGCCGATCGAACTCAAGACCGGCAATCTCGATACCGATGAACTTCCGCGTAAAGCCAAGCCGGAAAAAATCCCGTCGCTCAAGCCGGCCTTCACGCCAGACGGCACCGTCACCGCCGCCAACGCCTCCGCCATCTCTGACGGCGCGGCTGCGCTCGTGCTGATGCGCCGTGGCGATGCTGAAAAGCAGGGCAAGAAGATCATCGCCACCGTCGTCGCGCAAGCAAGCCACGCGCACGAGCCGCAAAAATTCACCACCGCGCCAGTGCCTGCGATTCAAAAAGCGCTCGCCCGCGCCGGCTGGAAAACTGGCGATGTCGATCTCTGGGAGATCAACGAGGCCTTCGCCATCGTTCCGATGATTGCGATGAAAGAACTTGGGCTGAGCCACGACATCATCAATGTCAACGGCGGCGCCTGCGCCTTGGGTCACCCGATCGGCGCCTCCGGCGCGCGCATTCTCGTTACGCTCCTCGCGGCACTCGAAGCCCAAGGCGCCAAACGCGGCGTCGCTTCACTCTGCATCGGCGGCGGCGAAGGCATCGCGCTTGCGGTTGAACGGGCGTGAAGGAAAAAATCCTCGCGCACTTCGCCGAGCAGGCGATGTATTGCGACATGTTCGGTTCGCCCTTCACGGCGCAACTGATCCGCCGCATCAGCGAGGACTACGAGCAAGGCGGCCCAATCGCGTCGCTGCTCACCAACTGGAACACAAACCCGCGCGCTGACGCGCTCGCGCTCCGGCTCGCGGGTTATTTCCATCACGCCGTGCTCGTAAACCGCGACCCGGAACTCGCCGCGCACTATCCCTCAAGCGTCGCGAACTGGACCATCGAGGACATCTGGCCGCTTGCTCGCGCGCTTCTCGAACGCGAACCCAACACTGCGGCCGCGTTCATTCGCTCGGCTCCGCAAACAAACGAGACGCGCCGCTCCATCGCACTCCTCGCCGCGTTCTTATATTTCGCCGAAACCTGGAAAGGCGAGATCGACATGCTGGAGATCGGCGCCAGCGCCGGTCTCAATCTCAATTGGGATCTCTTCACCTACAAAACCAAGAGCTGGGCTTGGGGCGCTGAAGGCCCCGTACAAATCGACACTGATTGGCACGGCTCTCCGCCGCCGATTGCGGACATCGCCGTCCGCAATCGCGCCGCCTGCGATCTAAACCCCCTCGACATCAGCGACGAAGCGCAACGCCTACAATTGCGATCCTATGTCTGGCCCGATCAGCCCGAGCGCCTGGCGCGCTTTGACGGCGCCGTGGCGCTCGCCCGCGAGACTGGCGTCACCGTCGAACGCGCCGACGCCGCGCAATGGCTATCGCAAAAACTGAGCGCGCGTGCGCACGACGCCGCAACGATCGTCTATCACTCCGTTTTCCTGCAATACCCGCCGCGCGAAGCGCGCGACGCCATCATCGACGCCATCGAATCCGCTGGCGCCCGCGCCACTGAACGCGCCCCGCTCGCCTGGATTCGCCTCGAACCCGAAGCGCTCACCGACGGCATCGAAAATAGCCCGCGCATGGTGATCGACATAACCACATGGCCCGGCGGCACGCGCCGCATCATCGGCTACACCGACGGCCACGTCCGTGCGGTCTACGCGCAATAAGGGGAATTATCAGCGCAGCGTAATCCGCAATCTGCCACCTGCATCCGGCGCAGCATCCGACAATCCCGCCGCAGCGTAGGCGGCCAGCTGCACGTGCTCGCTCAGTGCAAACGATGAGTACAACGTCGCCGCGGGCGCCAGCGCGCGCCTAACGCCGCGCCGAAAAGCTAAACAGCCCGTCCCACGCCGCATCAAGCCGCGCTAATGCATCGGCTGGCGCGACGGCGCTATAGCTCTCGTTCTCGTGCGTCACCAAGCCAAGCCGCTCAAGCTTGCCAAGCGCATCTTGAATTTCGAAATCGACATTCAAGCTAAATTTCTCGCGCAGTAACGCTTCGCAAAAATTATCGATCTCCGCCTTCGCCAGAGGCCGTGCTTCGCGCCGCAGCACGGAATAGGCGAGGAACGCTTCCTTCGCGTCTTGTTCTTCGCCAGCGCCGATCAGCAAATCCAGCACGCCCGAATTGTTGGCGAGGTTGCGGAAGTACACGGTGTCGGCCAGCTGCTTCTGATAACGCAAAGTCTGCGCCTCGTATTTCAAACGCTGCCGCATCACGAATGCGCCGACGGCGACCAATCCCGAAACCGCAGCCAATGCGCGCTTGAGTTCGCTCTCTTCGATCACGCCTTGCGCGCCGAAATAAGCCGCCAGCACTGCAAAGATCACCGTCAACGCCGGCCACAGATTCAACAACACTGGCACGCCCGCGACCACAGCTGGCCCCGCAAGCATCGCCTGATCTCCCGGCCGCATGCTGGGCTTCGCGCCCGGATGCAGCGTCACCAATTCCGGCCCCGCCACATTGCGGAAGTGCTTCACCAAAGCCGCGCCTTGGCGCACGCCGCGCCGCATTTGCTTCAGTGCTTTGCGATCGGCCGCAGCCGCTGCTTCGTCTTCAGCCTTGAATCCAACAAGCACGACGACATCGTTCATCGTCTGCACGGCGAGCTTTTCACGCTTCAGCCCGAACCAGCGCCGCACATCAATCGACTCGCTATGGGCGCCGCGCGCGAAATACCGCACGCGCCTCGT
>JBEBHI010000235.1:0-3846 GCA_040080935.1 Terricaulis sp.
CCACGGCAACCAAGTGCGCGGCACGGTCAGCGCCACCGAGCCGGACGGCAAAAACGAGACGATCGAGATGGTCGACGGCTCGATCACCGATGAAGAAATGAACCAGATGTTCCAGCAGGTGCGTACGCAAACTTCGCTGTTGGTGCTGGACTCATGCTTCAGCGGCGGCTTCGCCCGCAACGTCGTCAGCCGCCCGGGCGTGATGGGCATCTTCAGCTCTGAAGAAGATCTGACGAGCTCAGTCGCCGAGAAATTCCAAGCCGGCGGCTTCCTCTCGCACTTCATCCAAACCGGCCTCGAAGGCGGAGCTGATGAAAATCGCGACCGCGTCATCACCGCTGGCGAACTCGGCGCCTACGTCCGCCGCGAATTCGCCCGTGAAGAGCGCATCTCGGCCAACACGCAAGACGGCCAAAGCAATTACCAATTCCCGGTGGTTGAACGCGGCGCTGTGCAGGTCGATGCGCCAGTGATCGCGCTCTAGGCGATCGTGCGCCCTAGTCCGCGCCCCACGGCGCGGGCGGGGCGGCGACGGGCCGCGTCAGGTCGAACTCGACACGAAAGTGCCGGTTTGGCCGCCGCAGCTCATATGCAAACGTCCGCCCCGGATGCACTTCGATGGCCCAGACGTTGTCGACCGATTGCGGAATGTTGTTCTGCGTGAACATCGTTCGCGAGAACGCGTCCGCCGGAAACTCCTGCCGTTCGGCGGAGCCTTCGCTCAGCGTGTCGCCGCCATATTGGGTCAGCGTATCTTCGCTGCCGTCCTCGTGCCGGTGGTCGTGCTTCAAGCGCAGACCGTCAGCTGTACGCGTGACCACCCAGGTCCGAGACCGGTTCTCACCGACGTGAAACGGGATGCGCACTTCGTCGCCGCTGCATTCGCGGACCTGCATCACGAGCCGAGAGTTGGCGAAACTCGCATCAGCCGCATCCGTCGTAACAACACGGCCCTCGAAACTCTGGCCGCACAGCGCGCGAAGACTGGCGAAGAACTGATCCTGCGGCGAAGCAGGCGTTGAAGCGCATGCGCTCAACGCCATAGCCAAAGCAGCGCCAGAAAATGCACGTCTGATCAAGTTAGCTCTCCATCCAAGCCGGCAAGCTTTCCAGCCTCAGCTGTTCAGCCACATCCCAACGCCGCCGCACGACCTCGAACTTGTCGCCGCTCACCAGTACCTCGGGCACCAGCGCGCGCGCGTTGTAGGTCGAGGCCATCACCGCCCCGTAGGCGCCAGCCGTCATGAACGCGACGAGATCGCCCGCTTCCAACGGTGGCAGCATCCGATTGCGCGTGAACGTATCGCCTGTCTCACAAATCGGGCCGACGACATCGACCGCTTGCTCACACGCGGTCGCCTGCTTCAGTGGCATGATGCCGTGGTAGGCGTCGTAGATCGCGGGCCGGATCAGATCGTTCATCGCCGCATCAAGCACCACGATCGGCCGTGGCCTCTCCTGCAGGCGCACCACGCGCGAGAGCAGGATGCCCGCATTCGCCGCGATCATCCGGCCCGGCTCAAACGACAAACCAATGTCGAAGCCATCGAACACGCGGCTCACCATCGCTGCATACTCAGCCGGCGAGGGCGGATCAGGCTCGTTGAAATACGGCACGCCCAGGCCACCGCCGAGATCTAGCCGCTCGATCGCGATACCGTTGCTGCGCAGCTTTTCCGCCAGCGAGCGCATCACGCGGAACGCGGCTTCCAATGGCGCAAGATCACGGATCTGGCTGCCGATGTGCACCGCCAGCCCTTGTGCGTGCAGGTGCGGATCATCGGCCGCGCGCGCGTAAAGGGCCAGCGCCTGCTCGGGCGAAACGCCGAACTTCGCATCGTTCTTGCCGGTCGATATCTTGTCGTGACCGCCCGCGCCAACGTCCGGGTTCACGCGGATCGCGATGGGCGCCTGTTTGCCGACCCCGCGCGCGATCTCTGAAAGCATTTCCAATTCGGCGCGGCTTTCGACGTTAATCTCGTGCACGCCGGCTTGCACCGCGAACGCCAGTTCATCTGCCGTCTTGCCTACGCCGGAGAAAATGATCTTCTCCGCCGGCACGCCAGCCATCAGCGCGCGCTCGATCTCACCGCGGCTCACTGTGTCAGCGCCAGCGCCTTGCCGCGCCAACGTTGCAATCACGGCGATGTTGGCGTTCGCCTTCACCGCAAACGCGACCAGCACGTTGCGCGGCAAGAACGCGTCACGAAAAACTTGGTAGTGACGCTCAAGCGTGGCGGTGGAGTAGACGTAAGCTGGCGTGCCGACCGCCTCAGCGATGTCAGCCAGTTTGACGCCTTCGCAGCAGAGCGCGCCGCCGCGATACTCGAAATGGTTCACGGCGTGGTCTGAACGCCGCTCTGATATTGAGCGCAGCGCGAGTCTTGCGGCTGGTTGCGCTCAGCTTGCTCGGCGCACTCGCGGCGAATCGCTTCTTCGGCGTTCCAGAGCGGGTCCGGGCGTTCGAGGTCGCCTTTGATTCCGCATGCGGAAAGGAGCGTCAGCGCCGTAAGTGCCAAAACGATGCGGCTCATTTGAACATCTCCTTCCACCGCTCAACCTGCTCGCGCACGCGCTGAGGGGCGGTCCCGCCATAGCTATCCCGGCTCTCGACCGATTTTTCAACCGTCAACAACGCCCGCGCGCCCTCACTAATGCGCGGATCGACGGCCTGGAACGCGTCGAGCGGCAAGTGTGCCAACTCCGCCACGCCCGAATCTTCAGCGGCGCGGACGATTTTGCCGGTGATTTCGTGCGCCTCGCGGAACGGCACTGTGAGTTCGCGCACCAGCCAATCGGCAAGGTCCGTGGCTGTGGAATAACCCATCGCGGCCGCGGCGCGCATCTTCTCGCGATTGAAGCGCATCGTATCGATCATGCCGATCATGGCAGTGACGGAGAGCGCGAAATCATCGAACGCCGAGAAGGTGAGCGCCTTATCTTCCTGCAGGTCCTTCGCATAAGCGAGCGGCAGCTTTTGCACGATCGCGTTGAGCGCCGCGAAGTCAGCGCCCACCCGCGCCGCTTTCGCGCGGATCAGCTCCGCCGCATCCGGATTGCGCTTCTGTGGCATGATCGAGGAACCCGTCGACCAGGCATCGCTCAAGCGCGCAAATCCAAACTGCGGCGACGTCCACAACACGATCTCTTCCGCTAGGCGCGAAAGATGCGTGATGGAAATCGCCAGATTGCTGAGCGCCGCCAGCGCAAAGTCGCGCGAGCCCACGGCATCAAGCGAATTGGAAGCCGGTGCATGAAAACCCAGAGCTGCCGCCGTCGCTTCGCGATCGATCTTGTAGCCGGTTCCAGCCAACGCCGCGGCGCCTAGTGGGCATTCCCAAGCGGCCTCTAACGCGCCGCCAATGATCCGCACGCGGTCGCGCTCCAGCATCGTCACGTAAGCGAGCAGGTGGTGCCCAAGTGTGATCGGCTGCGCGGTCTGCAAATGCGTGAAGCCCGGCATCACCCAGTCGGCGTGCGCCTCGGCCTGGCGAAGGAGAACAGCCTGCAGCGCCCGCAATCCATCAGCTGCTTCACGCGCCGCGCGCATCGTCCAAAGTTTGAAATCTGTCGCCACCTGATCGTTGCGCGAGCGGCCTGTGTGGAGGCGTTTCCCAGCTTCCCCGATCCGTTCGGTCAGCCGCGCCTCAATATTGAGGTGAATGTCCTCAAGCGCCACGGAGAACTCAAACGTTCCCTGGACGATTTCCGCGGCAATCTGGTCCAATCCCGCTTGTATCGCGGCGTTGTCTTCCGCCGTAATAATCCCTTGCTGCGCCAGCATGGCCGCATGCGCTTTCGAGCCTTCGATGTCCTCGCGCCACAAGCGCTTGTCGACATCGATCG
>JBEBHI010000091.1:0-14316 GCA_040080935.1 Terricaulis sp.
GCCCTGATAGATGTCACCGTTCTCCTGCAAAACGCCCGGCGCAGGCGCGTTGCGCGCGAGTGCAAGTTGCATCCCGGGGGAGACAGAAGAACTCGCGCCCGTCTCCGTGATCACCAACCCTTCGCGCGTTACGACGAAGGCGACATCGGCATGTGATCGTGCGCGTAGGTTCGCGAGGTGAGCGCGAATGATAGTGTCATTGCGCTCGGCAACGGCCTCAGCGAGACCGGCCGTTTGCGCGGTGCGTGCAGCTGCATCTTCCAGGTGGTCAAGCCGGATAGCCCACGCGTTCGCGAATACTTGTGTTGTGTTCGCAAGCTGTTGCTCAGCGAGCTTCTGCGTGTTGCCGGCGATGACGAAATAAGCGACGGCGCCGATCAGGAGCAACGCGAGGCTAAACAGGCCCGCGTACATGAACGTCAGCTTGACGCGCAGCCGGCGAAACATCAGTCAAACCGCTCTAGCGTATCCATCCGCTAGGTTTAGTAGCGCCAGTTACTAAAGCCAGCGTTAACCGCTGTGGCCGTGGGAAGGCGCACCACGTCTATTCACAGGCAGGTCGACGTCCACCGCGCCGGCGGTTTCGAACACGAGATGCACCGGAATAGTTTGGCCCTGCGCAAATGGCTCCGTCACGCCGAAGAACATGAGGTGCATGCCACCCGGACCGAGCTGCACGTCCTGGCCCGCCGCGATTTCCAAACGCTCCACGGCGCGCATCTGCATCACGGCGCCGTTCATCGTCATCTCGTGGATTTCGACGCGTTCGGCGCGCGGGCTCGTTGCGCTTAGCAAACGATCTGCCGCACGCGTGTGATTGCTGATTGTCAGATAACCCGCGGCGACATCGACGCCAGCCGGTGTGGGCGCCGCCCAAGCGTCGTGAACCGTGAGCGCGGCCTCGGCGTGCATTTCATGCGCTGACGATTGACTCGTCGGCGCGCCGCACGCGGTGGCGATTGCAACAAGGGCGAAGGAGAGCGGCAGAAGGGCTTTCATGCCCTGATCCTATGGCGTCCGCGGGGCCGCGTCATCATCCGCGTTGGCGCCAATCGCCTTCGTCCCGCGCCAAATTCGCGCGCGGGACGAATGGCGGAGCAGCGTTACGGCGTATTCGGGTTGCCGTCGTTTGCTTCTTCGGCGGTTTGCTCAACGGCTTGGCCGGCTGCTGTCACGTCTTGGCCAACACCTTCAACGGTGTTGCAAGCAGACACGACCGAAGCGCCGAGCAGGGCGAGAGCGATCAAGGGCGACGTAATCTTACGCATGAGAAACTCCATTTGAGTAGCGCCGCGCCGCCCCTAGCGGCGCGCAACGGTAAACGCTGCGCAGCCGCTGCTGTTCCCGCGATGGCGAACTAGTTGAGGTTTCCTGTGCTTTCGAAAAACAACGCCTGGCTCACAGCGGCGCGCACCATGTCCGGTGAATACGGCTTTGTGATCAAGAACGTTGGTTCAGGGCGTTCGCCCGTCAGCAAGCGTGCGGGGAAGGCGGTGATGAAAATCACCGGCACGCTGAATGACGCGAGAATTTCTTTCACGGCATCGATGCCGGAAGAATTGTCCGCGAGCTGAATGTCGGCCAACACAAGGTCCGGCCGCTCGCGCTTCGCTGCAGCAACGGCGCCAGAAGCGGTCGTCTCCATCGCGCAAACATCATGGCCTGCAGCGGTGATAAGATCGCTCAAGTCCATCGCGATGACGGCTTCATCTTCAATGATGAGCACGCGCGCTTTGGTTTGCTTGTCGAGCTCTTCGATCGCTTCATCGAGCAGCGCGTTCACTTCGTCAGTGTCGCGACCAAGGATTTCGCTCGTTTCTTGCGGCGTAAAATTTTCGAGCGTCGTGAGCAGCAGCACCTGGCGCGTGAGCGGCGCGAGTTGCTTCAGGCGCTCCTGCGCCTTACGCGCCGACGGATTGTCTTCTTCGCCATCGACTTCGATGTTCGCGCTCTCCCAGATGCGGTGGAAAACCTTGTAGAGGCCCGCCCGCGGCTCGAGATCGGTCGGAAATTCATCCGGATTGGCGACGATGGCTTCCAGGCTGGCGGCCACGAAGGCGTCTCCGCTGACCTGCGCGCCTGTCAGCGCCCGCGCATAGCGGCGCAGCAAAGGCAGGTGAGGCGCGATTTCCCGGGCGAGCGACATATATAACCCCTTGTTTGTAGCAGATTTTTCTGGTTCCGCAGCGACGCTTTGCATGTCATTCTCCCATGCGGCGAGACCGAAGAAACGCGGCTTGCTGAAAAAAGTTCCTGCCGCGCGGAACAGGTGCGCGTCAGGGACGTTATTCGCCACTGAGTGTTCCGCTGCGGACGCTCTCGGCCGTTTGCGGGGCAGGCGCAATGGAAGATGGGAAAGACGACGACGATATGGACGCCGTGTTGAACAAAAACCCAGAAGACGCCGGCAGACGCAAAGGCAAGGCGTCGGCGAACAAGAGCCTTATCACACGCAATCTTCGCCTAGCGTATGGCGAAGTGCAGAGTGAGGGCGTGCCCGATCGTTTCCTTGAACTCTTGGAAAAGATCGATCGGAAGGAAGGTGAGCGATGAGCAATCTCGCAGCCTTCAAAGCCGATTTGATCGAGCTGTTGCCTAGTTTGCGCGCGTTTGCGCGTTCGTTGGCGCACAATCCCGCTCTCGCCGATGACCTCGTGCAGGACACGCTGGTCAAGGCGTTGGCCAACGTGGAGCGCTTCGAGCCGGGCACCAACCTGCGCGCGTGGCTCTTCACAATCCTGCGCAACCATTATTATTCGCAGCTTCGCAAATCCAAGCGCGAGGTCGAGGATGCTGACGGCAAGTTCGCCGCCCGCATGTCATCGCGCCCCGAGCAGGATGGTTCTGTTGACCTTGAAGACTTCAAGGTGGCGTTCCAACAGCTCGCCCCGGACCATCGCGAAGTGCTGACGCTCGTTGGCGCCTCTGGATGCTCCTACGAAGAAGCCGCGCAGATTTGCGGTTGCGCCGTAGGCACCATTAAGAGCCGTGTGAATCGCGCGCGCCGTAAATTGGCTGACCTGCTAGGTTTGGACGAAGAGGACACAGTTGTCCCTAGCGACGCCCGCAGGATTGAGGATACAGCCAGCGTGTGAAGACGCGCGACGATCGCCCAATGAGACTCTGGCCGGAGGCCTTGTCACTGCGCTCTATGCGCGGTCGCATCGCCTTGCTGCTTGGTCTGGCGATGCTTCCTGCGGGCGCAATCGCCATGCAAGTCGGCTTCAACGCCGCCGCCGCGCGTCAGTCCGCCTATGAAGAGGGACTGAGTCGGCGGGCGCTGGAGTCGATTGCCAGCGAACGGCGCACCATCGACGAGTTGCGTGAAATGTTGCGCGTACTGGCGACGACGCCTGCGCTGCAGCAGATCGCAGCGGGCGATTGTCGCGACTGGCTGAGCGAAATCAGCAACCGCTATCCGTACATCGCTTCGATCTCCGTGAGTACAGACGACGGTGTCTTGCTCTGCAGCGTGCCTGCAGCGCAATCTAATTTGCGTCTTCCGGATTCGGATCTGCGTCGTCGCGCGCGCGCTCGCGACGGTTTTACAATGGGCTATACCGAGCACGGCCCGCTCTCAGGCGTCCCCGTCTTGGGCGCGCTTGAGCCCATTCGAGATGGCGACCGACGCGTTGGCTTCGTCGGCGCATCGATCCCGACGACCCAACTCACGGCTCTGCTTGAGCGCAGCCGTACTTCCAATAGCGCACTCCGCAACGCCCGCGCCGCCATTGTTGACGGTCGCGGACGCGTCATTGCTGAGTCCGTTCCAGTGGGCGACGCTCCGCCTCTGCCTGCCTCCGACCTCATCGTCAGGCGCATCGGCGGCGAGCCCGCGTTCTTGGAAGTGCCTGGTGGCGATGCGGTGATCGTGCCGCTGTACGGTCCCGATCTCTACGCCGTGATGTCTTGGGCGCCCGATCAGCCGACATGGAGCCGCGTTGGCGCGATTGCCTTCTCCATTGCCGCACCGCTCCTGATTTGGCTGCTCGCCATCGGCGCCGGCTGGTTCGCTGTCGAAGTCTTTGTCGCGCGGCCGCTCTCGAGCCTCGAGGCCGCAGCCCGCAGTTTCGCCCGCGGAGAGGACGTAGGGGATCCTCCGGCGCTTTTGAGCGCGCCATCCGAGATCCGGTCATTGCGGCGAACGTTGGCGGCAATGGCGAAGACGCTGCGCGGCCGCGAATTGCGCTTGGTAGAGGCGCTCGCGGAAGAGCGCGCTTTGCTGCGCGAGGTCCATCATCGCGTGAAGAACAATCTTCAAATGGTGGCGAGCTTGTTGAACATTCAGGCGCGCGCCGCGCGTGACGATAGTGAAGCCTGGGGCCTTGCCCGCGCACATGACCGCGTCCAGCTGCTCGCCGTCGCGCACCAGCGGATCTATTCCTCCGGTGAGTTGCGGCACGTTCGCGTCGATGACATCGCCGCTGAAGTTGCGCGCCAGCTGCTGCAATCGCGTGGCCAGTCCGCAAAAGAGATCAATCTCGTCATGGATCTGGGCAGTGCCCGCGCCGGTGTGGATCGCGCTGTCCCACTCTCATTCTTGATCGGTGAGGGCATTTCCTCAGCGCTCGACGCCTTGTCGGACACTGGCCCTGTCTCTCTCAGCCTGATGCTGCGCCAGGACGAGGACGGCACAACCAGGTTTGCAATCGACGCAGACATAGACGCAGAGCGCGCCCGAGCGGCAGGCTCGGGCGCGCGTCTCATTGATGCTTTCGCGCGCCAACTTGGCGCGACGATCGGTCGTGATGCCGCTCGGCCTTACATGCTCTGGGCGATAGTCCCGCCAGAGCCGAAAGAAGCCGCCGACTAGCGGCGAGCGAGCAGCAGGCCGACGATCAACCCTGCGCCGAGTGAGAGACCCACGGCTGCGCCGGGATGCGACCGAACTTGTTCGACTGCGTATTCAGCGCTGCCGTCCGCACGCGTGCGAAGATCTTTGCCGATCGAGGTCAGGCGGCTGCCCGCATGCTTTACTTCATCGCGCGCGGCTTTGTTCGCTGCATCGGCCAAGCGGTTCATGTCTTTCCGCAACTCGACGAAATCGTCGAGCACATCGTTCGCGCGCGCCTTCAGGGCGCCACGGGCGTGGCCGTTCTTCTTGCCGCGAACACTCGTGTCCAGTTGAGCCATGATCATCTCCATTAACGTCTTGAAATCGGGCGGCTTCGCCACCGCAGCATGACAACACAAAGTGCGCGCGCGAGTTCCGCCGTTTGCTGGAACATCGCAGCGCATTGCGGCGTTGCGGCCAAGACTAGGATTGGAGACTTACACCTTGCTTGGCTGGGCCCTAATTTTCTTCTTGCTTGCAGTAGTGGCCGGCTATTTCGGCTTCTTCGGCTTGGCTGGCCTCGCGGCGAGCATGGCCAAAGTCTTGTTCCTCATCTTTCTCGTTCTGCTGATCGTCAGCTTCATCGTGCGCGCGTTTAGCGGCCGGTCGGTGATGTGACATGAACCTCGTTCACGTCGTTTTCGGCCAGCGTCCTACACCGCGCCCAGAAACCATCAGCGAACCGCCGCCTGGCGTGCGCATGCGCCAAGTGCGGGCCAAAGAAGCGCCGGCAAAACGTGCGTGGCTCGCAGAAGCAAATGCACATGTCGACACCGAGCACGGCGTGCTCCAAGCGCATGGCGGCAAGGATTATGTGCTCGCACATGGCCCTGGTGAGCATAGTGTTATTCGCAAGGACATCTTCGAGGCGATGTACGAACCCCTCGGTGGCGGCCTTTTTCGCAAGCGCACCGACATCATTTTCCGCTACTTCACCTTGAAGCGGCGCGTTGTCGTGCAAACCTTGGAGGGACCGCAACCCGCTCTGCCCGGCGATTGGATCATGCAGGGCGTCAAAGGCGAGTTGTGGCCAGTTTCACCACAGAAGGCGCGGGAGAAATACGAGCCCGCGTAAGGAGGCTCACCCGTGACCGTTCAATTCAAACTGCCAGATCTTCCGTACGATCACGGCGCGCTCGAGCCGCATATTTCGCGGACCACGATGGAAACCCATCATGGCAAACACCATGCCGCCTACATCAAAAACATGAACGCGATTTTGGCCGAGCGCGCTGATGCTCCGAACACGCTCGAAGAAGTCGTCCTGCTGGCACATAAGGAGGGCAACAAGAAGCTCTTCAACAACGCCGCTCAATCGTGGAACCACGCCTTTTTCTGGGAATCACTTTCGCCAAGCGCGCAGGATGGTCCGAGCGGTGATCTGAAAGCCGCGATCGAGAAGGCGTTCGGTTCACTCGACGCATTCAAGGAAGAAGCGAAAACCAAAGGCGTCGGTCACTTCGCATCGGGCTGGCTGTGGCTCGTAGCCGACAAGAGCGGCACGGTGAAACTCATCGACACGCACGATGCGGACACGGCGATCACAGATAGTTCAGTGACGCCGCTTTGGGTTTGCGATGTGTGGGAGCACGCGTACTATCTCGATTACAAGAACGAACGCCCGAAATTCCTTGATGCATTCGTCTCAAAGCTTGTGAATTGGCCCTTTGCTGAAGCGCAGTACCAAGCAGCGCGCACCGGATCGGGAGCGTGGCGCTTCCCCGTTTGACGCGGAACTCTGAGCCCAACTCGGCGTTTTGATTCCAGTTCTAATCTGGAGGACGCTTACATGCTCAGTTGGGCTCTTATCTTCTTCGTTGTCGCCATCATCGCGGCCGTCTTCGGCTTCGGCGGCATCGCGTCAGCCTCGGCTGGCATCGCGCAAATTCTGTTCTTCCTTTTCCTCGTCCTTTTCGTCGTGTCCTTGATCATGGGCATGGCACGAAGGAGCTAACGGGTCGCGGTCGCTACCTACGGCGGCGGCATTTACTGGGTTCCAGTTTGAGGTCATAAGGGCCGCAAATTCCGACCTCAGGAGCCCCCGCCGATGCGCGCGATCCGTAATTTTATCAATGGCGCGAGCGCGTCCGCTTCTGGCGGGCGCGCCGGTCGCGTTTTCAACCCGAACACCGGCGCTCAACAAGCCGAAGTCACGTTCTCCAACGCGCGCGATCTCGACTCCGCCGTGCAAGCCGCACTCAAGGTTCTGCCTGAGTGGAGCAGCACCAATCCGCAGCGCCGCGCGCGTGTGTTGTTCGCGTTCAAGTCGCTCGTCGAAAAGAACATGGACGAGCTGGCGCACATGCTCTCGTCCGAGCACGGCAAAGTCATCGCCGACTCCAAGGGCGACATCCAACGCGGCCTCGAAGTCATCGAATTTGCCTGCGGCATCCCGCACGCCCTGAAGGGCGAATACACCGAAGGCGCCGGACCCGGTATCGACGTGTATTCTATGCGCCAGCCGCTGGGCGTCGTCGCCGGCATCACGCCTTTCAACTTCCCGGCCATGATCCCGATGTGGATGTTCGGCGTCGCCATCGCGTGCGGCAACACCTTCATCCTAAAGCCGTCCGAGAAGGACCCGAGCGTTCCGGTCCGTCTCGCCGAGCTGATGATGGAAGCTGGCGCACCCGCTGGCGTGCTCAACGTCGTCCACGGCGACAAAGAAGCCGTCGACGCGATCATCGCGCATCCGGACATCAAGGCGATCAGCTTCGTCGGCTCGTCCGACATCGCCCACTACATCTACAGCCACGGCACCGCGAACAATAAGCGCGTGCAAGCCATGGGCGGCGCCAAGAACCACGGCGTCGTTCTGCCCGACGCTGACATGGATCAGGTCGTGAAGGATCTCGTCGGCGCCGCGTTCGGCTCCGCTGGCGAACGCTGCATGGCGCTGCCGGTTGTCGTGCCGGTCGGCAAAGCAACGGCGGACGAACTCCGCGCGCGCCTCATTCCTGAAATGGAAAAGCTGAAAGTCGGCATCTCCACTGATGCTGACGCGCAATACGGCCCCGTCGTCAGCTCCGCGCACAAGCAGAAGGTCGAAGACTATATCGGCCTCGGTGCAAAAGAGGGCGCAGAGCTCGTGCGCGACGGCCGCGGCTTCAAGCTGCAAGGCTACGAAGAAGGCTTCTTCATCGGCCCGACGCTGTTCGACAACGTCAAAACCGAGATGCGTACCTACCAGGAAGAAATCTTCGGCCCAGTGCTGCAGATTGTGCGCGCCGAAACCTTCGACGAAGCGCTCGCACTGCCAAGCAATCACCAATACGGCAACGGCGTCGCCATCTTCACCCGCAACGGCCGCGCCGCGCGCGAGTTCGCGGCGCGCGTGAATGTCGGCATGGTCGGCATCAACGTCCCGATCCCGGTGCCGGTCGCGTATCACACCTTCGGCGGCTGGAAGCGCAGCGCCTTCGGCGACACCAACCAGCACGGCATGGAAGGCGTGAAGTTCTACACCAAAGTAAAAACCGTCACCGCCCGTTGGCCGGAAGGCGCACAAGAAGACTCAAGTTTCGTCATCCCAACGATGCGGTGATGAGCGTCGAGCTCATTCCTTTCTGGTTGGCGGTTTACGGTGTGCCCTTGCTGGTCGCTACGATGCCTAGCTGGGTAGCGTTGGGAAACCGGCGGAGAAACCTGGGGATCGCGCTCCTCATCGGCGCAGTTCTGGCCATTGTCGTGCCGGTTTATCTGGACCATCTCGCATTGGTGGAGGCGGTGGAACGCGAACAAATCCGTGATGACATCGCGTTTCTTTTCATCCCTGCGTTCTTCGGAACGGCGTACGCGATAGTTGCGGGCGCGGTGCTCGGGTTGTTCACTCTCTTCAGTTGGTGGCGAGAACGTAAAAGGCTCGTCATTCCGGGGCATCGCGTAGCGATGAACCCGGAATCCAGGGGCAAATGACGAGTTGATGGCCCCTGGATTCCGGATCGCGCTCCGCGCGTCCGGAATGACGAAAAGGGAAGGTGCGTAAGTGTCAGACGTTCTAACAAATGCCGCCAACGGCCTCGGCCACATCACGCTGAATCGCCCGGCCGCGCTGCACGCGCTCAACACCGGCATGTGCGCCGCAATGATCGACGCGCTCGTTGCCTGGCGCGACGACGCCAGCGTTCACGCCATCCTGCTCGATCACGCGCAGGGCACACGCGGTTTCTGTGCCGGCGGCGACATTCGCATGATCGCCGAGAGCGGCGCGAGCGACAGCAAAGCCGCGCGCGAGTTCTTCTTCACCGAATATCGCCTCAACCATCTCTTATTCACGTACCCCAAGCCCATCGTCGCGCTGATCGACGGCGTCACCATGGGCGGCGGCGTCGGCATTTCAATGCCGGCGCGCTTCCGCATCGCCACCGAGAACACGACCTACGCCATGCCCGAAACCGGCATCGGCCTTTTCCCCGACGTCGGCGGCGGCTGGTATCTGCCGCGCATGCCCGAGCACATCGGCATGTGGCTCGCCCTCACCGGCGCGCGCCTCAAAGCCGCTGACTGCCTCATCGCCGGCATCGCTACCCACTTCATGCCAACAGAAATTCTAGCAGCCGCCCGCGCGCAAATCGCCGGCGCCGCACAAACGCACGATCCCGCACGCGCCCTCGATAGCGGCCTGCTCGCGCTGCACGAATCTGCCGGCCGCCCGAAAGAACTACTTCCCGATCACGTCGACGCCATCGATCGCATCTTCGCAGCCGACAGCGTCGAAGCGATCCTAACCGGGCTCGAGTCCGAAAATAGCGACTGGGCGCGCGCGCAGCTCGCCACGCTCAAAACCAAATCGCCGCAAGCGTTGAAAGTCACCTTCCGCCAAATGCGCGAAGGCGCGCGGAAACAAACCTTTGCCGACGAGATGCGCAGCGAATATCGCCTCGCATCGCGCGTCGCTTCGCGCCACGATTTTCAGGAAGGCGTTCGCGCACTGGTCGTGGACAAAGACAACAAACCTGTCTGGTCACCGGCAACGCTCGATGGCGTCAGTGATGCGCTGCTCGATGAACTCTTCGCGCCGCTGCCATCCGCCGACGAATGGACGCCGCTCGTCGCAGATTGAGCGACCTCACCGCCACGTGACTGGCCCCGCAAACGCGTCGCGCGGAAGGTGCGCGCGTCGAGAGGGGACAAGAATGCAAAAACTGATCGCGATGCTCGCCGCCGCCGCGGCGCTCTTCGGCACGGCGCACGCTGCTGAGTTGCACTACACCGCAACGCTCGCCGGCAATCAGTACCCCACCGAAACCGGCTCAACCGCCACCGGCCAAGCCATGATCGTCGTCGATACCGACACGCAGACCATTGACGCCAACATCACGATCACCGGCATCAGTTTCGATCAGCTCGCACATCACCTTGCGCACAGCCGCATGGGCCCGATGCACCTGCATCGCTACCAAGGCGACGACGTCACGCTCATCATGCCGTTCCCATTCGGCGCGACCTACACCGAAACCAGCGATGGCTTCACCGTCGCCATTGTTGACTACCCGTACGCTGACGCCGCTCAAGCCGTGCGTTCCGATCTTACCTTCGATCAATTCGTCGCCGCGCTCGGCGCCGACCCGATCTATCTCAACGTTCACACCGAAGCGTTCGGCGACGGCGAGATCTCCGGCCGCCTTGCCGCCGGCCATTAGGATCGAGCTGACGCCCTCGCCGCGCGGGAGCGTTTGAGCTAAGTGAGCGCCTGAAGTCTTCAGGAGCGCAAACTCATGACCCGCGTCGCATTCATCGGCCTCGGCAATATGGGCTCGGGCATGGCCGCTAATCAGGCCAAGGCCGGACGAGAAGTCGTCGCCTTCGATCTCTCGGCCGATGCGCTCACCCGCGCCAAAGAGCAGGGCATGACGCCCGCATCGAGCGCCGGCGAAGCCTGCAAGGACGCTGACGTCGTCATCACCATGCTGCCCGCCGGTCAGCACGTGCGCGATGTCTATCTCGAAGCCATCCTTCCGAACGCGCCCAAGGACGCGCTCCTGATCGATTGCTCCACGATTGACGTCGACAGCGCCCGCACCGTCGCCCGCGATGCCTCGATGCAAGGCTTCCGCTCCGCTGACGCGCCCGTATCAGGCGGCACCGCCGCCGCCACGGGCGGCACGCTCACCTTCATGGTCGGGTGCCGCGAGCAAGACTTCGCCGAAGTCGAAGAAGCGCTAAAGCCGATGGCGAAAGCCATCATCCGCGCAGGGGATAGCGGCGCGGGGCAAGCCGCAAAGATCTGCAACAACATGCTGCTCGGCATTTCCATGATCGCGACCAGCGAAGCCTTCGCGCTCGCCGAAGCGCTCGGCCTCGATGCGCAGAAGTTCTTTGACATCTCCTCCAAGGCTTCAGGTCAGAACTGGTCGATGACCTCGTATTGCCCCTGGCCGGGCCCAGTGCCGGCCGCGCCGTCGAACCGTGATTACGAAGGCGGTTTCGCTGCGGCCATGATGCTGAAGGATTTGAAGCTTGCGCAGGACGCGGCAGAGGCCGCGGGCGCACCGACACCGCTCGGCGGCGCCGCGGAAGCGCTCTACGGCGAGCTCGTGCGCGGCGGGCACGGCGGTCGCGACTTCTCGATCATCCTGCAGATGCTGCGCGGAACGCTGCCGCTAAACCGCGAATAGCTCGTTGATCGCCGCGAGCAGGGCGCTCGGCGGCACAGGCTTTACCAACACCATGTCAGCGCCGGCCGCGCGCGCCGCTTGGACGTGCGCGGCGCTGGCGTCGCCGCTGAGCATGATGAACTTAGGCGCCCCGAACGCGCTTTCGCCACGCACTGCGGCCAGGAACGCCAGCCCGTCCATGCCCGGCATGTTCTTGTCGGCGAGGATCAACGTCGCGGGCCGCTGGCGCAGCGCCGCGAGCGCCTCCTCAGCATTTGCCGCCGCACGCAGGCTTGTGACGCCAACCTTGGTGAAAACGCGCGTCAGCAGCGCGCGCATGGCTTCGTGGTCGTCCACGATCAGCACATCAAGATCAGTAAGGCCCATGCGCGAGCCTTAGCTTGCGTCGCCCCAAAACAAAACGGCCGGAGCTTTCGCTCCGGCCGTCAGGCTCAGTTCTGGTGAACTGATTAGTATTGCAGGCGGAGCGACACACCGTAGGTGCGCGGCTCGTTCGGGAACACAACGCGCGAGTTTTGCAGCGGCGGCGCGAACGCGCCGACGAAGTAGAACTCGTCCGTCAGGTTCTGGCCGAACAGTTCAAGCGACCAACGCTCGTTCTGCGGGCCGATGCCGATGCGGCCGTTGAACACGGCGAACGCTTCTTGGTCGGTGTTCGCGGTGCGGTTCAGTGTTTGCGTGCGGTACTCGCTGTTCCAGCGGCCATCGAGATAGAACAGCGCACCGAGGTTCGCGCTGATCGGCACGCGGTAAGCGATCGCACCCGTCACAACCCATTCCGGAGCGAACGAGAGCGGTTCGCCAGCAGTGATGGTGTTCGGCGCCGGGTCCAGCGAGTTGAACACGACCGTGCTGTCGTAATAGGCGTCGGTGTAGGTGACGCCGGCGTTGAGGTTCAGGCCTTCGAACGGGTTCGAAGCCATTTCCAGTTCGAAGCCTTGGCTGATCACTTCCGGCACGTTGCGCGTGATGAAGTTGAAGCCGTTGAAGTTGTTCGACTGGTAGTCGTGGATCTGCTGGTAGAAGCCCGTGACGTTGAACGTCGTCGAGCCACCGAAGATCGTCGTCTTCAGACCGGCTTCGTAGGAGTCCGTGAACTCCGGTTCGAACGCGAGTTGGCCAACGTTGAGCGCTGCCGAACTCGTGGTCGACGGACGGATCGAGAAGCCCGAACGGTCGATGTTGAAGCCGCCGGCTTTGTAGCCACGTGAGTAGCCGCCGTAGATCATGACGTCGTCGTTCAGGTGGTAGGCGAGAGACGCCGTGCCACTGAACTCTTCTTCGTCACGGCTGCCGGTCCAAACGCCGTTGGCGATCGGGTTGACGGCCGGGTTGCAAGCCAGAGCCATTGCGGTTGCGCCTGACGACGTGCCTTCGATGAAGCGCACGATGCCGAGCGGGAAGCCCGGGGCCGCTGCGTTGTTGCCGAGCAAGCCGGTCGTCACCAGTTCCATTTGCTGGAGCGAGGCGCAGGTCGGGTTCACGGCGTTCAGGTTGGCGTCGAGATCCTTGCTTTCGTCGCTGTACCGCGCGCCGAGAGTCAGGATCAGGTTGTCCGACAGGCTGATCTCGTTGTGCGTGAACAGCGAGAGGCTTTGCGTCTGGACGTTCCAAACGTCAGCTTGTTGGCCAGAACCGGATGGCGCCAGGACGAGGCCTGAACCCAGACCGCCGCCGTTTGCCGTAGCAATGGCGGTGTTCGCGGCCGTGAGCTGTGCCGGCGTCATCGTGCCGACGAACGGGCCGAGCGGGTTGTTCAGGACGCCCACGAAGATCGACGGTGTGCCGCCGCCGCAGATGTTGAACAGTTCAACCGTACCAGGCGCTGCGCTGCAGAGACCGGATACCGCTGCGTTCGCGAACTGCGAAGCCTGCGCGCCTTGGCGGATCGTGTCGGTCTGATCGATCGACTCATCGGCGTAGAACACGCCAACCAGCCAGTTCAGACGGCCCGCTTCGCCTTGCAGACGGATCTCTTGGGTGAAGTTCTCGATGCCGACTTCGAGGCCATCGCGATAGGCGATGTCCGCACGGGTGAAGTCGATGTCTTGGTCGCGCACGGCCTTCCAATCGCGGACCGCGGTGATCGACGTGAGGTTCACGCCGCCGAGGTCCCAATCGAGTTGGCCGGAGAAGCCGATTTCTTCCGTCGTTTCGCCGTAGCCGCGGCCCGAGGTCACGCTCATGAGGCGATCTTCCGGAGCGATCGGCGGCACGCCACCGTTCGCGCTC
This sequence comes from Terricaulis sp., assembly GCA_040080935.1. Classification (GTDB taxonomy): domain Bacteria; phylum Pseudomonadota; class Alphaproteobacteria; order Caulobacterales; family Aquidulcibacteraceae; genus Vitreimonas. The sequence goes on from JBEBHI010000091.1 coordinate 13,684, forward strand.
GGCGTTGCGCCGCCGCCACCGGTGAGGGCCGAGATGATCGCCGTCGTCGTGCCGTAGCTGACGTACACAGCGCCGCAGCAAACTGAGTCACTTTCGGCGGCGTCGAGGATCAGGCGGAGCGAAGCATCCGGGCTGATGTCCCAAAGAGCTTGGCCGCGAGCTGACCAACGGCTCGAGCTGTTGATCTCGTCGCCGGTCGTGGTGTCGGTGATGTAGCCGCCGCGATCGCGGAGCACGCCGTCAAAGCGGAGCGCCAGGGAATCGGTGATCGGCGCGTTCACGCCAGCTTCGAGGCCCACTTCTTCGAGGTCGTCGAGGCCGTAATCGCCTTGAATGTACATGCCCGGCTCGAAGCGCGGACCAGCCGACACGACGCTGATGGCGCCGGCCGACGTGTTGCGGCCGAACAGCGTGCCTTGTGGGCCGCGCAGAATTTCGACGCGCTCAAGTTCCGGAAGGTCGGCGAGGGCCGCACCAGCGCGGGCGCGATAAACACCGTCGATGAAGATGCCGACGGCGCCTTCGAAGCCCGGATTGTCAGAGCCGGTGCCGATGCCGCGAATACGCGCGATCGTGCCGGAAGAGTTCGATTGGCCGGTGCCCATTTGCAGCGACGGCGCAACTTGCGTCACG
>JBEBHI010000092.1:0-14307 GCA_040080935.1 Terricaulis sp.
GTTGAATTTGACTTTCGCCGGCGCGGCGTACGCGCAATGACCGTGCTCGATCACCAAGTGGACGGTCAGCGCGCAAGTGCCGACGGCAGGAATGGGCCAACGGGCGTCATAGGGGGAATTTCCGCGACCGGCCTACTCGCTCCATTGCAGCCCGTGACTTAGCGCCAGCAGCAAAGGCGGGTTGTCGCCGAAAGTAGCCATTGGCGTTCGCGTGCGGCCTCTCAACGCCCTCGTGCGGAGCTCAACACTTCGGCGAGTACATTCCGCAAACCATGCACCTGATCCACCAAGTTTAGAACGACGCCCACGCCCTCCGCGTTGACACCGAGATCATCCATGAGATCGCGGATCAATTGCGCACGCGCCAGATCGGCCTCTGTAAACGCGCGCTCAGGTGTCGTCTCGCTGGGAACGAGCCACTCCTCTTGGATCCAAATCTCGAGGGTTTCACGGTCCACTTGCGCACGCGCGAGAAAATCCACCGTCGTTAGAATCATGACACCATATCCTTCCGCGGATCGTGGCTGCTTGCAGTGGACCACGTGGAGAGAAACGCCTCCAATTCAGCGTTCGGTTCTGACGGCAGCATCACCTTGAGCTTGACGAGTTCGTCACCTTGGCCGCCGCGCCGCGCGACGCCTTTGCCCTTCAGGCGCAGAAGCGTGCCTGTGTTCGATCCCTTCGGCACCGTCAGCATTACCGCTCCCGTCGGCGTCGGGGTTTTGACGCGCGCGCCAAGGACCGCTTCCGAAAGCGTGATCGGGAGTTCGATATGAATGTCGTCGTCTTGGCGAATAAAGAAGCGATGCGGATTGATCGAAATCTCCACCAGCGCATCGCCGGCTTCGCCCTCTCCGCGCGACGGCGCGCCCTTGCCGCGCAGCCGCAGCGTCTGGCTCTCTTGAATGCCAGCCGGAATAGTTACATCGAGCGAGCCGCCCTCTGGCAGAGTAAGGCGTTGCGTGGCGCCATTGACGGCATCCAGAAACGAGATCGCCAGACGGTAGTGTAGATCAGCGCCGCGAGTGCGTCGGGCTCGCCCGGTCTGACGGCGAAACAATTCCGCGAACAGATCCTCGCCTTCGCCGAAGTCTGCGTAGCCGGAACTGTTCTCGTATGGGCTGCCCGCGCCGGTGCCGCCGCTCGCAAAGTCTTTGTAGAATTGTTGACGGGGCCTCTCGGCGCCTGACGCGTCGATCTCTCCGCTATCGAATCTCTGGCGCTTGTCCGGATCAGAAAGTAGATCGTTGGCGGCGGCCACATCCTTGAAACGCGCCTCTGCCTGTTTGTCGCCCGGATTGAGATCGGGGTGCAGCTTCTTCGCCAGTCGGCGATATGCCTTGCGAACATCATCAGGCGCGGCGGTGCGTGCGACTCCTAAAACCTCGTATGGGTCTTTCACGATCCCTCCTGTCGGACTGGTCCCATTAAATCAAACGCAGCCGCCTACTTGCATCGCGAGCGCGTTTCAATGCGCGCCGCCGGATCACAAACAGCGGCACCGCATTAGATCATCCATTGGTCGACAAACCTTGCATCCGATCGTATTTCACGAAGAAACTCTTGGCCAACGCCACCAATTGGCCGTCGGTAGGATGATCGACCGTTTCCCAACCTTTGATCAGCGGAAGCAAAGCGGGCCGGTGCTTTTCGACGTAGTGTTTGAAGTCGGATTGCGCGGTGTGCGAGCCGGTCACCAGGACCTCGCCAATGCCGGCGAGCGCGTCGCACACTTCGCCGAAAAACTCATGCTCGGTACGAACGCTGCTGCCATGCTGGCGCGTGTAATGACGATGATCTTTTACCGTCTCGGCGCGAACTTCGGTAGCGTGGAATTGTTGCACCCGCGCATGATGGTGATCGATCCAAGCAACTGCGTGGAAGAGCGGCATCGTCTTCTCCTGATTTCCGAGATTGAAGCATGCAGGACGCAGTGAGTGCATTTGCAGTCGCCCGCAGCTTGCAACGCCATCAACTGCGCGTGACACACAACGTTCCCCGGGCGCCATTCCCTGGCGCCAATCGGCCACGGCGAGTTGGCATCCCATTGCGCGGGCCGCTTGCTTACCGGAGCCGAAGAGATCACGTTCAAAATGTAGGCAGACGAACGGTCAGAGGCTGCACCCTTCAGGTTGCGCGACTTTGCACTCGAGATTGCCGTCCCAGCAAATCAACCGCCTTGTCGCAACTGTATGGTGTTCAGGTAAGCGAGCAGATGATCCATTTGGGCGGGCTCCAGCTGAAACTCCGGCATGTCGGGATGGCCGACGAGGATGCCCTCACCGAACGCCTCCTCTAGCGAATTCAGCGGATAGTGCTGCGACAAGGTCCGAAACGGCGGCGCCATTGGATGGCGGCTCTCACCGGTCAGTCCAATGGCATGACAAGTCGCGCAATTTATCTCAGCGAGCCTGCGACCTTCTTCGGCGTTCCCGGATCGGCTTTTCGGATTTAGGAACTACGCCGACACAACGCGTCATCAGGCGTGTCGTTCCACTACCGTATCGCAAGCGCTCGACGGAGTTCGATGCTCTCAGCGCGGCGGCGTTTGGCGCATCTATCCCGCTCCCGACTGAGGCGCTGCTAATTCGGTATGGCGGATCGCTCCGTGCGTGAGCATTTGCAGACCAGACGGCCAACCTCCCAAACCTCGACGTCGCAAGATTGGCTTAGCAAGGACAGCCCAGTCTCTTCGGCAGCGGCGTCATTTTCACATTCGATCCAATGAACACCGGCGACAATTTCGAATTCGTCTACAGTGAAGAAGCGATAGGCGGTCATCGCGCCGGCATGGATTTGCGCGGCGTCTAGGATGTCAATCGTCCTACGATGAGGTTTTGCCCTGCGACCTCCGCCATCACGGCTTGGGCGCGATTGACTGCGATCGGTTTGTCATCGCCACCGGTTTGCCCGGCAAGCCGTGAGACAACTTGATGAACAAGAAAGTGAGCTTCGTTCAGATCATTCGTGTACGCGCGCGCCCAGGGCAAGAGTTCCGGACCAAGAGCGATAACTTGATTTGGTGACATGCGATTTCTTCGACCTCTCGCATTCCACTAAGGCGCATCAACCCTCTTTCGTCGGTGCGGCAGACGACACATTGCAAACTTGCACTGTTATAGCGCGAGAGCGCCAGTGAGAAACGGACGCTTTCACGTGCAGCTCGGACGACTGCTATGGGCCATCGTACGACATAGCCGCGATTTTTGTGAGCGGCCTACTCGCTCCATTGCGGTCAGTGACTTAGCGCACACGGCAACGGCGTATTGTCGCCGATTGCGGACGGTGCCAAAAAACGGCGAAGGCCTGTTTGTAGGCGTTGTCCGGACGCAACGGAATTGCGCCAGCATGTCTTAATCAACGCGGGAAAGCACTCGCCCGCAGCGGTGCACCCGCACCTCGTATCTACTGCAAACCCGCAGCATAGACGGCAAGTCGATCACGATCAGCGACAACACCTGTCAATTGGCTATCCAGAAAGCTGCGTGTCTGACTTCCGACTTCGGCATCGTCCTTGGCTTCGGTGAGCTGGTCGACGAGGTAATTCTCACCACGAAGTGCCTCCTGCACAGCCACCTTTGTGTCCGAGTCCCCAAGCATTCTTGCGTCCATGAAAACACGGTGCGCTGTGCCGAGTGCCTGCCCCGTCTCGGTCGGCGCCCCACCAAGACTGGCGACGCGAGCTTGGAAGACATCCACCATCGCGCGTCTGCGCTCTGAAATATTGCGGAGTTGTTGGGCATACGCCTCATTCGTCGATTGCTCGGCCGCTGCATCATAGAGCGAACTCGCATCGATCAAAATTCGTGTGATGCCTTGAAGACGCGTGACATCGACCGAGGGCGCCGTTGCAGTGGCGCTTTCACGCGCTTCGATACGCTCAGTGGCTGGTGAAACGGGGTGCGTACTGCAGGCTGCGCTGAATACTGCCACCAACAAGAACAAGCGATTCACGAGCACCTACCAATCCAACGGGGGCAACGTAGCGCATGGTTGATGGTTCCTTAACGGCACGACGCCGCCACAAGGATCGTAACCGGGCAGTCGTATCGTGCGTATCCACCCGCTATTGGGGTCTTGATGTTCAAATTTCTGCTCGCAGCTCTTTTTTCGATGTTTGCCGCGTCAGCAAGCGCTGTGATTCCTGACCAAGCGGCGCGAGCGTGCGGCGTCACCGAGCAAACGATCGCCGCATCCCACGCGGCGGCGCCGATCCTGGCGACGTTCGAACGCGACGCGGCTTTCGCCGATCGCGGCGCCGGGGCAATTCGCATCATCGAATTTGCCGACTATTCCTGCCCCGCCTGTCGCGCGCTTCATCCACGTTGGGTGGCCTTTGCTCGCGACAATCCCGACGTTCGGATTTCGGTGGTCGAGTACCCGATTTACGGGCGCACAATCGTCTCTCGCGCCACGGGCAACCGCACGCTCGACGCATCGCGCATCGCCATCGCGGCAGGCGCGCAAGGCAAACAACTCGCATTTCACGACGCCTTGATGCAAATCGCCGGGCGCGTCGAAGACAGCTCCATCCGCCTTGCGGCGCAGCGAGCGGGTCTGGATTTTGCGGCAGCCCAAACGCGCGCCCAGTCCCCTGCTGTCTCTGCGCGCGCTGACGGTAACCTACGCCTTGCGCAACGGCTTGGTTTTGTCGGAACGCCGCATGTTGTCGTTGACGGCGTGCTGCTGTCGTTGCAGCGGGGCTGGACATTCCAACAGGTACAATGCCTCGTCGGCGCCGCTCGCCGCGAACGCCAGTAGGACGCGGGGCAAACTCAGCTCATGTGCACACTCACGATCTGGCGCGAGAGTGACCACTTCACGGTCACCATGAACCGCGACGATGCGCAGGCGCGGCAAGAATCGCCGCCCGAAGTGCGCCGCGGCGCGCAAGGCGATTTCATTTCTCCGCGCGACGTTCAAGCTGGCGGATCTTGGATTGCCGCAAATGATCGCGGCCTCATCGCGTGCTTGCTCAATCGCTATGATCCGGCGCCGCCGGGGCGCACGAGCCGCGGCGATATCGTGCTGCGCGCGATGGGTCTGCCGAATGCACCCGCCGCCGCTTTGGCTCTCTCACCGGCGTCAGGCGACTATTCCCCGTTCACCTGCCTCTTGCTCGATCGCGAGCACAGCGTTCGCGTTGACTGGGACGGTGCGCATTTCTCGCGCGAGACGCTTACGCTCAAGCCGCGCGAAATGCTGACGTCGTCTTCCTGGCAAGAGCACGATATTCGCGCTCAGCGCAGCGGCGCCTTCGCGACCCTCTCGGCGCGGCCGGGGCGCCCCTCCGACACGATCGACGCGTTCCATTGCTACACAGAAATAGACGGCGACATGTGGACGCCGATGATGCAGCGACCCGCCTCTCACACTAAGAGCATCACGCGCGTTCGTGTGTCACTCGATACAATTGAGATGTCCTATTGGCGTCGCGAGAGTGTGGTCGCGCGCGGCCTGACCGCACCTGACGTCGTGCTTGCAATGCCCGCTCAGAACCAACGTATCGGCGTCAACGCCAGCGCACCCACCCTTGATTGGAGCGCTTGATGTCGCCCGTATCCAGCAATTACGGCACACCGGTTCAAGTGAATGGCTACAGTTGCAAAAACTGCACTGATGTCGGCTACGCCGAAAAACACATCGATCCGGCTCATCCGCAGAGCGGCCCCTACAACGTCAATGCCGAAAGCGATCCCAGCCGCTGGAGCGAGGCTGTTACGTTAGGCGGCCGGCTAACCGCAATGGATCGAGATCCAAGCCAAGCGCCGAAGGCAATTGGCGGATTGATCGACGTCAGCGCCTGATAAATCGCCTGACGCCGCAACTGCAACTGCTCCCGCGCCGTATCACAGGACAAGGCAAGCGGGCGAGTTATGCAACATCAACGCGTAGTAACAGCAAGAAAAGCGCTCTGGCGGGGCGCCGCTAGCGTTGTGACATCCTGTGTTGCGCTTGCGCTCGTGGCGACCGGTTGCGTCCAGGCCGGACTGCGCGTCAACACAAACGACCCGCATCCGGCACACTTCACGTCACCACTTTCCGGATTCGACAGTGACCCGGCCATTACTGAAGCAGCCGAGTGGAGTACACGCCGCGCGCCGCTTCTCCGCGCGGCGTTTCAAGACCGAATTTATGGCTGGCTGCCCGATGAAGGCGACGCCATCGTCAGCGAACGGCGTGCAATCCGCACAACCAATTATCCCGACGCTCGCAGTGTCGAAGAGGTCACCGTTCGGCTATCCGCAAACGCCCAGGCAATTCTATTCAGAGCCGTCGTATTTTTACCTCAAGGCCACGACGGCGCATCACCGGTTGTGATCGTGCCGAACTTCTGCGGCAACGAAGCAGCGCTCGGCTTCAGCGACCGAGCGCTCAACCACGGCGCGTGGCTGCCGGAGAGATGCCGCACACTCACCAATAGAAGCGTTACTCGTTTCATCCATGGGCAAAACATCATCCGACCGCCGTTCGGACGTCTGCTGCGCGCCGGCTATGCGGTGGTAACCTACTATCCCGGCGAGATCGTTCCCGACGAACCAACGCTCGCGGCGCAAGCAATAGCGCGCCTCCCCGGGCAATCGCGCGCACCAAACGTCGGCGCCGTCGGCGCGTGGGCCTGGTCGATTTCGCGCGCGGTCGACATTGTCGAGGCTGACGACCGGTTCGATCATGATCACGTGGCGATCTTCGGTCACTCCAGGCTCGGAAAGGCAGCATTGCTCGCGGCGGCGCTCGATGAACGCATCACCGCAGTCATTGCCAATCAGTCAGGCCGGCTTGGCGCCGCACCAACCTCGCGCAACATCGGCGAGCCGCTTAGCGAGCTCAACCGCCGCTTCCCACACTGGTTTCCGGCGGTCGCACAACGCGCCATCGCGGACTCGGCAACGCTCGATCAGCAATGGTTGATTGCGCTCATTGCCCCGCGCGCGGTCCTACTGGGCGGCGCAACGCTAGATCGCTGGTCAGATCCAGTAGGCGCCTATGAAGGCGCCGGAGCTGCGAATGACGTCTACCAATTGTTCGGCCACCAGGGCCTCACCCAATCATCGATAGAGACTCCGGACTATTCCGCCGATATTACGTTCTTCATGCGACCTGGGCGCCATGGAATCCGCGACGTCGACTGGACAGCGACCATTGCATTCTTGGATGGGCATCGTCACACGCGACACTATGCGGCTGCAGCACAATGACGCCGGACATTCTGATCCCGGCGACGTGGGCGCTCTATCTCGCCCTATTCATCGCGCCCTTTGTGCAAGAAGACGCCGCCGTCATTGGATCGGCCTCTGCAGCATCGATGCATGAAGGCGATGCCGCCAACATCTTCGCCATCTCCCTCCTTGGCTTGGTGCTGAGTGATGCGTGGAAATACTGGGCGGGCTATTACGCGCAATCGTGGCCACCTGCGGCGCGTTGGGTGAACGATCCCAAAGTCGCAGCGCTGAAAGAAGGCGTCTTGAAACGCCTGGGCTTAGCGCTGCTCGGGGCGCGCTTCATTCCTGGGACGCGCATTCCGCTTTATCTCGCGTGCGGCGTATTCCGTGCGCCTTTCCGGCGTTTTCTCCCGCTGATCGCGCTCACTGGTGCGCTGTACCTCGGCCTCACCTTCGCGATCTTTGCCGCGCTGGGCAACATTCTGGGCGAGCAATTCCAGCGCCTGATGCCGCTCGTGGTCGTTGCAGTGATTGCAATCATCATCGTCGTCACGCTGGTTTCAAATCACCTTCGCAACCAGAGCAACCACGCCAACCCTTAGGCGTGCGGATCACAAAACCGCGCCACGGCGATAGAGAATTAAAGCTGCGCAGATCCAGCATGGGCCAGCTGTGCCGCGCCCGTGCCAATTGCTTCCTTTCCAGGCGCCGTAACGCGCGCGCCGTTCGACACGTATGGTCGAGGGATGGACCAGCACACGACGCCAACGCGGCGCTACGCACTCGTCACCGGTGCTTCATCGGGCATTGGCGAAGCGGTGGCGCGCTTGGCCGCGGAAAAAGGTTGCAACGTTGGCCTTACGGCGCGCAGGCGCCACCGCCTGGAAGCGCTTGCTTCGCAAATACGCGCGGTTGGCGTTGAGGTTGATGTATTCGAAAGCGACCTATCGATCGACGGCGCCGGTGAACGGTTAGTCCGCGAAGTGAGAGCGAACGGGCGCGAACCGGACATTCTGATCAACAATGCGGGCGCCACGATCACAAAGGGCTATGCCGGGACATCATGGACCGAACAGCGCGGATTGCTGGAACTGACGGTCACTTCGCCTGCGGCGCTGGCTCACGCTTTTTTGCCCACCATGCTCAATCGGCGTTGGGGCCGCATCATCAACATCAGTTCAATCGCGGCGCTCTCATCCGGCGGCAAAGGCAACACGCTTTACCCCGCAGCAAAATCGTTCCTGCTCAAGTTCTCGCAATCGCTGAACGCTGAAGTGAAGGATCGGGGCGTGCACGTCACCGCGGTTCTGCCCGGCTTCGTCGCTACCGAGTTTCAATCCGCCAACGACATTCCAACCGACGGCGCCACACGACGCTTCGCACAAACGGCGGAGTACGTCGCAAATGAAGCCTGGGCGCGTAACGAACGTGGGCACGAGATCGTAGTCCCTGGCATGGCGCCGAAATTCGCGGCCGGATTGATGCGGGTTCTTCCTGAACCGTTCATGCGTGCGCTGACGCGCGAGGCCGCGGAGAAATACTATGTTGGCGAATGAGACCATGACGCGCGCGGATCACGTCGCGCGCGCCGACAAGGCATACGACGTTGTGGTGATCGGTTCAGGCGCGGGCGGCGCGACTTTGGCGCAGCGGCTCGCGCAAACCGGCAAATCCATTCTCATGCTTGAGCGCGGCGAGCATCTGCCGGTCGAGCCCGACAATTGGAGCCCGCGCGAAGTTTTCCTTCGGCACAAATACAAAGCCAACGAAAGGTGGCGCGACCGCAAGGGCCGCTACTTCCAACCCAACATTCACTATTGGGTCGGCGGCAACACCATCTTCTACGGCGCAGCGCTCTATCGCTTTCGCAAGAACGACTTCGAAGAAACGGTGCATCATGGCGGCAAGGTTTCGCCGGCATGGCCCATCAGCTATGATGATCTCGCCGACTACTACACCGAAGCGGAAATCCTCTGGAACGTCCACGGCAAGCGCGGCTCGGATGCAACGGATGACGCGTTCGCGCCGCCGTACCCGCATCCGCCGATGACTCACGACCCCGAGATCAAAGCGCTCAAAGGCCGCCTTGAGCTACAGGGCTTGCACCCATTCGAAATGCCAATCGGAGCCGAGCGCGACGACAGCAACGTGCCAGAGAGCAAGTGCATACGCTGCCGGACCTGCGGCGGATTTCCGTGTTTGCGCCAGGCCAAAGCCGACGGCCGCAAGATGGTCTCGCGTGCGTTGGCACAGAGAAACGTTGAGCTCGTGACCGGTGCGAAGGTTTTGCGCCTTGAAACGGCGCCCGGCGGCTCATCGGTTTCCGCAGTCGTTTACGAAACCGCAGAAGGCGAGCGACGCGTGAAGGCGGACATTGTCGTCCTTGCAGCCGGGGCGATCAATTCCGCTGCGATTCTGCTTCGCTCAGCCAACACCGATCATCCACACGGATTGGCGAACGGATCCGATCAAGTCGGTCGCAACTACATGTTTCACACCGCGTCGGCATCACTGTCGTTTGCGTGGCCCAAGATCGACACCAACTTCCCAAAGACGATGGCAATCAACGATTTCTATTGGGGCGATCCCGACGGCTCGTTTTCATACCCCATGGGTCACATCCAGGGTCTCGAATATTTGTCTGGAGACGTCATCCGCGGTCAGCTTTCGCAGACGATGCCGGCATGGATGATCCCAAAACCGTTCGCTGAATTCATGGGCGATCGCCTGCTTGCGTTCTTAATTCTAACGGAAGATCTCCCCGAAGCGCGCAATCGCGTGCGGCTGGACGCTGACGGCGGTATTCGCATCGATTACTGGTACAACAATCTCAAAGCCCACGACCGGCTTATTCGCCGCTTCCACCGAGCTATGAAGAAAGCGGGCCGCACCTGTCGATGCTTGCGCGCGAACCGCCAACAGATGGACTCGATCCTGCCGCTGTATGGCACCGCCCACCAATGCGGCACGCTCAAGATGGGGCACGATCCTAAGCATTCGGTGGTCGATGCGGACTGTAAGGCGCACGAGCTCGACAATCTCTACGTCGCCGATACTAGCCCGTTTGTTTCGAGCGCCGCCGTCAACCCGGCCCTCACGTGCATCGCCAACAGTCTACGCGTGGCTGACAAGATCGCGCAACGACTTGGCGCTAACGCTGCACAGCCAGTCACCGCCTAGTCCAGCATACGCCGCGCGGCCAGCCGACGGACTTGATGTTGCGATGAAACCGATCGCCCGACTGCGCCGTACACGATGTATGATGATCACCGACCGCCGCGCGCTCCTCTTCGGTTCCCTCGCGCTTGCCGCGACACCGACCCTCGCTTTCGCGCAAGCCAACCGCTTTGCCCGCTCGCCCGAGCGGCGTTTCACCGATGCACAATGGCGTCAACGACTCAGTCCAGATGCCTACACGGTATTGCGGCAATCAGGCACGGAGCGCGCTTACACAAGCCCGCTGACCGATGAGCATCGCAGCGGTGTCTTCGCCTGCGCGGGATGCAATTTGCCGCTCTTCCGCTCCAACTGGAAATTTGAGTCTCATACCGGTTGGCCGAGCTTTTACCGCGCCATCGGCGCGAACATCACGACGCGCGTCGATAACTCCGCCGGCATGACGCGAACCGAGTATCGATGCGCCCAGTGCCTTGGTCACCAAGGTCACCTCTTCAATGACGGCCCCGCACCGACTGGCTTGCGCTATTGCAACAACGGCGTCGCACTCACTTTTACGCGGACCTGAGCGTCCACTAACCGAACGTGAATGCAAACGCGTTGGCGCCGGGATCGAGAAACTCGATCTCGAACGTGCGCTCGCGAATAGGTCCTTGCGTGCGCACCAGCTGATACAGTCGCTCTTCGGTAATTCGCCCTTCCCCGGCCGCGTTGATGTCTCCGCCGTGACTGGCGCCCGGCGATGCGCCGTCGATCGTCACACGAAAGCGCACCGGCGCGCCGCCCGCTGCTGGGCTCAGCACGAGGTGCAGGTCTCTCGCTCGAAAGCGAAAGTGTATTGTGGCGCCACTGCGAACGGCGGTCGCATTCTCACCGCGCACAGTCCAATCGCCAGACAACCCCCATTGATTGAGCTGAAGGTTGGATGGTGTTGAGTATGTCGCGGCGGCATCGCGCTGCTGCGGCGGCGACACAAAGTTCTGCGCGCGCGCGTAGCCGACATAAGTTTCGGGTGATGCTAGCGCTTCTGTATTAGCGGGAGCGCCGGCGCCAGGCGCGTTGGGATCGACAATGCCGGACGGGACATTCGTTTGCCCGGCCTCTCGCAGGAGCGCTTGGATCACGCGCTCAGACTCTGCGTAGCCACCTTCGCCGAAATGATGATGGCGCATGTTGCCTTCAGCATCGATAAAGTAATGCGCGGGCCAATAATGATTGTCGAAGGCGCGCCAAAGCGTGAAATTATTGTCCAACACCACCGGATAACCGACGTCGAGATTGGCGACTGCGCGCCGCACGTTTCCGGCATCCCGCTCGAACGCGAATTCCGGCGCGTGCACGCCAATCACGACGAGGCCCGATTCACGATACTTCTCGGCCCAGGCCCGCACATACGGGAGCGAACGCAGACAATTGATGCATGAGTAGGTCCAGAAATCGATGAGCACGACCTTGCCACGCAGTTCTGCGGCAGTGAGTGGCGGCGAATTGATCCACGCCGCGCCTTCTGGAAACTCAGGCAGCGTCCCTTCAACCGGCAGCGCAGTGACGTCGAGCGCACCCTCGCTTCGCGCGGGCCCGGACGACACGCCGGCGCGCTGCAGCAGCGCTTGTTCAGTGCGCGCGGTGCCTTCGGCCGAAATGCGCGATAGCAATCCGGTATCAAGGCCGAACGCAATCGCAACGACGCCGGCCAGCACTAGAGCGCCCAACCCGCGCCGCACCCATTCGCCAACGCCCAGCGACCGCTTCAGCGCAGCGAACACGCGTCCGCCCGCGAAGAGCGCTACCGCCAAGGAGGCGCAGGCGCCAAGCCCGTAAGCCAACAACAGAAACGTCGTGCCGATGCTGGCGCCTTCGATCGCCGCGCCGGTCAGGATCAATCCCAGGATCGGACCCGCGCACGGCGCCCACAGAAAGCCGGTCGCAACGCCCAAAAGCAGCGAAGCGCCAACGCTTCGCGCGCCTTCGCCGGGTTTTGCCGCAGTGTTTGAAAGTCGATTGCCGAACGCGACGAGTGGCCGCGTCAAGCGATCGGCCACGCTCGGAAAGAGCAACGTCACGCCAAAGAGCGCGAGCAGCAACATGGCCGCGATGCGCCCAGCCTGATTGGCGCCCGCAACCCAGGCGCCGCCGACCGCCGCAAGTGTCGCCACCAGAGCGAACGTCGCCGCCATGCCTGCAAGTAGCGGCAGCCCACTCTGAACGAACGGGCGATCAGCGCGCGCGAACACAAACGGCAAAACGGGCAGAACGCACGGGCTGAGGATGGTCAGCACGCCGCCTAAAAAAGAAAGCAGAAGTAGCGTCATGCGATTGTGTTCTCGTTGCAGCGCCAAGCCGACGTGGCGCCGTCTCCCGGAGAACAGAGACGACGCCCGTTGGCCGCGCGGCGTTGGAGGGGTCTAACCCCGCGGCGGCGTCAACACCGAGTCAACGACATGGATGACGCCGTTGGACTGAATGACGTCGGCAGTTGTTACAGTCGAAACACCGCCGGCCGCATCAGTGAGCGTGATGGTGTCGCCCGAACGTGTCGCCGTCAGAGTCCCGCCTTGCACCGTGGTGAGCGTTGCACGTCCACCGCCGGCTTCGATCTGCCCCATGAGATCGGACGCCGTCAGTCTGCCGGGCACAACGTGATAGGTCAGGATCTTGGTAAGTGCAGCGCGATTGGCGGGTTGCGTCAGTGTCGTGACCGTGCCGGCGGGGAGCTTGTCAAAGGCCGCGTTCGTCGGCGCAAACACTGTGAATGGGCCTGGTCCAGAAAGTGTTTCGACAAGCCCGGCTGCCTGCACAGCAGAAACCAGCGTCGTATGATCAGCTGAGTTCGAAGCGTTCTCGATGATATTACGCGACGGATACATCGCCGCGCCTCCGACCATGACGCTCTGTTCCATCATCGTGGACGAAGATGACTCTTCAGCGGGCGCGGGCGCTTCTGCCGCCGGCGTACAAGCAGCAAACGCGAGCAACGATGCGGTCGCGGCCAATGCCGTGACAAACTTGATATGATGCATATTGGGGGTCTCCATGTGCGCAATACGTGCGCGCAAGCAGTGAAGTTACGGCCGACCCTCGCCTGCAGATCAATTCTTCGATCATTTGCGGTGAGAGCGCCGACGGGTCGCCTTGTGTCGGGTGATCTAGCGCAGCGGCGGCGACGTAACGCTCACATACGGCGTCGCAACGCGCGCCCAGGAGCACAAAATGATAGGGAACAAAATCCTCGCCGCTATGGCGATGGCGAGCAGTGCGTTGCTATTTTCCGGCTGCGCCATGAACGACATGAATCACGACATGGCGTCGGCGCCAATGGCAACGGCAATGCCGGCTGAACAGACTGTGATGGTCGGCGGTGCCGCGATGTATCCATCGCGCAATATCATCGAAAACGCCGTCAATTCGCGCGATCACACAACGCTCGTCGCCGCCGTGCGAGCTGCTGGTTTAGTCGAAACACTTTCAGGCCCGGGCCCCTTCACAGTGTTTGCACCAACCAATGCGGCCTTCGACAAACTGCCGCCCGGCACCGTCGACACGTTAGTGCAACCAGCGAACCGCCCCACGCTCACACGCATTCTCACTTACCACGTTGTGCCTGGAAGATTGACCGCGGCTGATCTCGCTCAACGCATCCGCGCCGGCAACGGTCGCGCTGTGCTGACGACCGTGCAAGGCGCGACGCTCACTGTTACGGAATCAGGAGGGCACGTAATCGTCAACGACTCTGCCGGCGGCACATCGACGGTCACAACTGCGGACGTACTCCAGTCAAACGGCGTCATTCACGTGGTCGATACGGTGCTGATGCCTCCCCAAGCCTAAGTTGTCTACAAAATCGCGGGCCGACTTTTCGGTCCGCGATTTTTCGCCGACTCAGATGCGCGACGATCGATGAGAAATGTCCTAGTTCGACCGTGAAGCTGACATTTCGCGAATACCATTGATTGGCAAAAAAGGGCCA
>JBEBHI010000236.1:0-3751 GCA_040080935.1 Terricaulis sp.
CGAGATCGGTTTCACCGAAATCGAACGCCGCCTCGCCAAGATCGCACCACCCCTGCGCCCCGAAGCGC
Source organism: Terricaulis sp. (assembly GCA_040080935.1). Classification (GTDB taxonomy): domain Bacteria; phylum Pseudomonadota; class Alphaproteobacteria; order Caulobacterales; family Aquidulcibacteraceae; genus Vitreimonas. The sequence goes on from JBEBHI010000236.1 coordinate 69, forward strand.
GCGTCTGGCGCGATCTCGCCGCCAAAGCGCTTGGGAGGAACTAAGTGACCATCTGGTTCATCGAAACCTGCATGCTTGCGGACGAACGCACGCAAGAGTTTCGCGACGCCTGCAACGCGGCTGACGTTGGCATCCAAACCATCTTCGACGTCGATCAGCCAAACGAGTCCAAACGCAAACCGCCGGAGCCGGACGCGTCAGTCATCGCCTACGGCTCCAAGAGCATTCTAGCGTTCGCCAAAGCGCGCCGCTGGCGCCCAGGCGTATGGACTGGAAGCGCCTTCGACTATGACCGCGCGCACGCCGGGCTGGGCGAGATCTTCTTAAACGCAAGCGCTGTCGCGACCACGCTCACCCAAGCTGACACAGCGGCGCGCACCAAAGCCTGGCCGACAATCTTCATCCGTCCGTCAAACGACGACAAAGCCTTCGCCGGCCAAGTCATCGCGACCGAAGGCCTTGCCGAATGGCGCGAGCGAAATACTGCGAACGGTTACCTCAGCGATCCGAACTTGGACGTCATAATCGCCCCGCCCCAATCGCTGCGGCGCGAATGGCGGCTGATCGTGGCGGGCGGCGAAATCGTTGCCGCGAGCCTCTATCGCGAAGCAGGCGAAAAAGCCGTCTCCGAAGGCTGCCCGGAGCCAGTGTCGCACTTTGCAAAACAAGCCCATGCGCGATACGAACCGGCCCCTGTGTTCGTCATGGACGTGGCCGAGCTCGCCGATAGCTCCCTCGCCATCGTCGAACTCAACGCCTTTAATTCTGCTGACCTCTATGCGTGCAATATCGCCAACGTTGTCAGCCGCGTGACTGCAGTCGCGCGTCACTGAGGAAGTTCTTATGGGTTTCAAATGCGGCATCGTTGGCTTGCCAAACGTAGGCAAGTCGACGCTCTTCAACGCGCTGACGAAGACAGCATCCGCGCAAGCGGCGAACTATCCGTTCTGCACGATTGAACCCAATGTCGGCGAAGTGGCGATGCCCGAGCCGCGCTTGGGCAAGCTCGCCGCGATTGCGGGCTCCAAGGAGATCATTCCGACGCGGATGAATTTCGTCGACATCGCCGGCCTCGTGCGCGGCGCGTCGAAGGGCGAAGGGCTGGGCAACCAATTCCTCGCGACCATTCGCGAGTGCGACGCCATTGCGTACGTGCTGCGCTGCTTCGAGAACGACGACATCACCCACGTCGAAGGCAAGATCGATCCGATTGCGGATCTCGAAACCGTCGAAACCGAGTTGATGCTCGCGGACCTCGAAAGTCTTGAGAAGCGCATCAACAATCTCGAAAAGAAGGCCAAGGGCGGCGACAAGGATTCCAAGCTCACGCTCGATTTAGTGTTGCGCGCCAAAGTGCTGCTCGAAGACGGCAAGCCTGCGCGACACACCAAGCGCGCGCCGGAAGAGCAAAAAGCGTTCGAGATGCTGCAGCTGCTGACGGCCCTGCCCGTTCTCTACGTCTGCAACGTCAATGAGGCTGACGCTGCTGGCGGCAACGATCACACGGCGCGGGTGCAAGAGCGTGCAAAGCAAGAGAGCGCCGCGTGCGTGATCATCTGCGCGCAGATCGAATCTGAAATTGCTGCGCTCTCTGACGAAGAGCAGGTGGAATTCCTGGCGACGGTGGGCTTGCAAGAGCCTGGCCTCACCAAGCTCATTCATGCCGGATACGATCTTCTGGGGCTGCAGACTTACTTCACCGTCGGCCCGAAAGAAGCGCGTGCGTGGACGATCCAAAAAGGCTGGACCGCGCCGCAAGCCGCGGGCGTCATCCATGGCGACTTCGAAAAGGGCTTCATCCGCGCAGAGACGATCTCCTATGACGACTACATCACCTTCAAGGGTGAAGGCGGCGCGAAGGAAAACGGCAAGATGCGGCTCGAGGGCAAGGAATACATCGTCCGAGAAGGCGACGTGATGCACTTCCGTTTCAATGCGTAGGATTCAGCTGATCGCAGCGACGTTGGCGCTCCGCGGAAGCGATGGCCGGTGACGGTAACTGCTCCAACACGCGCGCTTTCGACGTTTGAGCTCGTCGCCATGGTGGCGTCGTTGTCGGCGCTGAACGCGCTGGCGATTGACATTATGTTGCCGGCGCTGCCGCAGATTGGAGCGTCATTCAATCTGACGGATGACAACGACCGCCAGCTGGTGGTTGTGTGCTACGTTGCCCTCTTCGGCATATCGCAACTTGTGTACGGACCTTTGGCTGACGCGTTCGGCCGACGTAGCGTGCTGATCTATGCGCTTGGCATCTATATCGCCGGCTCGATCCTCTGCGTCTTCGCGCCGAATTTCGAACTCTTCCTTGCAGCGCGCGCCCTACAGGGCGTAGGCGCGGCGGCCACGCGCGTCATCGCCACTGCCGTGGTGCGTGACGTCACTGAAGGCAGGCGCATGGCGCAGGTCATGTCGATGGCCATGACGGTGTTCATGATTGTGCCCATCGTTGCGCCAAGCCTGGGGCAGCTCATTCTCTTCGTTGCGCCGTGGCGCTGGATCTTCGGCGCGCTGCTCATCTATGCGCTGATTGTGCTGGCTTGGGCGCTTTTGCGCTTGCCGGAGACGCTGGCGCCGGAAAACCGCAGACCGTTCAATCCGCCGGCCATCATCGGCGCTTACGCGATGGTGCTGCGCGAACGGCAAACCGTTGGCTACATGATCGCCACGACATTCGTGACGGCGTGCTTGTTCGGCTACATCACCTCGTCCGAACAATTGTTCGTCGATGTCTATAATCTCGGCCCAGCCTTCCCGCTGGCGTTTGCGTCGATTGCCATCGCGATCTCGTTTGGCACATTTATGAACTCGCGCCTTGTCGTTCGCCACGGCATGCGCCGGCTGTCGCACATCATGATCATCGGCTTCACGCTCGGTGCGCTCGCGCTGGCGCTGATCGCGCAACTGGGATTGGCGACTTTCCCCGTTTTCACGGCGATGCTCGCCCTCACGTTCGCGATGTTTGGACTCATCGCCTCCAATTTCAACGCGCTCGCGATGGAGCCTGTTGGCCGCGTCGCTGGCTCGGCGTCCGCGATTTATGGCGCCGTTACTGCGACTGGCGGCGCGATCATTGGCGCCATCATCGGCCGCGCGTTTGATGGCACAATCGTGCCCTTCGCAATTGGCCTCGCCGCTTCAGGCGCGGCGACGTTGGTTGCGGTTTTGTGGACGGAACGCGGCAAGCTTTTCGGCGTCAGACCGACGATCCTCCAACGCTCCTAGTTTTGCAGGCGCGTCTCGAGCCGCAACCGATCGCGGATGCGTAAGTGAACGGTGCCGCGTCCATAATCGATGGCGAGGCCGCGCGCCTGCGAGAGCACGTCCATGCCGAGTAGAAGCGTCGGCTCGTCGGTTAGATTCCAGATTTGGAAGATGTGAAAATCGCCAACATAGGCGGTGACATTTCGCACTTCGAGTTCACCCATCATCATCCGCGGAATCGCGATGGCGCTCTCAAGAACAACAGAACTGCCAGCTGTGTAGGCAATCGTTTCTTCGGTGTGATTGCGCCGCCGCAGACGCGCATTCATGGCCTCGCGCAACGCAACATTGGCTAAGGATGAATCCGAGCCGGTATCCAGCAGCAGATGCACGCGAATGCCGTTGACGCTGCCGCGCACGACGACGAGATGGCCGAACCGCATGTCACCGCGGATCGTCGACCAACCGCGCAGACGCCG
>JBEBHI010000093.1:0-14018 GCA_040080935.1 Terricaulis sp.
ACCGAAGCCGCGACAGCGGGCGGGGAAACGATTTTCGCCTTGCCGGCGGCGACGGCCGGGCGTCACTGGCGACGGCGTGGGCGAGGCTTGCGGCCGCACCAGTGCGGAAGGTTCGAGGAACAGCTTGGCCGAGCGCAACTCTACAGTGGCGTTTGCGCGCGCGCCCAATCGTTCCAATCGTTGAAGCCCGGCGGCGCGACTTCGATTTCGACGCGTGTTGAACTGGTCATTCGTGCGCGTAAAGACTCGGCGGCGCGCATTCCAGCATCATCATTGTCGGCTGCAATGATAAGTCGCCTCAGAGGATGCGCGATAACCAAGCGACTGAGATTGTCGGCACTGAGCGCCGCCCAAGCGGGAACGCCAAACACCTCCGAGGCGGTCAGCATCGTTTCGACGCCCTCGCCGACTGCGAGTTCGTCTTCCGCGTCGTCCAGGCGGACCAGCCCGCCCATCAACTTGCCGATGACGCGCCGGGGCGTCGCCAAAGCGGCCTTGGCCGTGCCGTGCGCACTCAGCAAAGTCACCTGTACGCCCTGAAGCGCGCCATGCGCGTCGCTGATCGCTGCGACCAGAGCTGGCCTCTTGGCGCGATCGTCGAGGCTCGTCATGCGTGGGTGAAAGCGAAGCGCTGGACTTTTCCCTAGGCCAGCGGCAACGGCGCGTCTGCGCAAATAGGCTTCTGCCACGGAATGACTGAGCGACCCGCTTTCCTCCCAGAGCCGCCTCGCCCGTGCGACACGCTCCTCATCAAGCGGCTGCGCCACGATCTTCGACCGCGACTGGCGGGTGCTTCGCCGCTCGCCGATCGGCTCATCATCCAACAAGCCGAGTTCGGCCAACGCGCGGCGCACGTCGCGCCAATCATCCTTCGGGCTGAAGCAATGGATGAGGATGCGCCCCTCATCTGTCTCGGCCAGCGAGACCGAGCGGTCCTTGTGGCTGTGGTTGGGACCGGGGATAAGCGCGCGCGTCCCGCCATCAAGCAGGATGCCGCCGCAGGCGGCGACGATCCGCTCAAGCCGCGACATTGACCGACTCCGTTGCGGTGAATGGAGCCGGGCTCTTTGCCAACAGCCAATCGACCGCGACCTGCGCCTGCGCCGCAGCTGTCAAAAACGCGCGCTTATCGTCGGCCAAGAGCTTCATCCAGTGACCAATATAGGAAGCGTGGTCGTGGATGTGCTGGGGCGGCAGACGAAGATGAGCGCCAAGAATGCTGGCGCCGATTTCGGCAACCAGCTCTTCGGCGGCGATCGCATGCTGGCTGAACTTCTTGCCCATGTCGCGCCCGACACGATGCGCCGCCATGGTCGCATGCACGCTCTCATGATTGAGCGTGGCCGCGTAATCTTCGGCCGTGTCGAAGGCGGCGATCGGCGGCATGCCGATGACGTCTTTGCTGGGGATGTAACAGGCGATGTCGCGCGTGGCGATGCGCGCAATCTCAAGCTGGGCAAACCAGCGTTCATGCAGCGAGATGGGCGCAATGTCGCTCTCAATTTGGGTTGGATGAAACCGGGCCGGCAAATTGTCGATCTGGTCAGCCGAGAAGACGACATACCATTTCAGAAATCGGAACGCGTCTTCGACCTCCGCGCCGCCCTCTTCGATGCGCGTGCGCTTGCCGTGACCGTAATAGACGACGACTTCGCCCCGCTCGCCCTTGCGCACCTGCGCGCCAAGTTTCACGGCTTGGTTGAAGGTGAGCCAATAAGGCGAGACGTAGCCGCGCTCGATCGCGGCGCTCCACAATAGGATAACGTTGACGCCCCTATAGTTTTCACCTGTTGCACGGCGCGGCAGCACCGCGCCGGTGCGCGCGCCGTCCCAGGGCTTGCGCCAAGGCATGACGCCTGCTTCCAGTTCAACAAGTATCTTTGCGGTGATTTCGGCCGCGATGTCGCGGCGCGCGCCCGCGCGCGCGTGTTGGCTTGTCATGATGATGACCTCGAAAGAAGAGCGCCGCCGCCCATAAGGCCGGCGGCGCGAAGTTGAGGAGAGATAGGATTAGGCCGCGTGCGCCTTCGCCAAGGCGCGTTTGCCTTCGGCAGTGACGGCGAACGCCCCTTCACGCGGCGGCGTGATCAGAACATCGGGAAGCCAGCCGGCGCCCTTCAGAGTTTGCGCCGCCGTGCGCGCAAGTTCGGCCTTCTTCATCTTCTGGAACGCCGCTGCCATGCCGCTGCGCTCTTGCTCGCCGAGCGATGCGATCGCCGGCGCGCTTTCGAGCGCCGCGATGGCGAGCGCCTTCGGCGCCGCCGACCAGAAGTCCTCATCGGCTTCCCAGTGGCGTGTCATGTCGAGGTCGAGGGCGGCGGCGAGCGCATCCCCCATGAGCTGACGGCGCTTGTCCTCCGAGGTGACGCCGCCATGGGTTAGATCGATGGTCTCGGCCACGAACACGGCGAGAATCTCGATCAACTTGTCGGCAGGCTGTTCAATGCAAGCGGCGAAGAACGCGAACTCATGCTCCTCGGCCTTTTCGGCGTAACAGATGCGCGCTTTCTCCATTGAATCGTCGTCGTCGAACCCGACCGGGCGCGCCACGATGGCGACGCCCGGTACAGCTGAACGATCGGCGCTCTGACGCATCAGCGTGTAGACAATGAGCCCGAGAGCGACCTGCGGATTGACGGCAAGAGCGGCGCGCAAGCCCCGGGTCCGGGCTTCACTCAATCGTTCCGTCAGCGCCTTCGTCAGACGCGGACCCGTCTCCCCGTCCACCTCGGCGATGTCAGCGACACCTGTCTCGTCTGGCGCCGACGGCGCGGGCTTGCGCAATTTGGCGATCGCCTTTGCATCGGCGCGCTTGATGAGACCCTTGGTGATGATGGGCCGCCCGTCGCGGTCGATCGCGACTGCGGCGCCAGCGTGCTTCATCAGCTTCGGATCGAACACACGCGCCGCGTCACGCAAGCCATCGAGCTTGGCTTCCGCTTCGTCGCGCTCGGCCCAGAGGGGGTTGTCCTCCTCGGCCTCCTCCAGCTTCTCGTCCATTGCTTCGAGCCGCGCTTCCAGCGCCGCGATCTCCTTCATTTCCGCCGGCTTCAATTTGCGCTGCGTTGGATGGAGCCGCTCACCGGCGCAGCCATCGACTTGGCCGTGACCGGTCAACGTCTCCACCCAGCCCCAGCCTTCGGCGGTAAGCGCCTCGCGCATCTGATCAAGGCGTTCCACTGCAAGCCGCTGCAGCAAATCGCCATCGTCGAAGAAGACGATGTCAGGCTCGAAGAGATCGCGCACCAGGCGCCCGCCGACGGCTTCGTACGCTTCTGCGCCGACGAAACGCGCCAGGCGGTCGTGTGCGGGAATGCGTCCAGCCGTCAGGGCGCTCCGAACGCTCGCCGCATGCGTGATGGGCTTTGCGAGCTGACGAAACACCCGTTCCTGGGCGGTGTGATCGTCATTGATCGAGAACGCGCGCGCCACATCGAGATTGATGTCGCCTTTGCGATAGGCGGCGCGGATCCTTGGCGAAAGCCGCGCCAGCGCCAGTCGCTGTTCGACCAGCCGCACCGTGCAGCCAAAGCGGCGCGCGACGTTATCGACGCTCATGCCGCCATCGACGAGGCCCGCGAAGGCTTCGACCTCGTCCATCACCGACATGGCCGAACGGGTGACGTTTTCATCGAGACTGATCTCGGCTGCGTCATTGCCGGTGTCGATGACGCAGCGGACTGGCTCGGTCTCGGCGATCTGCTTGCGCTTGACGCGCAGCAGCTGCGCCTGACGCCGGCCCTCGCCAATGGTCACGAAATAAAAGCCGCTCGGCGCGCCAACTTCTGTCAGCTCTGGCGCAACCACCAAGTTTTGCAGGATGCCCTTGGCGTGAATAGAGGCGGCAAGCGCCTCGATGTCCGCCTTTGCGTGCGGGGTCTTTCTCGCATTCGCTGGCGATTTCTTCAGCTTGTTGAGCGGGATCAGAACCACGCCGGTTTGGACGGCGTGCTCGTCGTGTGTTGCGATTGCTTGTGTCATGGAAAGCCTCATTGGCTTTCCCGGCTGCGACATTGCTCGCCGGGGCCGCGTGCGCGACCCCTTCCTTTCCGCCCGCGTTCAGGCCGGCCCTGTCGAGGGCTTTAGAGCGGAGCGTCCCTCGACGGGGACGGACGCGCGGGCGATGCGGTTCTCGCGCACGCCTGTACGGGGTGCATCTCCTTGGCGAAGAAACATTGCACTCGTCATGTGCTTGCTGTTGTGATCGAGCATGGATGTCACTGAAGCTACCCGATTGATCGAGGCCAGCCCCGACTTCCGCTTGCTGCGGCGCGTGCCGCCCGCTCACGATTGGCCCCTCAAAAGCGCAAGTGGGGAAACTCGGCGCGGTGTCTTCGTCGATACTGAGACGACGGGTCTCGACCTAGACACCGACGAGGTCATCGAACTGGCCCTGTTGCCGTTCGAGTACGAGCGGGATTCCGGCGCGATCGTGACCGTTGACCAAGACGCCGCCCTCAACGCGTTTCGACAACCCTCCTTTCCCATCCCGCCAGAGAGCGCCAGGATCCATGGCATCACGGACGAGATGGTCAAAGGTCAGCTCATCGATCCAGAGCGCATCAAAGCCATCATCGAACCCGCACACCTCGTCCTTGCTCATAACGCAGCGTTCGATCGGCCGATGGTCGAAAAGCATTGGCCCATATTCGAAGAGAAGCACTGGGCGTGTTCGTTCGCCGAGATCGATTGGAAGAGCGAAGGCATAGGATCCGCCAAGCTCGATTATCTCTTGTGGTCCCGCGGCTGGTTTCATGATGGACACCGCGCCCTATCGGATGCCGAGGCTGCGCTCTTTCTGCTGACATTGCCCCTACCCGCGTCCGGCAGACTAGGTCTCCACGCGCTGCTCGAATGCGCCCGCCGCCAGCTCTGGGTCGTGCGCGCCGAGGACACCGCGTTCGAGCAGCGTGCATCGCTCAAGGGGCGCGGCTATCGCTGGGATGATGGCGAAGGCAAGCGCATCAAGGCGTGGTGGCTCATGACCAACGATCCCCAAACCGAACTCGATTGGCTGAGATCTGACATCTATGGGGATGACCGGTGCGTGACTGTGCTCAAGGCGCCGGCAACGCGGCGTTATTCCTCGCGGCTCTGGGCAGACTGAGCGCCCGGACGCTGCCGCGTGAAGCCGCAATTTCGCGCAGGGCGCGTGCGGTAAACACCTTTCCTTAGTTCCTGTTAATAACATGTGAGTATTGCAGGATGCCAACGATCGCTGACGTTCTGCTGTTTGGGGCCAGTCCCAAGAATCGCGCCGCTGGTGCAGGGTCCGAGCAGGCAACGTCCCGGGAATGAGGCCATGGCTCGCAACGATCTCGTTTTGCAATTGGTGAAGAGCGGCGTCGCCGGCGACCGCGACGCGGCGCGACGCGTTGCCGAAGCGCTCGTCGCCGATGAACGCTCAAAGCAGCGCAGCGCCTTAGCCGAACGGCTTGAGGGCGTGCTGAAAGCTGCGCCGCGCGCAGCGCCGGTCGCGCCGCGCGAAGACATCGTCGGCCTTCAGATCAAACTTCCGGATCGGACGCTCGACACCATTTGCCTAAGCGACATCAATCGCGTGCTGATCGAGGAATTCATCGAAGAGCAAGATCGCAGCGATCTCTTGCGCTCACACGGCGTGGAGCCGCGCCACACCATGTTGCTGGTCGGCGCGCCAGGCGTCGGCAAGACAAGCTTGGCCGAAGCGATCGCCACCGCGCTCTCGCTGCCGCTCCACACGGTCAAATACGACACGCTGGTTGGCAGCTATCTCGGCGAAACCTCGGCGCGCCTTCGCCGCGTGTTCGATCATGCGCGCACCAATCCGTGCGTACTCTTCTTCGACGAGTTCGACGCCATTGGCAAAGAGCGCGGCGACGCCTCCGACGTGGGCGAACTGAAGCGCGTGGTGGCCTCCCTGCTCACCCAGATCGACGACATGCCGGCCACCTCGGTAGCGATCTGCGCCACCAATCATCCTGAACTCTTGGATTCCGCCGCGTGGCGGCGCTTCGAACTCCGCCTGACGCTTGAGCTCCCGGATGCGGCAGAGCTTGCCGGCTATTTCCAAAGGTTCGCCGCCAATCTCGAAGAGCCGCTTGGCGTTGCGCCGTCGGCGCTAGCCGAGGCTCTGGCAGGCGCGAGCTATGCGGACGCCGAAGCATTCTGCGACGACGCCAAGCGCCGTTCGATCCTCTCCCTTGGCGCCAAACCGATGAAGCAGATCGTGGAGACGCTGCTTGAACGCCGCCAGGCGCAAGCGCCCATTCAGCGCGTGACCTTGCAACCCGCCGGTAAGCCGGCGCCGCGCAAGAAGCGGGAATCAGCTAAGACCGCAGGCGAAACAGTTTCGAAGCCGAGGGAAAAGAAGAAGCGCACCGGCAAGAAGGCCGGCGGTTCAAGCAGAAAGAATGCCCGCTCATCCGCACGTCCCCCTTCGTCCCCCTAGACCCGCCGCCGACCGGATGGCGGGCGCGGGACGCCCGCGTCCACCGGCGCCCTTCACACCAGATGAGCAACGACAACGGCTGACGCGCCTGGAAGCGCTCGACACCGCTATCGCCAATGGGTTGATGCAGGCCGATCCAGAAGGCTTGGCGCCTGACCGCATCGTCGTCTTTGAAACCAACGCATCGGTCACAAACATCTTGAAAGCGGCAAAGCTCGCGGGCTTTCACCACTTCCAGGAATTGGCCGCCGACGAAGGCGACGATGAAGACGACGACGCGCCCACTTCCGAGCGCGAGCGTCCGACCGCGCTCTATATCGGGCTGCCGAACGAGGCCTCCGTCAAAAGGCTCGTGCAGTATTATCGCAATTGGAAAGACGGTCGAGATCAGCCCAGAAATCTCGGACCGTTCAATGAGCTCTTCAAGCGCCTCATTGATGTGCGGCTCTGGGGGCCGCGCGATCGCTTGACCGAAGACGATCTTGAAATGCTGCGCGCGCAGGCAAAGAGCGCGCCCGACGATCCGGTGTTGCTGGAGGTAGAACTCTGGCCGATGCGCCGACCGCGCGACACGGAGCCGCTTGTGACCGCCGCCGAGGCGCTCGGCGCCAAGCTCGTCGATCAGTCGCGCATTGATGAGCAAGACTTCTGGTATCAGGCCTTGCTGTTCGAGATTCCGACCGAGCGCGCGGCCAATGTCATCGATGGATTGCGCGATGGACCGCTCGGTCAGGCCGAAGACATCTACGCGATCTCGCCTGCAAGCCATGCGCAGTCGCCGCCGATGGAGCCCGCGCGCCCGGACGAGAACCCAGTCACGGCGCCTCTCAACGCCGACGCGCCGATCAAGGCCGTATTGATCGATGGCGCGGCCATCGCCAATCACCCGCTGCTGCGCGGCGGCGTGGTGATGGAGGATGTGTTCGAGCACGAAAACCTGGCCGCGGTTCAAGACCGACGTCACGCAACGGCGATGGCGTCGGTCATCCTGCGTGGCGATCTGCGTGACGGCGGCGCGCCGATCAATGCGCGAATACTGAATATCCCTCTGCTCATCGACGGCGCAGGCCACGCGCGCGCCAATCCGCGCAAGCTCCTGCTGGATCAGGTTCACCGCGCGCTGAAGCGCGCGCTGCTCGGCGACAATGAAGGTGCGGCCTCCGCGCCCGAAGCATTCGTGGTCAATCTCTCTATTGGCGTCGCCAATCGGGTCTATGCCAACCGGATCAGCGGCCTAGCGCGGCTGCTCGATTGGTGGGCCGAAAAGCATGGCATCTTGTTTGTCATCGCCGCCGGCAACACCACAGAGCCTCTCCTGGTGCGCGGCATCGATGCCGTCGCCTTCGAAGCGCTCGATGCAAACGAACGCGCCAAGCACGCCGCGCTTGCACTCCTCGATGCAGCGCCGCGGCGTGCATTGCTGGCCCCGGCGGAATGCATCAACGGGCTGACCGTGGGCGCAACGGCGACAAGTTCCGCGCCGGCAAACCCGCGTGGCTCAAGCGTCTTTCATCCGTTCGATGGCCGCGGCGCGCCCAGCATCATTTCCCGTTCTGGCTTTGGCGCACGGGGCGCGCTGAAGCCCGACTTCTTGGCGCCGGGCGGGCGCCCGCGTGCGCGCATCGCACCCGCGTCGGATGACACACGACTCTCCGTGCAGGATGTGCACACGCAAGAAGACGCGCTGGTGGCCGCTGCGCCTCCGCTGGGAGCAATCTCGGCCGGCATCGGGCCCACCTATGGCACCAGCCCCGCCGCGGCATCGGCCACGCGCACTGCGCTGCAAATCGTCGAAGGGCTTGAGTCCGAAGATGGCGCCTATCCCGATCGTCTGCCGCGCCGCGACCGCGCGCTCATCGCGAAGGCGCTGCTTACCCAGTCGGCACAATGGGGCGATCCTGGCGCCGCCATCTGCGACGCGATCAAGTTCCGCACGCCCGATGTGAAGTGGTCGCGCCAACGCAAGGAGGCGGCGAGATTGATGGGCCTTGGCGCGGCCGATCCGGTCCGCGCAATCGCTTCAGACGATCATCGCGTCACCTGCGTGGGTTTCGGCCGCGCCTTGCCCGACAAGGCTGTGATCTTCACTGCGCCATTGCCGGAAGACCTCAACGCCTCGCTCGCGCCACGCCGCGTTGTCATCACGCTCGCCTGGTTCTCACCGGTCTCGCCCTGGCGCTCGAAGCTCTCCCTCGCTCGGCTGCAGGCCGACATCGTTGGCGCGGACAACCTCGCTTTGGGTGCGGCCGAACTCTTGGGCGCCAACGACGCAGTACTTGCGCCCCCACCCTATTTCGGGCGGCGCGGTTCGGTGTGGACCGGTTGCTATGAAGGCAAGCGCGCGGTCGCAATTGGCCCAGAGAGCAAAATGGATATCCGCGTCTCGTGCTTTGCCGATGCGGTGGTCGAGACGGCGCTCCGGTTTGCGATCGCGATCACGTTCGAGACCGAAGCCGGCGTGCCTATCTATGCAAGCGTCGCCCAGCGCCTGCGCCCGCGCGAACAGATCCGCTCTTAAGCTCAGTCGACTTCGGAACGCGTTAGCGTGTATTCCTCGTCAGAGGTTTTCGTCGCGATGTACTCGGTGGAATTGGGCAACCACTTGCTCGGCAGCGGTTTGGCTGCAAGCGGGTTGTGCACGACCAGATAACGCGGCTGACCCCCGTGTTTCGAATGCGTGGCGGTGTCTGCGTAGAATTGCGAGCAACCGATCAACGCACTGACGCATGCATAATCCGGATCAAGCAAATTTGCAGTCGATACGCTGGCGCCAGATTTCTTTGCGATACTGAAGCGATGACTCTGATACGGATCGCCTAGTTCACCGGTCTCAGGATCCACTTTCGCGGCAACGGGACCAACGGGAAAGGCCGACTCCACCGCGAACGGCCATCCGCTGATGCCGTTCTCATTAGAGTAATAGCCTAAGCGCCGCGAATTGATCGCAAGCACGAACGGCACATCCCCTGATGCGGTCTTCTTTGCAACATCGTCGAGGTGTTTCTTGCGCTTGTCGGCAAGCTTCGAGGTCCAGCGCAACAAAATCTCTTCATGCGGAAAGTCGCCAGTTGCGGGCGGCTTTAGCCAATGGTCCGGAATACCATCGGGTGACGGCACGGTCGCTTCGACCAGCACGGGCCCCCCCGGCGTTACAACCTCGAAGTCTGGACCCACGCCTTTTCCTGAAACTGCCCAGCCCATCGAAACGCGAATGGAGCATCGCCTCCCACACGCGGGACCAGAACTGGCCTTCATCCCGGCCGCCAATGCATCGAGATAATTTTTGTCGGCGGCTTCCGACTTCGAGAACGCCTCGATCATCGTCCGCAAATATCCATCGTACGCGGTGCCAGCGTACCCATGCTTTGCGAAGGCCTCGTCGATTCGGGTCATAGCGGAACTTAGCAACTTATCGGGCGCGCCGAAGACACGGCATTCGAATAATGCTCATCGGCTCCAATTGTCGGCGTTGCGGGAGCAAGCCCCGCTAGCAAACGCCCACGCCTGTGCCAGCGCGCATGAATCTCGTCGGTTGGTTTCGGCTGTCCGAGCGGTCCGTGACGTACATCAAGAACTCTTCGGCGCGCGTCACGCCCACGTAGAACAGCCGCTTTGCTTCATCGATTTCGGATGCCGTCGTCGCGCGGTAAAATGGAATGCGGCCTTCGTGAATGTCGATCATCGCGACCGCGCGGTACTCGCGGCCTTTGGCGTTATGGAGTGTTGACAGCTTCAGCGCGTCGTCGGGGTTCGCGTAGATGCCAAGCTCATCGATCGTGAGGTTGGCCAAATCCAGATTGTTTCGATTGTTTCTCATGTCGTTTTTCATGTCTTCGACGGACATCGCGAATAGATCGCGTTCCGCTTCCGTCAGGTACTCCGCGTCGATCAGTAGTTTAGCGAACTCACGGGAGGCATGCTCCAGCCACGCCACGGCTCCCATGTGCAGTTCACGTAGCTGACGAGCGATGCCGAGAAGTTCAAACACGACCTTTCGTCCCTTGTAGGAATAAATGTCGAAATACGTGCGGCCTGTGCAGTTGAGGATGGTGTGAAACAGGCTTCGCTCTATCCCGACGATCACATCGGGATCAGGCTCCATCAGGTACCCGCACACCTGCTCCGCCAGCGGCGCAAACACTCTGCTTCGGCGATAAGGGCGCGCGCCCGGACCGACAATTGGGACTCCATAGTTCCGAAGCTGGCGACCCAGCGGAAAAAGCGAATACCATGTGGGAGCGAGGATCGCCGCCTCACCAACCGGAATTCCCAAAGCCTCGATCGCGGGCAAGAATTGGTCCGTGATGACCGCAAACGCAGATGCTCCACTCTTCCATGTTGGGGGCGTGGTTACATTCCTTGTTGGCCCCACAGCGGTCATGGGCGGCTGACGCGCATACAGAAGATTGGCGTGATCGACGATGACTTGGCTGCACCGGAAATTTCCACTGAGCTGCATGTCAGTGCGCGCGGCGACACGTGTGGAAAATACGTCAGCGAGATCCGGTCGAGCGCCCGCGAAGCCGAACACCGATTGATGGGGATCGCCGACAAGAAGGAATTTCGTGCGACTTAGCGATGCAATCAGGGTCAGAATTTCGACTTGGACATCGGTGGTGTCTTGAAACTCATCAACAAGAATCCACGCGAATTTCGAAGCGACGCACTGTCTGATCTCCGGACGTTTTTCGAGAAGCAGATACGAGTAGTAGAGGATATTCGCAAAGTCGATGAAGCCCGCTTCACGGATACGCTTCCAATAATCGTGGGCCATTGCAGCGGTCATGGAACCACGGGCCAACAGCGCGCCATCCGGCTGGCCATCGATCCCTACGCGAAGCTGCGTGAACTCCTCATAGTCTGTGTATGACAGGCTGATGCGGCCGTGCGCGGCGCAGACAGCCTTCACAAAGCCCTCAAACTCGGCGCTGTCGGCCGTCAGGATTTTGAAGCCCTTTTTGTAGCCTTTGATCAGATGACAAAACGGGCGAAAGATATGGTTCAGGCAAAACGAATGAATCGTGCAGACATCGTAGTAGGCATCGTCACCGGGTTGGATGTGATGCCGAAGTCTGGACTCTATCTCGTGAACCGCTGCATTGGTGTAAGTGATGCAGGCAACGGCACGCGGCGTGTCGCGAACTTCTTCGATCGCGCGCGAGACCTTGGAGATGATGACCCTTGTTTTGCCGCTGCCGGGACATGCCGTCAGCAGTAGATTGTCGTCGCAGCGAACCGCACGCTTCTGCTCATCGGTGAGCATCATTCTTCGGTTAGCCACTTGATCGCGTCGTCGAGATACTTCGGGATGACCGTCGCCTGATCCGCATGCCGGGCCGCGACCTGCGCAAAGCGAGCCTTGCCGAACCGCTTGGCCGTGCTCAAAACGCTATTCCGTAGAGGCTCAAGTATCGCTGTCTGTTGGTTGTCGTCCAACTCTTCATCGGCCAATGTTGCCGCCGCAGCGCGCAATCTTCCGGCGACGATCGGCGCGCCAATGTCATCGGCTGCGCGGGCAAACATCTCCAAAGTACCTTCCCAAACGAGTGCTCGCTCGAAAGTCGTTTTATTCGCGAATACTCGAACGTAGTCGTTCTCAAGGGATTTGAGATCGGGCGGCGCTGGTATTTCATCGTCGCCCGCAAGCTCTTCGTAGGCGTCGCCGGGCTTTAGGTCGCCGTCGGCGATAATCGCGCACTTCTTTGGAAGGGCGTCTTCTGCGAAGAGCTTAGCATACACGTCGAAATGTACGCCATAAATCGGAATGACTGAAATGCCGAGCCGATCAAGGTCAACATTTTCGACGTGTTTCAACAGCGCGGGAATAAGAAAGAGCTCCGCTGGCCCCTCGACCAGTATGACCTTACGCGCAAACAGTAGATTTGATCTCGTCGCATCGAGATAGCGTTCGAGGTCTTGAACTTCTCCAGCTTCCAAACCTGCATCTTTTGCCGGCATCGAAGAGGCGATGGCAGGCGCGCCGACCTGCGACAGAACCACATACGAGCTGAGTGGAGCATTGGACGTGATGTGAGTGCTATGCGTGGTGAGAACAGACTGAAAAGGTAGCGCACTGAGGGATTTGAAAAGCGTGACCTGCAACTGTGGATGCAAGTGCGCTTCAGGCTCTTCAAATAGAATGATCTGCCCTGCGGTCTTCTGCTGCATCAACCGCTTCTGGAAATACTCGATCAGAATAGACACGTAGAGGATGTTGTTTAGCCCGAGACCGTTTGAGGAGGGCTCGAAGTTTTGCATCGCCAAGTTCGACAGGAGGATGCGCAACGCGCGCACAATCGCAGCGAACGAAGGCTCAGCAAGCCCAAGTCCGACCTTCATGCTGAAAGCCGGACCTGCCACCTTCGCGAACGCCGCGTCTATGGCATCGGCAATCGTTCCGATCGTCGGGGCGCTGGCGATTTGGGCGTTGGCGGCGCGCAATGCGTCCAACAACGTCTCTTGCTCAGCCACTGGAATTTCCATGGCATCAATCAACCGCCCGAGCGGCGAAATCCGTGGCTGGCGCAGGTCACTCTCGACGTCTCGAAGCGCCGGCAGGTAGACCACGAGGAACGATTGAAGGTCTTGAAACCGGATCGATGAGCCGATGTCAGCGTTCCACTCGACCTCTGCGAGGTCATTGTCGGGATCGCCACCGCCTGTCATCTCCCAGTGGTAGTCATCACGCGTAAGCTCGCCGGAACTTACTTCCCCAGCTTCGAGATCTTCGCGAACGGGTTTCTTGGGACGGTAGCGATAGACGATCCTCGCCAATCCCGGTTTGTGCTGCCACGTCCCGACCAACGCTTCCTCATTAGTCTTGCCAGCGAATTCCGTGATCTCCAGTCCGATGAGGACTTGGTTTGGCTTAGAAATGTCGATTGCGGAGTGTATGTCGTTCGGTGCTAGCGCGCGGTAGGTGGAAGACAGTCCCGCATCAATGCAGAGGCGGATCGCGTGCAGGAAGTTGGACTTCCCGGTGTTGTTTTCACCGACGACGCACGTGGTCCCTTCCGCGAGATTCACGTCGAGGTGCTCAAACGAGCGGAAGTTTCTAATGACGATGCGGCTTATCTGCACGGCTGCCTTGTTGCCCCCAATACGATTACAACCGGTGCACTTGCGACCAGAAGAGCACCGCTTGTTACCTGTGCGCCGACGGCGGTATTTTCGCGTTATCGGCGAGGGACTGCAATTACCAATTGTGCATTAGTCCAAAATACTTCGGCTTCTCATGGCGCGGCCTCGCTGCATTGTGAGGCTTCGCAACGACGCAAGGCGCGCCGTCAAACGAGAATTTGAGCTGAACTTTCCCAAATGTCCGCTTCAGATGCTGAGCCTCACCAGATGGATGCCCGGTCCTACCCCGAAGCAGACGCAGACGCGTCAGGGATCGAAGCCCGCAGGGTCGAGACGCGGATGCGGCTCGATCGCGAAGCGACGAGAGCCCGGCCCGCGCGGCGGGCGACGCCATTACTTCCTGGAGCGTACGGGACGCTCTAACAACTTGCTTGGCTCGACACCGATAACCTTCGCCAACTTCTCGATCATGTCGATGCTGGCGCTATACACGCTTCGCTCCAGCGCA
>JBEBHI010000094.1:0-13946 GCA_040080935.1 Terricaulis sp.
GGCTTGCCGAGCATCGCCGAAATGATGGCGCCTTATGCCGATGAACTCGCCGCATTCGAACTCGAAAAGCTCATCCCCAACGGTCGCGTCACGCTGCGCCCACGGCCCGTGAACTGGAAAAACGTCGGCGACAATTATTCCGACGGAATGCACATCCCCGTCGCGCACCCAGGCCTCTCTCGGCTCCTTGCGGGTACTTACAAAATCGAGGCCAAGCCCTGGATCGATAAGATGTGGGGCTACGTCACCGAGACGCCGTCGAACCATTGGCCAGAGCGCCAATATCAAAAGCTGCTCGGCACGTTCGACCACATCCCGGAAGAACGCCGGCGCCTGTGGGCCTATTACAAACTCTGGCCCAACGTCGCGCTCGACATCTACCCCGACCAAGTCGACTTCATGCAGTTCATCCCGGTCAGCGCGACACAAACGATGATCCGCGAAATCGCCTACGTGCACCCAAACGCCACTCGCGAGATGAACGCCGCGCGCTATCTCAACTGGCGTATCAACCGTCAGGTCAACGCCGAAGACACCGTGTTGATCGAAGGCGTACAGCAAGGCATGGAAAGCTCAAGCTACACGACGGGCCCACTCTCACCGAGCGAAGTCTGCCTCATCTCGTTCGGCAACCGCATGCGCGCTCTCATCCCCGAAGCAAAGCTCGAGCACGCGCCGGCCTAAGCCTCGCGAAACGCTTTCAACGCCGCCATCCAATATCCAAGGACGGTCGCAACCGTCAGTGCGGCCGCAATCCAAAGCGCGCCCAATCCGATCAATTGCTGCTGCGCAAAGAAGTTCGGCGCGATCACCAACGCCAGCGCCGAAAACGCTGCGATGATCTTCATCTTCTCCATCGGCCCTACGGGCGGTCCTAATTTTCCTGGAAGCGCTTCGTTCAGCGACGCCACAATCAAGTCCCGCGCGATCAGAACAATGCCGGCAACGACGTTCACGCCTGCAATCGTTTCGCCGATCATCAATCCCAGCACCGCTGCAAAAGTCAGCAAGCGATCGCCGATCAGATCGATCATTGCGCCAAACGCGCTCGTCTCATTCCGCGCCCGCGCGACTTTGCCATCGACCATGTCGAGCAAGCCCGCGCCCAAGAACAAAACCAGCGGCCACCACCCATAAGCGCCGCCGCCAAACGCCAGCAGAGCAAACAGCGGGATAGTCAGCAACGTGCGGAAGATCGTGATGGTGTTGGAAATCATGCGCATCCCTCTTGCGCGATCATCCTAACACAGCCAAGTACCGCTCTGCCTATGCTGCCTGAGATTGCCTAACGCCGCGGACCGCGTCGCTTGAACGCCAGTCCGCTCTGAACCGCGCCCTTTCGCGGCGCGAACACGCACGTTCAGTTCAGGCAACTCCAAGTGAACATTTCAAAGTACGAGCAGCGGACGCTGCACGCGCTGGCGCAAGGCGGCGCGATTCATCATCGCAAGAACGAAAAGGGCGACATCATCGAAATCGATTGCGTCAACCGGGATGGTTGGCGCCTGGACGACTGCACCATGCATGTCTTTCAGCGGCTACGCCGCCGGCGATTCATCGGAAGCGAAAATAGCGGCCCCTATCGCATCACGCGTGATGGGCTCGCAGCAGTCAGAGCACAGCTCGATAATCGGTGAAACGGTTAGCGCCGGGTCCCTTAGGGATCCGGCGTCAGCTCGGCATTGTCAGCGCCTCAAATGGGCGCGAGTTCCGGCGGTCCGAACGCCAGGGCGGCGTCATCGTCAGCACGCGCCAACTCGAACGACGAGCAGCAGCGCGCGCAGAACGCGACATCACCAACAACAGTGCGAAAGGTCGACGCGCGCCGTTGAAGCGGCGTCTGGCAGGTCGGACAAGGCTCGCCGATGTGTTTCTCGAGCATTGGTGTTCTCCGAACTCCTTCACACTAGTGCAGTAATGGTGAATTAAACCTTGCTGCACCTGATCCAACGCTGAAGATGCAGGCAAGCTCCGCGCCAGATGCGTGCGCCACGAACATGTGATCGCAAGCGTATCGATTGCGGCGAACGCGCCATAGTTCATGAGAAAACCCTGCGCTGCGCCGCACGCGTCGGCCAGTCTGTCAGGCGGCCTAGCTCTTCCGCTTCGCCTTCTTCGCCTTCGGCAAAGCCAAAGCGTGCGCAGCTTTCAGCGCCGAATGCACAAGCGCCTCATCCGCCACATTTAGATCACATCGCGCCATGCCCATCCGGCCCCAGCCGCCGGGCAGCGGCTCGATCACGCCTGGCGCCTGCTCCAAGAAGAATTCCTGTGTCGGCGGATCGAACATCAGGTTCACCGCCTGCTCATCCGGCGGCAGCGTCGCGAATATCTTGCGCGTGGTGCGAAATGCCGGGCGGTCGACATGAACGACCTCGCTCGCGCCATCGAGGGCGAGAGCAAGCTTGCGAATACGGGCTTTCGTGACGGCCATAGCCGCACTCTACTGCCGCATTCCGAATCCTTGATAGGCCGGATTGTCCGGCTCGATCCGCCGCGCCTGCTCGTAGTCCTCAAGCGCGCGGGTCATGTCCCCCATCGCCTGATAGGTCCGGCCACGATTGTTGAATGCGACCGCGTACTGCGGATTGATCCGGATCGCAGCCGTGAAATCCGCGATCGCGCGATCATAGTCGCGCAGCTGACGGTAGAGATTGCCGCGATTGTTGTAGACGTTCGAATACTCGGCATCGAGCTCGATCGCACGCGTGTAGTCGGCAATCGCGTGCGTGAGGTCGCCTCGATCGGCATACGCGCTGCCGCGATTGCCGTAGGCGCTGGCGAACTCCGGGTTGATCCGCAGTGCCGCGTCGAAGTCGGCTATAGCGCGATCGGGCAGCCCCGCGGCACGGTTAGCGATGCCGCGATTGTTGTAGGCGTTGGCGTAAGTCGGATCGAGGCGCACTGCCTCGTCATAATCGGCCAGGGCCGACCCATACTCGCGGTTGCCGCGGAACGCATTGCCGCGGTTGTTGTAAACCACCGCCTGCTGCTCAGCCGTCAGGTTCGGCAGGCTGAGCTGACGCGTGCACGCGAGCACCTGCTCATCGTAGCCAAACCTTTTGCCAAGATTGACGCAGCGCGCGTTCAACTCCTCCGGCGTCTGCGCAGAGGCCTGCGCACTGGGCGCACCCAGCGCGGCGAGCATCACGAAGGCGCACACAAATCGCATCTTTTCACCATGCGAGCGGCGCGCACGGAGATCACGCCCGAACGCCGCCCCGTTGTTTTTCTCAACCAGCGCGCCTGATGCTAACCTTAAGACCGGGCTCAGGCCAACGGCCGCGGCGGATCACGCGGCACGCCATCGTCTCCGATGTCGTAATAATCGCCTTTGTCGGCAGTGAAGATGTGCTTGGCGAGGCGCGTGTTCGTTGGCGTCTCGAAAGCGCCCATCGAAATACCGATCCAGTCCCGGAAGAGCGGATCCCAAAACAGCGGCGACCCGCACATGCCGCAGAATCCCCGTCGCACCTTTTCCGAGGATTGAAACCAAGTGACATGGTCCTCGCCCTCAACCGTCACCGCCGCCTTCGGTACGTCAGTCGAAGAAAAATAGTGTCCCGACGATTTGCGGCACTGCGAGCAGTGACAAGCATCCGGCCCCGGCAGCTCGCTGGCCACCGCAAACCGCACCGCGCCACACAGGCATGAACCCTTGTGCATCACCGTCTCCCTTGTCGGGTCGCAGTTAAACGCAGTTCCGATCGCATGCAATTGCGCGAGCTTACTCCAGGGCGAGACGATCCGCTGTCGCCACATCGGCCGCGGCAAGATCGAACTCTTGGGCGTCAGTGTAGACTTTGGCTCGGTTGAGATACGCCACAGTATAACTCGGGATCAGCCGGATCGCGGTGTTATAGTCAGCGAGCGCTAGGTCATTGCGGCCGGAAGCTCGGTACGCATTCCCGCGAGCATTGTAGGCCGAGGCCAAACTGCCATCGAGTTCGATCGCTCTCGTCTGATCGGCAATCGCCAGCTCGAGTTCGCCGCGTTCGGCGTAAACACTGCCGCGATTGTTATACGCGGGCGCGAAAGTGGGATCGAGACGGATCGCGTCGCCGAAATCAGCGATCGCTTGATCGAAATTGCCGGCCAGGCGTTCGTTGATACCACGGTTATTGTAGGCGTTGGCGTAGCCTGGAGCTAAGCGGATCGCTTCGTTGTATTCGGCGCGAGCCAGATCGTATTGCGCCATCGCGCGATAGCCATTGCCCCTGCTCTTATAAGCCTGAGCGCGGTCGTGCCGTGAGATACCGAACGCGCGCAGGAACACTGTACACGCTGCGACTTGCCGATCAGGCGCGACTTCGTTGCGCAGATTGGCGCAAAGTTCCGCGTTGGGATCGCGCCGCTGCGCGGACGCTGGCGTAGCCACCAACATGAGTGCCGCCGCAATCACACTCGGGAGGAGAGCATAACGTTTGAGCATTCGGGCCAAATGGCCTGTGCCCTACCGCCCCGCATCATTAATCACCGGCTTGGAGATATATACGTGCAATTGGGTTGTGGCCGGCTGCGCGTATTAACCCACGCAGTTCAGCCGATCCCGACCGTCCGTCCCTTAGCCCAAGACCACGACACTCAACCCGATCACTGCGGCTGTCACAAGTGCAAGCCCAATTGCGTCCGTCGCCGTCAGCGACCATTGCGCCGGCGTGTCCAGCGCAGCCGCGATCCGCATTTCGCGCGCAATCATGAACAGCGGAAACGTCACGCTGATCGCAACCAAAAAGCCCAGCAAAATGTAGAGCCACACAAACCGCACGCCCAATCGACGCGCCTCGATGACCATGAACGCTGACGCCGCCAGCAAGAACAGGCCAATGTCCACCGCAATCGATCGCGCCGCTGGGTTGACCCTGAGATCGGGAAGAAACTGATTGAGCGCCGACATCTCGCCACTCTGCCAAACGTAGGTGAGATTCTGCCCCCACGTCGCGATCAGCGCGATGACAGCGACAAGCGCATAGAAGCCAATCAGCCAACGTTGCTGCACGCTCATATGCTGCTCCTCTCGCGCGTCAGGTGAAGCGCCATCATAATCAGCGCCGCGAGCAAGAGCGCCACGCCGCCGAACATCAACGCGCCACGCGCATCCGCGTCAGTCACGAAGAACGACGCAAATAATGGGCCCAAACTGCCGCCCACCAATTGCGCGCCGCCGATCAATAGCGCCGCGCGGCGCGATGGATCAGCTTCGATCGTCATCGGCACCAGGAACGGTGTCGCGAACAGCCAAACGAACCCCATGACCGACGCCAGCGCCACAAACGTGCTCGCAGCAGGCATCAGCGCGAAGCCTGCAAACACACCAAGATCGATGAGTGCGCACGCGAGCAGCGTCCAGAACCAGGAAATGCGGCCAGCCAGCACCGTTGCCGTGATGCCGCCCGCAACTTGAAACGCCAGCGAGAACGACACCGCTTGGCCTGCGACAGCTGGGTCATGGCTCGCCTGCGTCGCCAGCCGTTCCAAATAAACCCAGGCGCCGCTCGTCGTCGCCAGAAACAGAAACGACACCGCCAGCGCTACCCAACCGCGCGCGCTCGGCAATCCACCCGTCGCTGCGGACGGCAATGGCGCAAGCTCACGAGGCAACAGCAACGCGACGCCGATCGTCAGAACGCACAGCGCCGCAAGCACCTGAAATCCGCCGTCAGCGCCGAAGCGCGGCATCACGAACGCGGCGATAATCGCCACCATCGCGAATTGCCCAAGCGTCTGCGTCGTAACGTACGCGCCCGCCCAACGTTCTGGCGTCGGCGTTCTGGCGATAAAAGCGATCGCGATCCACACCAGCACGCCGCTCGGCACACCCGCCGCCGCGCGCAGCAAGGTCAGCGCGTCGCCGCGCACATGCGGCGTGAACGCATCCGCGATCGCCAGTGCCACCAATGCAACGATCGCGACAAGCTTCAGCCGCGTCGCCTTCAGCAGGCTGCCGGCCAGACCGGCAGTGAGGCCCATCGCGAACAATTCTGCCGTCGCAACCTGACCCAGTTGCTCGGCCCCGACGCGGCCTTCCTGTGCAAACGCGCCAAGCAAAAGCGGCTGCAAGCCGGGGATCATCAGACCGACGACGCCGCAGAACATCAGCGCTGAAATCTGCGACGCGCTCGGCCGCGCACCGACCCAGGACGACGCTTCGCTTACGCCTTCAGCTTCGCTTGCCATGACGCCCTCGCCTGCGTCGCCAACGTCTACGAACGCGGCAGACGACGCAATGCGAGAATTGTTGCGAGCCTTAGTTCAACCAATCCGGCTTCTTGAACGGCTTGCCGAGGTCCTTCGCCACCGCCTCGTGCGTGATCGCGCCGGCATAAACGTTGAGGCCGTTCGCGAGATGCGGATCGTCCTGCAGCGCTTTCTTGTAGCCCTTATTGGCCAGCGCCAGTGTGAACGGCAGCGTCGCATTGTTCAGCGCGAACGCCGACGTACGCGACACCGCGCCCGGCATGTTGGCGACGCAATAGTGCACGATGCCATCAACCACGAACGTCGGCTCTGAGTGCGTCGTCGCCTTTGACGTTTCAAAGCAACCGCCTTGGTCGATCGAAATATCGACCAAAACCGAACCCGGACGCATCGTCTTCAACATGTCGCGCGTGATCAGCTTCGGCGCGGCAGCGCCCGCCACCAGCACGGCGCCAACAACAACGTCAGCTTCCTTGATCGCTTCCGCGACAGCCGCAGCCGTCGAATATACAGTCTCCAAACGGCCGTTGAACTCGCGATCCAACTCTTCCAAACGCGCTGCGTTCTTATCGAACACCTGCACGCGTGCGCGCATCCCAACCGCGATCTGCGCTGCGTTATAACCCGAAACGCCCGCGCCAAGGATCACGACGCTCGCCGGCTGCACGCCCGGCACGCCGCCCATCAACACACCGCGCCCACCGTGCGCCTTCTCCAAGAAGTACGCGCCAACTTGGATCGACATGCGGCCTGCAACTTCCGACATTGGCTTCAGCAACGGCAAGCGGCCGTCACGATCGGTCACCGTCTCATACGCGATGCAGGTCGCGCCCGACTTCATCAGACCTTCCGCCTGCGCCGGATCCGGCGCCAAGTGCAGATACGTGAACAGCGTATGGTGCGGCTTCAGCCGCGCGATCTCGACCGCTTGCGGCTCCTTCACCTTCACGATCATCTCGGCCGTCTCGAACACAGCGTCCGCATTCGGCAGAATCTTCACGCCGACCTTTTCGTAAACGCTATCCGGCGCGCCAATGCCCTCGCCCGCCTTCGTCTCGAGGAAAACCTCATGGCCGGCCCGCACCAGCTCGGCCGCGCTCTCCGGCGTCAGACCAACGCGATACTCGTGGACCTTGATTTCCTTCGGGCAGCCGACTTTCATGGGAATTCCTCCTGTTGGACGGGGAAATATCCCGTTCGAAACGGTTTTTCTTGGATATTTTGGGCGTCTAGACGTTTCAGACGCTTATTATTCGGCGTATGATGCCGCATGGCGCAAGAAATTCCCGTCCAGCTCGACGATTTCGACCATAAGATCCTGATCGAACTCGAACGCGACGGTTACCTCACCGCCGCCGCGCTGGCCGAACGTATCGGCCTGTCGCCTTCCGCCTGCCATCGGCGCGTCAAAGCCATGGAAGCCGCTGGCGTCATCGAAGGCTACGCGGCGATCCTCTCAGAGAAGGCCCTCGGCCGAAGCGCCACCGTCTTCGTCGCCGTCACGCTCGAAGATCAGCGCCGCGAAACCATGGCCAAATTCGAACGCGCCGTCGCACTCTGTCGCGAAGTGCAAGACTGTCACCTGATGACGGGTGAGAGCGACTATCTCCTCCGCATCGTTATCGCCGATGACGACCGCTACCAGCGCATCCACCAAGATACACTCTCACGCCTTCCCGGCGTCCGCCGCCTCGTCAGCAACTTCACCATCCGAACCGTCTTCCGTCGCGCCGCCAGCGTCGCGCACTGAAGCAGCGTGCTACGCGTCCATATTGCGCGCGCGCGATATTCGGCGCTTAGTTCCGTTGTTCATGATCGCGAAATGAAGCGCCAGTCTTCACGCGCATGAGCGCGCGGGAGGAAAACTATGGCGGATACATACGACTTCATCGTCGTGGGAGCAGGCTCGGCCGGCGCGGTGATCGCGTCGCGATTGAGCGAAGATCCGAACTGTCACGTCGCGTTGCTCGAAGCTGGCGATCGCCCGCCGCCTGCCGAGGCAATGCCCGCCGCGTGCGCCAGCATGCAGCTCAATCCTGAAACCGATTGGATGTACACCGCCGACGCGGGCAAAGCCGGGCGCGGCTTGCACAACCGCCGCATGCCCGTGCCGCGCGGCAAGATGCTCGGCGGCTCCTCCGGCATCAACTACATGGTCTATGTCCGCGGCCATCCCGGCGACTTCGACAACTGGGCCGCACGCGGCGCCGAGGGCTGGAGCTACAACGATGTGCTCCCGTACTTTCGCAAGATTGAGACCTTCAACGCCAGCAACGAGATCACCGTCGACCGCGACGCGCACGGCGATAATGGCCCTGTCAGCGTCGGCGTGCGTTCACCGGTGATCCCCGCGTCGCGCGCGTTCGTCGAAGCCGCTGGCAAAGCCGGCATCCCGCGCGGCGACTATAACGGCCGCGATCGCGGCGGCGCAGCAGGCGTTGCGTCACTCGTGCAAACCAACACGCGCAAAGGCGTGCGCTGCGGCACCTACCGCGGATTTCTCGAGGGCGAAGCCGAACAACGTCCGAATCTCACCATCATCACCAAAGCGCACACCACGCGCGTGCTGCTCGACGGCGTGAGCGGCGATCTCAAAGCTGTTGGAGTCGAATACCGCGACGCAAATGGCAAAACTTGCACCGCTCACGCAACGCGCGACGTGATCCTCAGCGCGGGCGCCGTCGGTTCTCCGCATCTGCTCATGTTGTCTGGCATCGGCCCGCGCCGCGATCTCGAAGCCGTCGACGTCGTTTGCCGTCATGATCTTCCGGCGGTTGGCAAGCACCTTAAGGATCACATTCACACGGCGCTTGCGTTCCACGCACCGGGCCACGGCCTTGCGATGGCCGAGGTTGGCGTCTCCGCCGGTCCGGATGCACTGCGCGCTCCGGCAGGACCGTTGCCCGCCAATCCCGCGGACGACGTGAATCTTCCGCCTGAACTGGCCGCGCTCAAAGCAGAGTCCGAACGGCGCATCGCCGAATGGATGGAAACCGGCTCAAGCCTCATCGCCTCATCCATGTATGACGGCATCGCCTTCTTCTCGACCGGCCTCGGCGACAACCACAGCCACGACGGGCAAATCGGCTTTCTTCCCGTCGGTTTCGACAAGGCGTTTTTCGAAGGCCCGCTCAACGTCGATACAACGCGCTATTTCGGTGAAGGCGCTCCGCATCTCGCAATCGATCGCGAGAACATGATCATCCTCGCCAACCCGGTTCTGCCACACAGCGAGGGCGAGATCGTGCTCGAAAGCGCCGATCCGATGCAGCCGCCATCGATCCTGATGAACTATTTCGGCGATCCCGATGATCTCAAAGTCATGGTCGCGGTGATACGCAAGGCGCTTGCGATCGCGGACAACTGGCCGGGACCGAACAAGCCTGTCTGGCAAGTGCCGCCGGAGCTGGCAAAAAAACACGGCTACAAGGCGGGCGAGACACCTAGCGATGCGCTCCTTGAGAACATCGCGCTGCACTTCTGCACGACGGTCTATCACCTCACATGCACCTGCCGCATCGGCGACGTCGTCGACCCGCGTCTCAAAGTTTACGGCGTGAAGAATCTACGCATCGCCGACGCCAGCATCATGCCAGAGATCGTGAGCGGTAATACAAACGCCGCCTCAATCATGATCGGTGAAAAAGCGGCCGAAATGATCGCGCACGATCACAATGTAAAGCTGAGGCAATTCGTCGGAACCTAGTCCATCTGCTGCAAGCGCGGTGTGGAAAGCCCTAGCTTTCATTTCCCGCGCGCACGCCGGCCTGCTAGTCAGTAAGCCCGTTCGAGGAGGATTTTCTATGCGGATTGCAGCCCTAGCGTTTGTTTCACTTCTGGCGCTCGGCGCTTGTAACCCCAGCACCTCCACCGACAGCGATGCTCCAGCCGCGGCCAACGACGCAACCTTCCCGCAAGCAAGCGGCGTAGCGTTTCGGCAGGAAGCGACGCTGACCATGGGCGGCCAATCCATCGCCCAAGTGATCTATCACGACGGCGCGAGAATTCGCACCGAGATGGCGAGCCCGGCCGGCGGCTCGATGATCAACATCGTCAACTCTGACGCGCACGAAGCCATCTCAATCATGCAGATGGGTGGCCGCACCATCGCGACGCGCACCGACCTCTCACAAGTTCAAACCGGCACATCGCAACCCGTCGACATCGACGCGATTCGCGCACAGATGCAGGCCCGCACCCATCGCATAGGCTCATGCTCCGCGGGCGGCGAAAGCGGCAACGAGTGGAGCGTCGATCCGCCAGCCGAAGCTGAGGCCACGCCAGTCGCGCGCACCATGTGTCTCACCAATGACGGCATCATGATTCAGATGAAACAAGACGGCGTCGTCGTGTTCGACACTCAAAGCCTGCAACGCGGACCTCAAGACGCTAGCCTGTTTGCAGTGCCGCCTGGTGTTCAAGTCACGGAGCAGCGTTTGCCATCCCGCGAATCCGTGAACGCCGCGATCGAACGCGCTCGCGCCGCCGCGGCGCAGCACAGCGCACCCTAACCGCCGCGACGATCTGGCCGGGCTAGCGAATGGTGCTTGTTTCCGGCGCTGGCTTCGGGACAATTGCGAAAGAGCAAACGTCCCGAGGCTAGCCACATGTCCGATCCCGTCGTCATCCCCGTTCCAGAAGAATGGGCCAAGAAGGCCTTCGTCGATGACGTGAAATACCGCGCTATGCACGCAAGCGCGCTCGCTGACCCAGAAGCGTTCTGGGGCATCCACGGCCAGCGGCTAGATTGGATCAAGCCCTACACCAAGGTGAAGGATACGAGCTTCAACGAAGCCGACTTCCACATTCGTTGGTACTGGGATGGGGTCCTCAACGTCTCCACCAATTGCATCGATCGCCACTTGGAAAAGCGCGGCGATCAAGTCGCGATCATTTGGGAAGGCGACGACCCGCATCAATCGCGTCACATCTCCTATCGCGAACTGCACGACGAAGTTTGCCGCTTCGCCAACGTTCTAAAATCGCGCGGCGTCAAGAAGGGCGACCGCATCACCATCTACATGCCGATGATCCCGGAAGCGGCCTACGCAATGCTCGCGTGTTCACGCATCGGCGCCGTCCACTCCGTCGTCTTCGGTGGCTTCTCGCCCGAAAGCCTCGCCAACCGCATCAAGGATTGCGACTCCAAAGTCGTCATCACCGCTGACGAAGGTGTGCGCGGCGGCAAGATCATTCCGCTGAAGCAAAACGTCGATGAAGCTCTGGAAGAAGCGCCTGACGTCACTACCGTCATCGTCATCACCCGCACTGGCGCGGGCGTGCCGATGCATGAAGGCCGCGACATTGTTTACGAAGACGCCGCCGCCGATGTCAGCGCCGAATGCGCGCCGGAGCCGATGAACGCGGAAGATCCGCTCTTCATCCTCTACACCTCAGGCTCGACCGGCAAACCCAAAGGCGTGCTGCACACCACCGGCGGCTATCTCGTCTACGCCTCGATGACACATCAATACGTTTTCGACTATCATGACGGCGACATCTACTGGTGCACGGCTGACGTGGGCTGGGTCACTGGCCACACTTACATCGTCTACGGCCCGCTCGCGAACGGTGCGACGACGCTCATGTTCGAAGGCGTGCCAAACTACCCAAACGTCTCGCGCTTCTGGGAAGTCATCGACAAGCACAAGGTCAACATCTTCTACACCGCACCAACCGCCATCCGCGCCCTCATGCGCGACGGCGAAGAACCGGTGAAGCGCACATCACGCTCAACACTCCGCCTCATCGGCACGGTCGGTGAGCCGATCAACCCTGAAGCCTGGCTCTGGTACTATCGCACGGTCGGCGACTCGCGTTGCCCCGTCGTCGACACCTGGTGGCAAACCGAAACTGGCGCTGCGCTGATCACCAATCTTCCCGGCGCCACCGCGATGAAACCCGGCAGCGCCACACGCCCCTTCTTCGGCATCAAGCCCGCACTCGTCGACGACAAAGGCAACTTCCTCGACGGCGCAACAAGCGGCAATCTCGTGCTACTCGATTCCTGGCCCGGTCAGATGCGCACCGTCTACGGCGACCACCAGCGCTTCTTCGAAACCTATTTCCGGACCTATCCCGGCATGTACTTCACCGGCGACGGCTGCCGCCGCGATGAAGACGGCTATTTCTGGATCACCGGTCGCGTCGACGATGTCTTGAACGTCAGTGGCCATCGCATCGGCACCGCCGAAATCGAAAGCGCGCTTGTCGCCGACACCAAAGTCGCTGAAGCAGCCGTCGTCGGCTATCCGCACGACATCAAAGGCCAAGGCATCTATTGCTACGTCACTTTGAAGCAAGGCGTCGAGCCGAGCGACGAATTGAAACGCGAACTCGTACAAACCGTCCGCTCCGAAATCGGCCCGACGGCGACTCCCGACATCATCCAATGGGCGCCGGGCCTACCGAAAACACGCAGCGGCAAAATCATGCGCCGCATCCTGCGTAAAATCGCCGAAAACGACATCAGCAATCTCGGCGACATCAGCACGCTCGCCGATCCAAGCGTTGTCGACGATCTCGTCGCCAACCGCGCGGGAACCCAAGCGTGACACGCCGCATCTACAAAATGAGTTTCGCCAGCGTCTACCCCGCCTACATCAACAAGGCCGAACGGAAGGGCCGAACCAAAGCGGAAGTCGATGAGATCATCCGCTGGCTAACCGGCTACACGCAGAAGAAGCTCGACGCTCAAATCGAGAAGAAGACGACCTTCGAAGACTTCTTCGATCAGGCGCCGAAAATGAACGCCGCGCGCTCCCTCATCACCGGCGTCGTCTGCGGCGTCCGCGTCGAGAACGTCGAAGAACCGCTGATGAAGGAAATTCGCTACCTGGATAAGCTCATCGACGAACTCGCCAAGGGCAAGGCGATGGACAAGATCCTGCGCAAATAGGCCGTCGCGCTAAACACCGCGTCTGCCGCGTCATGTTTTGCGAAAGCGCCGAACGCGGTGTAAGGCAGGCGCATGACCGGACTTTACATATTCGCCGCCATCGCCATCGTCGCGATCATCGTCATCGTTCTGTTCAACCAGCTCATCTCCAAACGGCAGATGGTCAACAACGGTTGGGCCGATATCGACGTGCAGCTGAAACGCCGCGCCGAT
Organism: Terricaulis sp.; assembly: GCA_040080935.1. Lineage (GTDB taxonomy): Bacteria > Pseudomonadota > Alphaproteobacteria > Caulobacterales > Aquidulcibacteraceae > Vitreimonas. The sequence goes on from JBEBHI010000094.1 coordinate 13,310, forward strand.
CTCATTCCACAATTGGTGACGACGGTGCAGGCTTACGCCGCTCATGAACGCCAGCTCTTCGAAGATGTCGCCGAGAAGCGCAACGCCGCCCTCGCCGCCGGCGACAACGCCGCCAAACGCGGTGAAGCTGAAAGCGCGCTCTCAAAGCCAGTCGGCCGCCTCATCGCGCTCGGCGAGGCATATCCCGAACTGAAGGCCAATCAAAACTTCCTGGAGCTTCAGAAGGAGCTCTCTGAAACCGAAAACAAAATCGAAATGGCGCGCCGCTTCTACAACGGCGCCGTTCGCGAGCTGAACACCGCAGTCGAGAGCTTCCCTTCAAACGCAGTCGCCGGCGCCTTTGGCATCGGCAAGCGCGCCTTCTTCGAAATCACCGCCGCGGGCGACCGCGACGCGCCGACACTCGGACTCAGTCCGCAATGATCTTCCGCGCCTTCTTTTTCGCGCTCGCCGCGCTCTTCTTCGCCACCCCAGCTTTGGCGACAGAGCAGATCAATAATTTCGATGTCGCCATCAAAGTCGAACGCGACGGCGACATTGTCGTCACCGAAACCATCAACGTCCGTTCCGAAGGCAGCGAAATCCGCCGCGGCATCTTCCGCGATCTGCCACGTTACTACGAACAAGACGGCGCGCG
>JBEBHI010000237.1:0-3708 GCA_040080935.1 Terricaulis sp.
GATAGCGCGTTGGCTTTCACATCCGCCCAGGTGGGCATGTGATGCGAACCGTCGAACGCACTGATGCTATCTAGCAGTCGGCCAGTTGAGTGAATCTGTCCGTCAGAGCCAACTTGGTATTCACGTAGAAACACCTGATGCGAAGGATGAGACGAGTAGGTCTGGTTTTGGTCGACATACGGCGTCGTCGTGTTGGTGTTTTCGTGGATGTCATCGGCAGTGCCGAGAAGACCGTCCGCGCCGGCCTGGTTGGTCGCACGCGTCAAAACCATGAAAGCCCGGCTTGGGCTCACCTCGTCGCCAGTACCCGCAATGCCGTCCGGTCCGAGCGTGATGAGAGGATCATCTGGCGCCAACGGAATAAAGATCGTGCCCGAGCCACCCTTGGTGATGAGATCGAGGCCGTGATCGAAGAACTGACCAAACAGCGCAGTCCAGGTGTTGAATGGCGCCGAGAGCCCGGAGTCCGGTGTGATGTTTCCAATGAATAGATTGTTCGGATCGTAGCCCGGAAGAGTATTCTGGACGGTGTAGCCGTCACCCAGTTGCGCAAGGAATTGTTGTGCGGTGAGAAGCGCGGCAGGGTTATTGATGCTTTGGTCCGCGATCAGATTGCTGATCGTCCGCGGTTCGCCATCGATGACGACACCCGCGCCAAGCAGGTCAAGAAACGGGTTTGCTGAAGGATCCGCGCTCGTCTGCTGATATGATGTCTGCGCCACATCGCCCGGCGTACCTGGGTGCGGATCGAACGGCGTGCCATCGATATTGACGAGCACGGTGCGGAAGACCGGCGAGCCGACCTGCGGAAAAACCTGATCAGCCGATCCATAGGTGCTTTGCCCTGGCACTAAGCTGTTGTTTGTCCCCGCGACCTCGCGCAAGCCAAACGCCAAATGAACGTTGACCGGCGCCTGCCCCGTCTCCGCTAAGCGAATCTGCTGCAGAAGAAATTCGAGGTCCGTACGATTGAAACTGACTGGCATTTCGCGCCCCGCACCCTAGCGCCGCTTTGAAGAGAGCCATTCAATGGAATAAATACCGCCAGCAACCATCGCTTGCGTCCGTTGAACGAACAAAATTGAGAACGCCAAATAACGCAGCAAAAAGCGGCGACGATTGCCCGCCGCCGCTTTTCGTTGACCTCGCTCCGCGCAACTAGTTTGTGCGCGTCGGCAAATCCGCTGTGGGTTCGTAGTAGACGCCCTCCCAATCCGGGATTGGCGTTGGGATCGCGATTACTTGCCCTGGAGCGCGCAAGTCCCACCGCAGCAGCATCGCGTGATCTTCATGCTGCGTGTTGTGGCAGTGCTCGACGAACGTGCCCATGAACTCACGGAAGCGCAGCAGAACTTGCACTTCGCTGCTCGCGTGCCCGGTCGGATTGTCGCCAACGCGGAACACGTCTTTGCGCGCGTAGCGCTCCCAGATCGGCGGCGCGTGCCCATCGCGCGAGAGAATGCGACCTTCCTCGAAGTGAATGTGAACGGGATGTTGCCAGCCGCCACCACTGTGCAGCGTCCAGATTTCCCACTGGCCCTGAGTTGGCGCCGCAGAGACGCGATGCAAGTCAGCCGTGAGGCCTGCGCCGCCATTGGTGCGGATCGTCCACGGTGTGTTGTCCGTGCCACCCGAACGCGCGAACTCGAAGTCACGACGCACTGCCGTTTGCAGGACATCAGCCGGCGGCGTCGGACGCGGGATCATGACACGCCCTCCTTCTTCGTACTGCGCGGGATTCATGCTCCGATCCACGCCCGAATAAGATTGCACCCGGAATTCCATAATGCGCCCGACAGCCGGGTCGCGTCCGTCGTATCGGCCACTCAACACATCCGCCAACGGAACGGTGCGGTTAGGCCCCTTGCCGGTTTGGTGCTCGAGCAAGTTCACCATGTAGAGACGCGCGCCGGGGCGGAACTGCGCGAAGTCGATGACGATGTCGTATCGTTCGGCGATTGCCTGCTCCGGCATGTCTTGTGATTCCGCATTCGGGAACGGAATCGCGTGTTCCATGATGTTGCCGTCGTTTGCGATCATGTGGAACGGCACCCGCGCCCCCGTCGAAGTCACAATGGCGAACTGGAAATTGCGCGAAACCGCGCCGTTCAGAATACGGAAACGATACCGCCGCGCACGAACGTCGAGGTATGGCATCCATGCCCAATTCACCAACACCCGATCGCCCAAGAAGCCGTCGGTGTTGAAAATGTTGAACCAGAGTTGGCCGTTGGCGTCCCACGCCTTATCCGCCACCACCAAGTTCACGTCATAGTCGCGGTTGCCCCAATCAAGCGCCGTACCGCTTGGTAGGCAGAGGTTTGGATTGTTCTGATTTGTGTAGTTGCACTGCGATCCCTCGCGGCCGCGATCGATCGAGCTGTAATAGTTCATCATCGCAGCGTTGCCCTTGTACACGTTCTGCGCCGTGTAATCGAGCATGTGATCGTGAAACCAATGCGTCGACATCGTCTCGCGATAGTCGCCACGAATGCGCGTTATGCCGCCTGCGCCGTCAGGAAATCCGGCGCGCGGATCGGCGGCGTTGGTGTTGATGGTATCTCGACCAGCCAACTGCATGGGCCAGTGATAATCGTAGAACTGACCCGGAAAGAAGAACGCCCCCGCGAACCCGTCACTCTCGGCGGGGTTGTGGCCATTGTGCTCGTGGGTGGTGATCGTGTGAGCGCCAAAGCCATTGTTCGCCGCAGGATCGATCGGCAGTGCATTGAAGTGCCGGAAGAGGATCGGCTCGCCATAGCGGGCCATCAGCAACTTCGGCGGCATCGTGCCGTCAAACGTCCAAACCGAGTTGGGCTGTTGGACTGGGAAGTTCGGGTGGAAACGAATTTGCGTGCCGCGTGTCGTGCCACCCTGATAGTAGAGGCCGCCACGGCGAAATTCACCGACTGCGTAACGGTGGCGTTGCCATCCATCGCGCAGCCCGTTGTTGGTCCGAGCGCCCGTCATCGCTGACTGGAAGTACACACGAGGTTGAAACTCGCTCCAACGTTGATGCGCGAACCACTCACCAGGTGGACGTCCCTCGGCAGAGCTTGTCGCAAGCGGACGAACGCAGTTTCCGACGAGCGCGTCCCAATAGCTTCGGCGACTTGTATTCGCTTCGCGCGTAGGCGCCGGCCAAAGCGGCTGGCGAAGGAATGTATCGAGCGCGGCGCCGTCAGGGCCACTCGCGCAATTGCGCGCTGGTGGCAACGGCGCGCAGTTCGTGCACGCGGCCCCAGACATCGGTTGGGTGCCGAACTCTTCAAACAACATCAGCGGCTGTGTAAAAGGCTGAGCGCCGAAAAGCGGACTCGGCTGACCGCCAGTCGGAATATCCTGCGCGCCCGCGCGCGTGGCGTAGCTGCCTGCGCCTGCAAAAAGCACGGCAAAAACTGCAAAGCGAACGGCTTTACCCCAACGGCCCATCTGTCCCCCCTGGAACTCGCGCAGCAAGATAAGAATTAAAGTTTGCTTATGGGGGAACAAAATCCGCGACCCGCCAGCGCCCACAATCGCGCGGTTTGAAAGATTGAGAATTGTCTCAATTCTTTCTTAGCGTGCGTTTTTCCGGTCGCAGCTGGCAGCGATCTCGTACAACACAGAGGCGCTCGCATCCGCAAGTGCCTTCAGTGCTACCAAGAACAAACGAGGCCGAGCGCAGAAACGAGCACACTCAACGACCATCATTTTGATTTATGCAAA
>JBEBHI010000095.1:0-13887 GCA_040080935.1 Terricaulis sp.
GGTGCGCTGGATCGTTCCAAGTTGTTGATCGCACGCGATAAGGCAGCCATGCGGTTGGATGGTGCCGGGGATATGGATCGGCTCGCGATCGCAATTGCTAAGATTGACGTCCTTCACATCATACATCGGCGGCGCGCTCCATCGCGCCGGCGGCCGCAACGAACGCGGCGTCCGCGCCGGCGATCAAAGCTGCCTCATCGATGTCGATATTTTCCAACGCATGAAGATATCCGCGCCAGCTCGTGGGCGTGTCTGCTTGCGCCCACAAGTGGCGTGCGCCGTGATCCCGCGTGAGTCCGAGAGCCGCGACCTGCTTGCAGAGGACGCGCGCGCCCAAAGCAGAGCCTTCCAAAACGTAGTGCACACCCATCACGAACGACCCGCTTGCTGTTGCGTCCCACTGCAAGGTGAACGCATCAAGCGGCGTTAGGGTCAGGTCGCTCAGGTCATCGTGAAGTGCGAGCGCGATGCTTTGCGGGCGCCATACGCCTATCGCGGGTAATTCTTGAGCGGAAAGCCAGCCTTCGACCGCTGACCTAAAGGCATGCAGTCCACGGGCATACAAATTGTAAGCTGGTTGCGTGTCGAGCGTTCCGATGCGCGCTTCAAGGGCAACGTGCGCTGGCCCGGTGGCTAACTTCAGGCGCTGCCTGAGGGTGAGGGAAGTATCATACAAAAAGACCGCCGCCGGACATAAACGGCGACGGTCTGATCTGGTTCCTAACGAATATCAATCCGCGCAGAAGCTCGGGACGTCGATGGCTGCACCGGCTGTACGTTGGCGCCATTGGCCGGCTTCGTTGCGATACTTCTCGCCGACCGCGATGCGCGGGCGTTGGAAGACTTCGCACGCAACGGCGGCAGCCATCTCGTTGACCGATGCGCCACGTTGAGTCGCGCGTTGGGTGTAAAGTTGGCGACGTTGAATGTTGTTTTGATCGACGCGACCGCGCAGATCGGCGGAGATCGACGCGCCGGGCACGAAGCCCAAATAGCCATCAGCTTGTTCGCCAATGAGGCCGCTAGCGCGGGCTTGCGTGAGCGCGGAGTCGGCGGCTTGCGCCCATGCCAGTGTGGCGCTCAGCGCCAATCCAATGGCGGCGATGCCAGCAACAACAAAACGGCGTTTCATGGCGTGGTGCCTCCGAAGAGATCAGCATTCTGATCCAGTAGTTCAGCAGCGTCGCGTTCGAGCCGCACGATGACTTCTTGGCGGATGTTCACATTGAGATTGATCTCAATAGGTTCATCCGGCGCTTGGATCTGCACTGGGATGCAGCCAGCGGCGAGGATCGCCGCGCCCAAGCTCGTCAACAGGGTTGCCCGCATAACGCGAAACTCCAGGGCTACTCTCGTAACCGCCTCAAGCTGAATACGCTCTGAAGCTGGACTTTATCTTGGCGGCAGGGTGTCCGGGTCAACTGGTTCTTGCGCTTCCTGCTCCCGACTTTGGTTGATCAGGACGCTGGGGTCGGTGATCGTTGCTGCAGTTTGGGCCAGGCGCCGGAAGGGGGCGGTCACGCGCACGTTGAAATCGAACGGCACGCCGCGAACTGTGATCCGGCCGACGCCGGGGATCGGGGCGATGGGGCCAAGATCGACCGGGCGCCCAGAATTGTGGCCGCTGAATTGGATCGAGGAAACGACATCGCCGTTCAAGTCGCCGTCCAGCGTGAGTGAGAGCTGATCGTATTGGAAGCTGCGCAGCGCATCGAAGGCGATGCGCGAAACGCCGGTCGCGCTTTCGCCGGCTTGGCCCGTGTAAGCGAGCACGCCACCTTCGCCCTGCGCGCGGATCACGCCGCCTTCAACGAAAGCGCTGCGACGCGTCAGAAGCAGCGGGAAGCTGCCTTCGAGTTTTCCGGTCGCGGTGAGATCGGGCACGCCGAGCGTGCGCAAAAGCTCCGTCGCGTCGACATCGCGCAGCGCCAACTCAAAGCGCGTCTCATCGGCGCCGAGGGTGATGGTCGTGGGGCGCATCGCGAGCACGCCGGCGGCGAAATCGAATTCGGCGCTCTCGATCGCAACGCGCTCTTCGGTGAGCAACTGGAAGCTCACACGGCCGTTACGAACCGCGATGCCAGGATTGAGTTCGCCGATGGTGACGCGTTGGCCAGGCGGGGTGGTGAGCGCCCATAGATCATCGAAGCGCACTTCGCCACGCACGTCGTTGAGGATTGGGATCGTCGCGGTTGAAAGCGAGATGCCATCGAGGCGGACTAGGCCCGTTCCCAGGAGATCGTTCCGCGTCCACGTGATGTCGGCGCTGGCGGAGATGGGCCCGCGCACGCCTTCAACGAGGCCACGCGCTTGCTCAGTGATTTCATACGGCTGCAGTTCTGGTCCGAACTCGATGCGCTCGGCGCTCACACTTGCAACGCCGCCGCCTTCGTCAATGCGATGGCGCGCATTGAAGCGCGCGAGTTGGCGATCTCTCGCGTCCAGCACGATCGCGCCGGAAGCAGTGATTTCGCCGTTTTGTAGCGTCGCGGTTGCTTCGACGATGCGCAACGGATTGAAGAGCGGCCGATCTTCATCGCTGGCCGGGCGGTTTGCGGTGAGCAACGCTTCGCCCGCGTTCACGTGAATGACTGGGTTGCCGTCTTCGGGCTGCGCTGTCCACGAGCCCGCGATTGACGAGATCGAACCGGGAAGAGATGGGTCGGTGAGTGTGCCGGCGTCGAACGAGCCCGCGACAGTCCAGCCGTCGGCGATGTGCGCGTCGGCGGTGAGGCGTTGCAGAGTTACGGAGAGCTCTCGTTGCTCTGCCATGTCGATGGTGAGGCGCGGACCCATTGCTTCAACCGCGAGCGTGAAATCGCCGGTGCGGCCACGGAAGAGGCCGATGACGTTGCTTGCATTCAAGCGTGCGGGCTGGCCTTCGGGACCGGACATGCGGCCGTCGAGCGCGAGGCTGCGAATAGAAAAGCCGCCGGACATGTTGCTCGATGCATCGGCAGCAATGAGCGCGCCGTTGAGCGGGCATAGAGAGAAGGCGCCATTGGCGAAGGAAAGTCCCGCGGCGTCGATGCCGCCGAGACGGATCGGCAGGCAACCGTTGTTCGGCGTGACGCGCCAGCCATTGCCCCATTGCACGCCGAGATCGAGCGACGCAACGAGATCACGAACTTCTCCATCGCCAAGAGGTCCGGTGATGTGTGCGGGGCCACGCAGATCAATGCGGCCGCCGCCTTGCGGTTGGATCGCGATGGCGACGCCGAGTTCATCGGTGGAGATGCTGGCGTTTTCGGTCCGCCAATTCGAGAGCGTAAGCGTTCCGTCGGTTTCGAACGGCGCGTTCGGCGTCCAGTCGAGCGTATCAAGCAGCAGCGACGCGTTTGGTGCGCCGCCGCCGGAGAGTTCGAGTGCAATCGAGCCCGAAAGCGATGGGCCGGGCCATTGCAGCACCATGGCGGGGCTGTCTTGGCGCAGCGGCGCTAATTGCAAGCGCGCGCCGGTAGCAGCCTGTACTTCGGCAGGCGCGGAGACTTGTAGGCGCACACCGTCCTCCGTCGCGTTGATCGCGAGCGGGATAGAGAGGTCGAAGCGATCGGCGGCGGCGTCTAGCGCGCGTTCGGCTTGCGCGAACGTTGGACCGATCGGCGCATCAGGGATGTCCGGGAACGCGCCGCGTAAATCCGATTGAGCGGCTTCGTTTAAGCGCGATTGAGCGAACACCACACGCGCTTCGCCGGAGAGTGTTTCGTCGCCTTGCAGTTCGAAACGGAAGACGCCGTTTGCGCTCGGCTGTTCGGAAATCAGAGCGAGGCCATCGAAGCGCCCGCCGGAGAGTGACCACCGGCCCTGGCCGCGCACATCTGCGCCGTCGACGCGCCCTTCGAAGCGCGCATGCTGCAGGGAGCTATCGCCCAAACGCAATTCGCCGGCAGTGGCGTGTGCTTCGCTGGCCCACGTTTCCGGCGCGAGTTCGGTTTCGCGTGCGATGCCTTCAAAGCTTAGCGCTACCGTGATGGCTTGCGCCGAAATACCACCGCCTCGGTACGCGTTGGCGCGGCTGCTGAGTTCGAAATTGTAGCGAGCCAGATCAAGCGGCACGCGGCCAAGAACGCGGAATGCCGGTGAAGAGACGCGCGCGTTATCCCAGGTCAACGCATTGGCGTTGGCGCTAAGGCGGAACGAGATGTTGCTATCGCGCGAAACGACGACAAGCTCAGCGGCGCCGTTCTCCAGCGCGTAAGCCTGGCCGGGCCGAGAAGTGGCTACGATCGCCCCGAGCGCGGAGAAGTCTTCGCCCAGCGTGCCGGAACTCTGAAGCGTGGCGGTGAGCGGGCCGAAGGGCGTGTCGAGGATCGCCTCGCCCTCCAGGATCTCGAGTTCGATGGCGGGGATGCTGGGGCGACGCCGGCCGGGCTTGCCGCCGCCCAGCCGCTCAAGCGCGCCAGCCGAGACGCGCCCGCCTTCGTCCATACGAAAGTGGAGCCGGGGACGGACGACGCGGAGAAAGTGAACGTGGGGTGAAATGCCATCCCAGCGCCACCGCACCTCAACCAGCGGGATGGTCGCGTCCGGCGTCTCCGCGGAGCCGAAACGCACGTTCGCCAAGGCGGCGCTGTTCAAATCGAGGTTAACGAACTGGAAATCGGCGTCTGCGCCGCGCTCAGAAAGCGCCGCGCCAAGCATGAAAGACGCGATCGAATAGCGGACGAACCAGAGCCCAGAACCTAGCAAAATCAAGCTTATACCCAAGGCGCCGAGCGCCATGGACCAGCCGGCTATGAGCCGACGTGGGGGCGGCGGGTCATCCGGGAGCTTTTTTAGCTCTCGTTCTTGACTCGCAACGGCCTGGTTAGACCTGTGTGCCATACTCTTCTGCTTGGCGTGGTCCTGGTTGGTTAAAGGCGCTTTCTGAGGCGTCTTACAGGCTAACTGAATGACGCCATTACGGTTTCTGGCTGAATAACCAAACGGCGGAAACACTTGTGATGGTGCTTTTCTTCCAGATGGCAGCTATTGGAGCACGAGATTGAGAGCAGAATTCGCTCACCGGCTCATGAAGGCCCGTAAAGGAATGGCCGCTGCTGGCCTTATGGCGGCGGCCTTCTTGGTGGGTCTGGGGCTGGCCTGGAACGCAGGCCTCTTCAGCGGCGCCGCCACAGCGGCGGCGGCTGAAAACGCTGCCATGCGTGAAGCAGCGGCGCGCCGCGCCGAGCAATTGGCCTTCACTGAAGTTTATCTCCGTCACGAAACGAAAGAGATGCGCGTCGCCAATGGCGAGACGTTGGCGGGTTTGCTGACGCGCGCCGGCGCTTCGTCATCGGACGCGAGCGCAGCGCTGAACTCGATTGCCGACGTTTACAATCCGCGCCGCCTGCGGCCAGGGCAGGCGATCAGCCTCTATTTCCAACGCGACGAGGGCGAGGCGCAGCTGACCGGCGTTGCGTTCCGTTCAGAGCCGGGCGCTTCAGTCACCGCCAACCGCACCACTGCGGGCGGGTTCGAAGCGCGCGAAGTGCAGATGCCGCTGACGTTCGAGATCGCGCGGATCGCCGCACCGGTCGAGACCAGCCTTTATTCCAGTGCTTTGGCGCTCGGCGCCACGGACCGGGAAGTCGCCGCGCTCGCTGACGCATTCTCGTACGACGTCGACTTCCAGCGCGACGTGCGCCCGGGCGATGATTTCGAACTGGTGTTCGAGCGCTTCTACGATGACGAGGGCAACACGGTGCGCACTGGCGACCTGCTGTTCGTCTCGCTCGAATCCAGCCGCGGCTCGCGGGAGTTCTATCAATTCATGGCGCCGGGCGATTCACGGCCCGATTGGTACGATGCTGACGGCAAGAGCGCGCGGCGCTTCTTGATGAAGACGCCCATCAACGGCGCGCGGCTCTCTTCGGGCTTCGGCATGCGCCGTCACCCAATTTTGGGCTATTCCCGCATGCACCGCGGCACCGATTTCGCCGCGCCGACCGGCACGCCGATCCTCGCCGCCGGCGATGGCGTTGTGGAACGTGCGGGCCCGTTCAGTTCCTTCGGCAACTACGTTCGTATTCGTCACGCCAATGGCTATGAGACGGCGTACGCGCACATGTCTCGCTTTGCCCGCGGCATGCGAGTGGGTGCGCGTGTGCGCCAAGGCCAAGTCATTGGCTACGTGGGAACAACTGGCCGCTCGACCGGTCCGCACCTTCACTACGAAGTGCTGCGCCGTGGCCAACAAGTGAACCCCATGAGCCTTCGCGTTGCCAACGGCCGGAACCTCACTGGTCGCGCTCTGGAACTTTTCATGATCGAACGCGAGCGCATCAACACGCTGCGCCAAGTCCGCGCCCGCGAAAATCCAACGCAGGAAGCGGTTGCGCGTCCGATCGGTGCGAGCGGCCCGGGCTCACAATAGGCGCCTAAAATCACAGTTGAGCCGCTAGGGAATCCGTCGCAATGTCAGGCGATGCGCTAACGCGCGCCTGAGCACGAACGGAACATGGCGATCCGCGCACTGATTGCAGACGATCACGAGCTGTTCCGCAGTGGTATGAAGCAGCTTCTAATAGATGTGCTTCACGCTGAAGATGTGCGCGAAGCAGAAAGCATGGATCGTGCGCTCGAAATCTTGACCAACGAGGGCGCGGGCGATCTCGTTCTGGTGGATTGGCGCATGCCGGGAATGTCCGGCGCGGAATCGTTGGCGGCGTTGCGCGACGGGTTTCCGGAAGCGAAGGTCGCAGTCATTTCGGCTTGGGAAGATCGCTCCGATATTTTGGCGGCGCTCGGCGCTGGCGTTCACGGCTACATTCCGAAGTCGCTGGCATCCGCTCAGATCGCGTCAGCGTTGCAGGGCATTCTCGAAGGACGGATTTTCGTGCCGCCAGCGATGGGCAAGCGCGACGGCGCCTCCGGCGACGGCAGTGCGGGCGGGGCGTTCAAGCTCGATCAGGACAAGCTCACCTTGCGCCAGCGCGACGTGTTGCAGGAATTGCTCAAAGGACAGGCGAGCAAAGAGATCGCGCGCACGCTCGATATTGCTGAGGGCACGGTGAAGATTCACTTGGCCGCCATTTATCGCGCTCTCGGCGTGCGTACGCGTGCGGAAGCCATCGCGAAAATGAGCAAGGCTGGCTAAGCGCGCTTGGCGCGCACGATGAACGTGGCGCCTTCGCCCGGCGCCGAACGCACTTCCATCTTATGATGCATCAGCGCGACCAGCTTGCTCGCGATCGTCAGTCCGAGGCCAAGCCCTTCACTGCCGTTGAGGCGAACGAACTCAACGAAGATCCGATCTTGATCCTCCGGCGCGATGCCCGGGCCGCTATCGCGCACTTTGATCTCGACGGCGCCGTCTTTTTCCTCGGCGCTTAGGTGTGCGCTGCCGCCGCCATGCTTGACCGCGTTCGCGACGAGCTGCTGCATGATGGTTTCGAGCAGAACCGGATCGGAGTGCACATAAAGCTCTGTCGCGTCCGCGGCGGCGTGTGGGGCGCGAGCGATAACGTCCTCGAAAAGCGCCTTCAAAGATACGCGCTCAAGCTCGGGTTCGATCTTGCCAGCGTCGAGCCGAGCGAGCTGGATCAAACCTTCGATCATGCCGGCGAGTGACTGCGCTGCGCGGTCTGCTTTGCCGAGGATGTCGCGTGCTTCGCCATCCTGCACGCGCCGTTCAAGTGCGCTCAGATAAAGCAACAGCGCGTGCAACGGCTGGCGCATGTCATGGCCAATTGCCGTTAAGAAACGCGTTTTGGCGCTGTCGCTGTCCATGGACGACTTCTCGCCTCCGCGAGTACGTGGCGCAAGCCGCTATTCGACCAGCGTGTATGTCCGCTCAAGCCAGGCGATGAGGTCGCGCGGCGGAGCGGGCTTCTGCATGAATGCGTAGCCTGCGCCTTTGGCGGCGCGCTTCGCGTCATTGTTGAGCGAACCCGAAAGCACCAACACCTGTGCGCCTGGCGCACGCTTGCGCAATTGCTTAGCGGCGGAGACGCCGTCGGTCTCGGTGAGGTGGAAATCGGTGATGATCATGCGCGCTTGCGCGGCGCGCGATCCAGTCGTGAATGCGATGTCGTCGGCATCGGCGCCATAGACAACGTCTGCACCCCAATCGCGCAGAACAAGCTGCATCGCTTCTGCCGAGGCAGAGTCATCTTCCAGAAGAAGGATGAGGGGACGCGTCGCCGACATAGCGCGCATCAAATCACGTTGCGGCAGCTCGCGGCAGCCGAACACGTGACTTAGGCCAGAGGGCATAGGCCGTCGCCTAGCGCTTCATGCACGACCTTTGGGGAATTCACCGCGCGCCCTTGTTCGTGCATATTTTTGCACAGTTAAGGGATTGACAGAATGTTGATGGCAGCAAGCAGCGCGGAACGCTTCGAAGAGATGACATCAGGTGATGATGATTACTTCGGCAGTTCAAATAGAAGCGGCGAGTCCGATTTCTGTTCGCGTGACGGCGCGCACTCACTGAAGGCCAAGATCGAAGCCTATTGGGCCGAGCGCGGCCACAAGGTCCAGATCATGCTGCACAACGTCGGCTTCCACCCCGCCATTCGCGCCGCGCGCTTTGATGTGCGCAGCGACATGGTCAACGGGATGCCGCGCGTTGCTGGCTCGACCGCAAAGCGCTCTGCGGCGCCGGTCGAGTCCTTCGTCGAAGATTTTGACAATTCGGACGACGATCTCGTCTTCGAATAGTCCACGAGCTTGACCCTGGGCGGGTCTCGGCACGAAGGGCGCGGCCTCATTCTCCTGTCCGCGCCCTTCGTCATATCTGGACCAAGGAATTGCTTGCATCGCGTGCAGCTGCGCGGAATGGATGCGACCTATGTCCGACGATATCTCACCTCCGCAATTCGAAATTCCTGAAGGCTACGCCGCGCTAGAATGGCGACGCGGTTTCGTGCGCCAGATCGGACCGCTCTATCGTCGCGCGCAAAACGGCGCCTACACGATGGGCTTCCGTGTCGAGGATCATCACACAAACGGTATGACCAACGCCCATGGCGGCATGCTGATGAGCTTCGCCGACATGGCGTGGGGGCATGTGGTTTCTGTTGAGACGTCATCCTATTGGGTGACGGTGCGCCTGACGCTCGATTTTCTCTCCAGCGCGCACATGGGCGATTGGGTGGAAGGGGCGAGCGAGGTGCTTTCAACCGCCGACAATCTTTACGTCGTGCGAGGGCGCATCTGGTCTGGCGAGCGCACGCTTATAACGGGCACAGGCGTGTTTAAGCCGATCCAGCAGCGGGATCCGCGGCCTGGAGAAAAAGCGTTTCAACCCAAGGCGAGCTAACCGGCAAAGCGCGCGCGGTGGACGCCGCCGCACCGCCGGAGCTAGATGCGGGCCATGCGTGTGTCCCGCCGTTCCGTTCTGGCTGCTATTCCATTGATGGGATGTGCGGGCGAGGCCGACGCGCGCGTTAACGTCATTCACGTGGTGCCGAACGGCGAAGGCGATGGCTCGTCGTGGAGCGCAGCCGCTTCGTTTTCGGCGATCGCGGATTTGATCGAGCACCTTGAGCCGGGTGGCGAAGTGCTGATCGCCGCCGACCGCGGTGAGTACGCAATCGAGGATGCAGTAGAGATTGCGCGCGGCGGACGTGCCAGCCAAGAAATGCGCTTTCGCGGCGTGAGCGCGGCAACGGGCGCGCCAATGGCCGCCGTGGTGCGCGGCGATCACGCCGGTGACGAAGGCCCCGAAGTCTTCAAATTATTGCGCGGCGCCAGCCACGTGAAATTCTCACACTTTGATTTTCGCGATATCGGCAACGGCGCGTTTCGCGTCGCTGGCGCGGTGTCGAATGTCACCATCGAGGATTGCGTATTCGAGAATATTTACCGTTTCTTCGAAAACACCGCCGGTGACGGGGAGGGCCACGCCAGCATCGATGGCTTTGTGCTTCGGCGCTGCCGTGGTTCGCGTGTCGAACGTGGATTTCTCCGCATCCGCTACAATTCCCGCAACGGCTTGGTGGAGGATTGCGCCGCGCAGGGCACGACGAACGATGGCGGGCGCATTCCCGTTGGCTGCGCGCTCGATGATCGGGCCAGCAACATCACCTACCGGCGTGTGGTCATGGGCGGCTTCCAGCAGCTTAACGGTGGCGAATACTGGAATGGCGATGGCTTCTCTGATGAGCCGGACAACGCCAACATTCGTTACGAAGCCTGCGAAGCGCGCGGCTCAACCGACGGCGGCTTCGACAGCAAAAGCCGCGACGTGGTGATGACGGACTGCATTGCCGAAGATAACAAACGTAACTTCCGTATCTGGAGCGATCACGCGACGCTCACGAACTGCACCAGCCGCAACCCGAATTTCCGCGGCCGCGACGCCAACGAAAACGCCAGTCCATGCCACGTGTGGATAGGTGGAGAAGAGAATATCGATATCGATATCGCCAACCTCACAATTGAAGATCATGACGCAACGCCAATCATCGAGTTCAATCATGATGTTGGCGTCGTCAAAATCCGCGGCGTTACGATTAACAGTCCCCGCGTGAACTGGGGAAACGACGAAGGCCGCATCCGCTCCGGCATGCTCATCGGCGAACCGCAGTTCCACGCCGTTATAGCTAACGACTGAACCTCCAATCGTACTGCGCGAAGCAATAGCGTCGCAGGTGAGAAGCGTTGCTTACGCTCGTCGCTGAGGCATAAAGCAAGCGTGTGGTAACACCTCCCGCTTCACCGCCGCAGCTGCATTCGAGACATGTCGCAAACACCTGAATCAAAGTCTGGTGGAGAGGCCCCGCTGATCTTCGTGGTCGGCGCGCGTGGCATTCCCGATGTCGAAGGCGGGGCGGAGAAGAACGCCGAGATGCTGTTCCCGCTGGTGGCGGCCAGCGGTAACTATCGCGTCACGCTGGTTGGTCTAGCCGACAACATTAAGTCGGACATGTTCAAAGGCGTGCGCTTGATGAAGGCGCCGCGCTCGAACTTCATGAAGACCGACAAGATCCTTTACTATGTGACCGCGATCTTCATGGCGATGCGGCTCCGCCCGCGCATTGTTCACTTTCAGGGTCTGGGTTCGGCGATCTTCCTTTGGGCCTACAAGCTCATGGGCGCGAAGACTGTCGTTCGGTACGGCTCGGCGGATTATCTGGTCGGCAAATGGGGCTTGCTCGGTAAGCTCGGCTTCCTGCTGGCGGAGTTTCAGCTCCGGTTCGCCGACGCGGTGATCTCAGTAACTCCGGCCTTGGCACAGCGCCTCGCGCGACGCGGCATTAAGGGCAATGTCCACGTCATCGCGAATGCCGCCGATCCGTTGCCGGCAGTCGAACCCGGCGCAGATCAGCCGGTGGGCGATTACATTCTGACGGTAGGGCGGGTAACGGCGCAGAAGAACGTCGCCAACCTTATTCGTGGCTATGAGCTCTTCGCCAAGGAAGTAGCCAATGCGCCGAAGCTGGTCGTCGCTGGCGGCTTGGACGAGGCGGATTACGTGGAAGGCCTGCAGCCGCTGCTGACCGAGCGAACAATGCTCGCGGGCAAATTTACGCGCAGCGCCATGGCGCCGCTTTACCGCGGCTCGATGATTTATATTAATGCGTCGCTGCACGAAGGCAGCTCGAACGCAGTGTTGGAAGCGATCGGCGCGGGCTGCCCGATCTTGCTTAGCGATATCCCCGAAAATCGCGACTTCGGCATGCCGTTGCAAAACTACTTCGATCCGAATTCACCGGAATCGATCGCCGACGCGTTGAAGCGCGCGCTGGCTGATCCGCAAGCTTATGTAGCGGATGCCGGCCGCTATCTAACCTGGACGAAGGTCGCTGAGCGCACGCTTGACATCTACCGGGGCATCGCGCCTTTCCACGGCTCCGAGATCGAGCGGCCTGACGCGCTCGTTTCGGCCTCCTAAGGGGCAGCGCCATGTGCGGGATTGTTGGCGTTGTTGAAGGCCGGGGCTTCGCAGTCCCGCGCGCGCAAGTCGAAGCCGCGGTCGCCGCCATTCGCTATCGTGGGCCTGATAACCAAGCCTTCTGGTCAGAAGACAGCGTAACCTTCGGCCATCTGCGGCTCTCGATCGTTGACCTTTCGCCTGCTGGTCACCAGCCGATGTTCTCGGCCGATGAGCGTTACGTGATCACCTATAACGGCGAGATCTATAACCATAACGAACTGCGCGCCGAACTCGACGCAGAGTCCGCGCATAATTGGCGCGGCAGCTCGGACACCGAAGTTCTGCTTGAGCTGATTTCTAGGCGTGGTGTTGAAGCGGCGCTTAAGAAGGTCGATGGCATGTTCGCCTTCGCGCTGTGGGACCGGCGCGAAAAGCGCATGTTCCTGGCGCGCGACCGGTTTGGTGAAAAGCCGCTCTTCTACGCGGTTCGCGGTGAGGGGCTGGCGTTCGCTTCGGAGCTGGCGGCGCTCGAGCAATTCAAAGCCCTCGATCTCAAAGTCAGCCGCGATAACATCGCCCGTTACTTCACTTGTGGCTACGTCCCATCGCCGTTCAGCATTTACGAAAACGTCTTTAAGCTGCCGCCGGCCTCGCTGCTCACGTGGAAGGCAGGCGAAGCGGCGAAGATCGTCGAATACTGGTCGATCGATGAGATGGCGCGCGGCGCCATTGCCGAACGCCGTCCCATGAGCATGGCCGAAGCGGTCGATGAGCTGGACCGCTTAGTTCAAGCCTCAGTAGCAGAGCGCATGTCGGCGGATGTGCCGGTGGGCGTTTTCCTCTCCGGCGGCATCGATTCGTCACTCGTGACCGCGGCGATGCAAAAATGCGCGACGCGGCCGGTAACGACGTTAACGCTCGGCTTCGAAGATCCGCGCTTTAACGAGGCGGACCACGCGCGCGCGATCGCCAAGCATCTCGGCACCAACCACATCGAAGAAGTGGTGACCGCCGATCAAGCGCGCTCCGTCGTGACGCGCCTTGGCCGTATGTACGACGAACCACTGGCGGATTCGTCGCAGATCCCAACGTACCTAGTTTCCGAGATGGCGCGGAAACACGTCACGGTTGCGCTCTCAGGCGATGGTGGAGACGAAGGTTTCGCCGGCTATCGCCGTCACTTCGCGACGCCAAAACTCTGGCATCGCATGCGCAAACTGCCGATGCGCGGCGCAGCCGGCGCAGTCATTAACGCAACGCCGGTGTCAGCGCTGAACCTCGGCTTGGGTTTCCTAAAAGGTTTCACCGATCGCTACGGCGCGGGCGGTGATGTTGGGCCGACCTTGAAGCGCGTCGCGCCGTGGTTGGGCGCAACGTCGCTGATCAATCTGCACGAGCTCAGCCTCGAGAAATGGCCGAGCAACGAGCCTGTCGTGCCGGGTATCGGCCATCTCAACGGCCGCGATCATGGTTTCTTGCCCGAGAGCGAGATCGATCAGCTCTGCCTGCACGACATGCGCAATTATCTGCCTGGCGACATCCTGGCGAAGGTCGATCGCGCATCGATGGCAGTGAGTCTCGAAACGCGCATTCCGTTGCTCGACCCCGAAGTTGTGCGCTTTGCGATGACGCTGCCGGAAGACCTGCGGATGAAGGATGCCAAGGGCAAGCTCATCCTGCGTGAGTTGCTTGCGCGCGACGTGCCAGTTGAGATGTTTGACCGCCCGAAGACGGGATTCTCTCCGCCGCTTGAAAGCTGGCTGCTCGGGCCGCTGCGCGAATGGGCTGAAGATCTGCTTTCACCAGCGCGCCTCGAAAGCCACGGCCTTCTCGATACGCAGCGCGTTCGCGACTTCTGGTCGCGTTATCAGCGTGGCGGCACGATGGAGGAGGCGCGCCTCTGGTCGGTGCTGCAGCTGCAGAGCTGGATGGCGGCGCGTTCGCTCTAAGATGTTTGCGGTTGCTTTCGCTGCAACGATAGCAGGTAGAGCGTGTAGCCGCAGATCAGGCCGTAAAGGATGTTTCCTTCCACCATCCACATGGGCATCGTCGCCATATTGAGCACGATGTAACTCAAGTGCGCG
>JBEBHI010000238.1:0-3696 GCA_040080935.1 Terricaulis sp.
GTGATGCGCTTGGGGTCGGCGTCGATTTCGCCGATCTTCGGATCGCATTTGATCTTGATCGGCACTTCGGTGTCGCGCGCCTTGGACGCGGCCATTTGCACGCTTTCGGTGATCGTCTCGTAGATGTTCATCGGCGCGACATCGAGTTGGACGTTGCCAGCCTCGACCATCGCAACATCGAGGATGTTGTCGATCAACTTGGAGAGCGAGCCCGACGCTTCGATGATCGAGCCAACTTGTTCGACCTGGCGATCGTTCAGCGGACCGAAGACTTTGTGCGCCAGTAATTCGGCGTTGCCGAAGATGGCCTGCAGCGGATTGCGGAGCTGGTAGGAGACGTTCTCGACGAACTGACCCTTGAGCTTGTCGGCCTCCTCGAACGCCTCAGCACGCTCACGCAGAGCATCTTCGACGCGGCGATCGGCGGTGATGTCTTGGAAAGCAACGAGCGTCGCGCCGTCCGGCAACGGACGGGTGAGGAATTTGAGCACGGTTTCGTCGCTGCGGCGCATCTCTCCGCGGAATTCGGTGCGCGCTTCCGGTGACGGATCGGTGATGCGCGCGCGAATCTGCGCCCAGGTCGCACGATCGTGGAACAGGTGCTCGCAGGCCGCGATAACCTTATCGAACGCCATCTCGTTTTCAACAGCGCCGGGCTCGAGCTTCCACATCGCGCCGAAGGCGGCGTTGTTGAGCTTCAGGCGGCCATCGAGACCGAACACGACGACAGCTTCGTGCAGTTTGTCGAGCGCGGCTTTCTGCGTTTGCAGCAGCGCGTCGTACGAGCTCTTCAGCGCGACTTCGTTGGTGATGTCCGAGAAGATCACCAGCATGCCGCCGCCAGGGTGCGGCTGGCGCGCAATGCGCAGCATGCGGCTATCGGGAAGCACCCAGAAATCTTCCGGCAGATCTTCGTGCTCTTGATAGAACGCGAGCTCGCGTGCGCGCCATTCGGCGTAGTTCGCGTGGGCCGGGAGCTTGCGCTTCTCTTTCAGATAATCGAGCCACGCAGCGTGCGAGGGGCGATCCTGCAAGAACGCCGGATCGAGCGCCCACATCTTTTCGAAGGCGCGGTTGTGGAACACCAAGCGCTTGCTTTGGTCGAAAACGGCGATGCCTTCGGCCAAGTGGTTCAGCGTATCGTCGTGCGCGCGCTGTTGGCGCGACATCTGCTCGCTGGCGGCTTCGCTGTCGGTGACGTCGATCGCGAGGCCAGCTGCGCCGCCGGCGACCGGGCTGACGCGCAAGCGCAGTGTGCGGAGCTGCGTGCCGACAACGGCGGAGCGCGTCTCTTCGACGGACTCGCCGGTTTCGATAGCTTTGCGCGCGAGATCGGTCGCGCCTTGGTCGAGCTGCAGATTGCGATCAACGGCTTGCGCGAGCGACTTGGCTTCGAGCGCCGTCAGGTATGTCGGGTTCGCCCATTGCAGGCGCAGGCCGCCGTCAACGCGCCAGGCCATGAACGGCGCTTCGTTCCACATTTCGAGGAAAGCCGCGGGATCACGAGCGATGACTTCGGTGGCGCCGTCGATGCGGCCGCCGGCGCCGCCCTCTTCCACGCCTCGCACGCTGGCGTCGAGGATCCAGACGACAGCGCGCGCACCAGCGGTGCGGCCATCGACTTCGACATAGACACCGTCAGGCGTCGAGATCGTGAGCGAGAACGGCGCGCCTTCGCGGCGCAGGCGCTGCAGCGCCGGCGCGAGGCGCGTGATGACGCCGGTGGCGCCGCGTGCGTCGAATCCTGTCAGGCCTTGCAGTATGCGGATGGCGGGCTCAGCAGCGTGCGCGGTGCCTGAGAAGCGCAGCAAAGACGCGAGCGCGAGCGGGCTGCCGTAAACGCGCGGCTTGCCCCAATCGGTTTCGCTGTCAGCAAGCGTGTCTTCCCAGATCAGCACCACGCCAGGGTGCGCACCGAAGACAGCGTCGGCCCAAGCGACCGTGTCCTCGAGTTCGCGCGAGCGCTTCTTCCACGCCGCAACGCTACCGCGCGCGCCTTCGGTGACGCGGATTGCCCAAAGCAACGCCGCAATCGCAATCGCGGCCGAGCCACCCGCTACGAGCAAGCTTCCGTCCAATGCCGACCCCTAATTCCATCTTTCGGCGAAACGAATCGCCGAGCCCCACGGGCATTTTCCCGATTTGCGCGTGCGTTTGCACGTCCGCGCCTGTCCAGGCCGGTTAACAAAATGCTAAAAGGGTTAGCGCCGAGTTAAGTTAAGAAATATCAATTGGTTAACGTTGCGAACCGCCCTGCTGACGCAAGTTTTCAACGGCTTGTTGCGCGGCCACCAAAGTTGGACGGAGCGTTTTCGCACGGCGCCCGCCGTCCCGCGCCTTCGAGGCGCCCGAGATTCTGAAGACAAACGGCATCTTGTAGCTGGCGCCGAAACGAACGTGGACGTCCTTCGGTTGGAATTTGGCGTGGATCAGCGCCTCGCGGGCAGCGTCGTAGAAAACGTCAGACGGCCAGGCGTCGACGCAATTGATGTTCTTGGCGCGTCCGTCGGCGCCGACTTCGAACTCCGCGATGGCGATGCCCTCAACGCCGAGGCGGCGCGCAAGCTTGGGGTAACGCGCGCGCAGCGAACCAACCACGTCCCACGGCATGTCGGCATGGTCGCTTTCTTCCTGCTCGATCAGGTCGCGCATGCTCTT
Source organism: Terricaulis sp. (assembly GCA_040080935.1). GTDB lineage: Bacteria > Pseudomonadota > Alphaproteobacteria > Caulobacterales > Aquidulcibacteraceae > Vitreimonas. The sequence continues at coordinate 2,659 of JBEBHI010000238.1, forward strand.
TTCTTGTTCGGGCGCGCGCCAAACTACGCAGCACGGCCCGCTCGGCAGACGCTGCTTGACCCGTTGCATCTCGCGGCGTTCGCGCAGGCGATCGCGTAGCCACTCGGCGGCGTTGGTGACGACGATAACCAGAACCAGCACCGCAACGCCGGCCACGAACAACGCCGTCCCGCTGCCCCACCCTTGCGCACGCAATATGCCGCTGATGGCCATATGCGCGAGAACGACCACGCCAAACAGCGCGACGTAAAATAGCGCGCGCATCGCCCATGTTGAGAGCGTTCGTGTGGTGCGGATGAGCATTCTGTCTTCCCCGCGCCTAGATGCACGCGCGAGGGCGCGGGCGCAACGGCCCGGCGCCGCAGTTCACGCAACGATCAGTGGAATGCGAGGACGGCGAAGATCACAGCAAGTAGCGAAGAGATGCCCGCGATCTGGCCGAACGCCGGTACGCGCGTTGCGGCAATGGTGTTCCCGGCTTTCACCTGGGCATACAGGACGTGCGTCGCGATCGCGGCGAGTGTCAGTGTGCTGATGAAGACGAACTTGATCCAGAACATCTGCGGCAAGCCGGCAAAGCCGCCATACTTCAGAAATACGAGCGCGACACCGCTAACCCACATCAGGATGAGCCCGAGCATCGAGAAGTTCGCCAGAGCGGGACCGATCGAGCGCAACGCGGCAGCTTGATCCGCCGGGCGCTTTAGCGCCTCGCGTTGAGAAATCATGCTGCCGAAGCCACCGCCCGCGCCCGCGCCCATCATCAAACCGATGATGTGCGCGGCGAGAAAAAGGTCAGTCATTCAGAGGGCTCATTGCAAACGCCAGTAGCTCGCGATAACGTAGAGGCACTTGTCGGCGCAATTATACATCGTGACCCGAAGATTGTAGTCGCCGGATTCCGCAGACTGGAAGTTCACGATCGGCGTGTTGTCAGAGGCCGCGTCGACGACGACTTCCGCACCGGTGTTGGCATCAAGAACGGCGATGTCCAGATCACCGCATCCGGCGGCGCAAAAACCACTAATGGTGAGAATG
>JBEBHI010000239.1:0-3691 GCA_040080935.1 Terricaulis sp.
GAGATGATGGAGAAGGGCGAGATGCCCTGGAAGGTCAACGGCAACGGCAAGAAGCCGAAAGCCTAAGATGCTGGCGCTCGACCTCGCACGGCCGGGCAAGACGCTGCGCGTATTGGCGCTCGGCGCGCATTCGGATGACATTGAGATTGGCGCTGGCGGCGCGATCCTTTCGTGGATTGCGTCGGGCGCCGAAGTTTCGATCGATTGGTGCGCGCTTTCGGCGCCGGGCGAACGCGCGGATGAAGCGCGCGCGAGCGCGATGGAATTTCTAGCCGGCGCCAAACACGCTGAGATTCATCTCGCCCAGTTTCGCGACGGCTACTTTCCTGCTGAACGCACGGCGGTGAAGGATTGGGTTGAGGGACTGAAGCGTCTGGAAAAGCCGGATGTTGTGCTCTGCCACCAACGCAACGACGCGCACCAAGATCACCGCATGGTCTGCGAACTGGCTTGGAATACGTTTCGCGACCACCTCATCCTTGAGTACGAAATTCCGAAGTGGGATGGCGATCTGGGGCAGCCGAACATCTACGTGCCGCTCTCCGAGGACGTGCTCGCGAAGAAGATCGCGCTTCTTCACAAGCACTTCGGCACTCAGCGCTCCAAGGCCTGGTTTGACGATGAAACTTTCCGCGGTCTCGCGCGCTTGCGCGGCATCGAGTGCCGCGAGCGTTATGCGGAAGCGTTTTTCGCGCGCAAGATTCTACTGAAATAGGGACTGACCACGATGGCTCACGCCGGCTTTGAAAAATCCAACGCGCTGCGTGCAAAGGGCCAGCGCCTCACTCCTGGCGGCGCGCATACCTACGCGAAGGGCGATGACCAGTACCCGCTGCTGGCGCCGGGCCACATCGTGCGCGGGAAGGGCTGCCGCGCGTGGGATGCCGACGGCAACGAGTATATCGAGTACGGCATGGGCAACCGCGCCGTGACGCTCGGCCACGCTTATGAGCCGGTGCTCGCGGCTGTGCGCGCCGAGCTGGAGAACGGCGTGAACTTCACGCGTCCGGCGGCGATCGAGGTCGCGGCGGCGGAGAAGTTTCTGTCGATGATCCCGAACGCCGAGATGGTGAAGTTCTCGAAGGACGGCTCGGACGCGACCTCAGGCGCAGTGAAAATCGTGCGCGCCTATACCGGCCGGGACATCATCGCGATCTGCGGCGATCACCCGTTCTTTGCGGTGGATGATTGGTTCATCGGCACGACGCCGATCAACGGCGGCGTACCGCAGGCGGTCACCGATCTGACGGTGAAGTTCAAATACAACGACATCGACAGCGTGAAAGCGCTGCTGACAAAGTACCCGAAGCAGATCGCGGGCTTCATCCTCGAGCCGACGCGCGGCAACGATCCGAAGGACAATTTCCTCCACGAACTGAAGCGTCTCGCTCACGAGGATGGCGCGCTCTTCATTCTGGACGAGATGATTTCCGGCTTTCGCCTACACAATTACGGCGCGCAGCACATGTACGACATCGACCCGGATCTCTCGACCTGGGGCAAAGCCATCGCCAACGGCTTTTCGGTGTCGGCGCTAGTCGGCAAGCGCGAGTTCATGCGCCTGGGCGATCTGGAGCAGTGGGACAAACCCCGCGTTTTCCTCATGTCCACCACGCACGGCGGCGAGACTCACGGTCTCGCGGCCATGATGGCGACGATGGACGTCTATAAGAATGAGCCAGTGATCGAGCATATGGTCCGCGCCGGTAAGCGGTTGATGACAGGTATCGAGCAGGCGGCGCGCGCCCGCGGCGTCCATGAGCACATCAGTGTCATGGGCATGCCGTCGAACGCGGTTTTCGGGACGACTGGGCCGGACAAGAAGCCGAGCCAGGCTTACCGTTGCGTCCTGCTGCAGGAGCTGATCAAGCGCGGCGTCATCGCGCCGTCGATCGTCGTCTCCTATGCTCACAAGGACACAGACATCGACCAAACGATCGAAGCCTTCGATGGCGCGATGGAAGTTTACGCCCGCGCACTCAGCGATGGCGCGGAGAAATTCCTCATCGGCCCGCCGTCGGAAATGGTCTATCGCGCGTACAACAAGAAGCCGGAAGGGGCTGCGCCTGCAGCTTAAGGCGCGGAACGTCTGAAATTTTCGAACTTTACCAGCGCGCTACCTCACGTGCTGGTTGCGTTCGGTTAACCACGGTCCGGCACTCTGCGCTCCAAATCACCGCTTCATGCGGGTGCAAGTGGAGCCGCAAATGACCGCCCGTAACCAGCGCGTTAATCAATCCACAGCGCAAATTCCCGCTGCTGGCGCAATCCGTTGCGATCTGGACCAATCGCGCCAAATCCTGAGCCGATCACTCTTATCATCTGGATTTCCAGGTGTGCCTGGCGGCTTGGGGGAAATCTTGCGTATCAATCCATTTGCTTCGCTCTTCGCGGCGTCGCTCATCATTCTGGCGCCCGTCAACGCGGCCGCTCAGACTCAAACTGAAAGCACCGCGCGCCAAGAAAGCGTTTCGGTGCGTGACCGCGATCGTCCGGAGTACGATGCTCCTGGCCGCAGGCTTGGCTCGTTCAACCTGAACGCTTCGCTCGATCTCGCGATCACCAGCACGGACAACCTGTTCGCCGCGCCGGACGGCGCGCCGAGCGATGTTGATGACATCTATTACGGCGTCTCGCCCAACGTGGCGCTGTCGTCGGATTGGTCGCGCCACGCGGTTGCATTCGACGCTGGCGCGCGCTTCCTCAGCCATGAAGACTTCTCAGCTGAAGATGCCGACACCCACTATGTCCGCGCCACTGGCCGCTTCGATATCGGTCAGAACACGGCGCTTCGTGGCTCGGTTCGTTCCTCGCACGAAGTTTCGCCGCGCACCGATCCGGACTCACCGTTCGTCGGCGCGCCGGTCGAGTACGATCGCATGGATACCGGCGTCGGCATCACGCACCGCTTTGCGCGCTTCAACGTGAACCTCGACGCCACCAACAGCGAATACGACTATGACGGCGTCCAGTCGTTCCGCGACAACGAAGAGAGCGCCATCCGCGGCCGCATCGAGGCTGAGCTCAGCCCGCGCATCGGCCTGTTGCTTTCAGCGACTGTCGATGAGCGTGATTACGACAACTCACCGCAATTCAACTCAGACGGCCAAGCTTACATGGTCGGCGTCTCGCTCAACACCGATCTGATGCGCGGCGAGATCTCCGTCGGCCAGTTTGAACGTGACTATGCTGGCGTCGCCGGCACGTTCGATGGCCTCGCTGTTGCGGGCAACGTCGAGTGGTACATCACTCCGCTTACCACCATCACCGTCGATGCGCGCCGCGATGCGGACGACCAAATCGGCGCGTTTTCGGGTGAGCCCTACGTGACGGAAGAATACGGCATCCGTGTCGACCACGAGCTGCTGCGCAATGTGATCCTCACTGGTTCGGCGCGCTTCGGCAATCGCGACTACGACACGATCCCGCGCAAGGACGATTACAACGAGTGGGAATTGGGCGCCGACTACATGCTCAACCCCAACGCCGCCGTGCGCTTCCGCTACCAGCACGACGAAGTTGATTCCCCGGCCTACCGCGACTACGAGGTCAATCAGGCGACGCTTGGCCTGACACTGCGCCTCTAAAGCAGCGAACGCGGGCGTCGAGGCGAGTGAGCTTGGGCATGTCCGCGGGGAAAAAGTCCAAACCCAAAAAAAGCGCCGCGCGGAAACGCGCGGCGCAGGGCGTT
>JBEBHI010000240.1:0-3683 GCA_040080935.1 Terricaulis sp.
CCAGAATCCAATACTCGTGGCCATGCAGGAAGTGGTGCATTTGCCCAACATAATCAGCGAACAAGGCCACGCCCGAGGCCGCTCCAGAGAGCGCCACCGCCAGCATCGCCAAAGCCGGCAAGCCGCAGCAAATCGCATGCAGGCTCATGACCGCCGCATGGGCGATGTGCGCCTTCCGGCCGACTTCTGCGCTGTTATGTTGTAACGTCACGTGCCGGAATTAAGCGTCCGCCCCGCCCCGGTCAAGCACCCCGTAGCAAAGGCTTCATCATTCCACGTAATTCACGGAACCGTAGCTTGCGGTTCCCCCACGAAGCGCGCACATACCGGTTGCTACATTGAGGTAGAGGGCGATGTTGGCTTTCCTAGTAATGGTGCGCGATGCGTTGATCGCTTTGGCCCTGGCATGGGTTGGCGTCACGCTTGAACAGCGCACGGTTGAGCAGTCGACGAATTGCGCCGCCGACGCCTGCCAAACGAACGACCGCTAACCACTTCATCGGACACGCGATCTTTCCGATCGTTAGGTTGCGTTCCCAGGCGTTCGCCCTTGAATGGCCGCACTGCTTTCGTTCTTGTTGACCATACGCGCGCTCCCTCGCGCCAATGGATTTGTGCTGCATGACGACGACCACGCCTGAAGCCGAACGTAGCGGCGATCCTGGTGCGATGATCGGCTTACTGGGTTTGATCGTTGCTGGGCTTTGGGTGCTCGGCAGCCTCGCCGGCGCCGTCGTTTTGATCGGCCCCGAGAAAATCGGCTCGCTCACGATTCCCGAATTCGGCGCCGTCGGCGCCGTCACCATTCTTCCTGCGATCATGGCCGCCTTCTCCGGTCTCGCCGCACGCGACAGCGCCCGCGCGCGCTCAGAAGCACGCCGCCTCGCCGACGCCGCCGATCGGCTGATGAACCCCGAGCGCAGCGCCGAAAGCGCCGCGCGCCAACTCGCAGAATCCGTCCGCGGCGAGATCAACCAACTCGATCAAGCGCTCTTACAAACGCTGAAGCGTCTCCAAGACGTCGAAGGCCAGATCTCGCGCCAAGCCAAAGCCGTCGACGATATGTCCGACCAAGCCAAGGCCGGCGCCAACCAGATGATCGTCGGCATGGAGCGTGAGCGCGAAGAGCTGATGCGCATCAGCCGCGACCTCACCAGCCAAGCGCAAAACATCGGCGACTCCATCGGCAAGCACACCAGCTCGATCTCCGAAGCTGCGCGCGTCGCCGAAGCCGAAGTCCGCGCCGCCGACCAAGCGCTCGATCACCGCCTCACCTCCTTCGGCGCCGCCGCTGCGCTGATCTCCGATCGCACCAACGGCCTCTCCAGCGCCGCGCAAGCCAGCGCAGATTCCGCGCTGCGTCTCGAACAAGCGCTCTCCACCGCGCTCGATGTCTTGGCAAGAGCGACAAGCCTCACCGACGCCGCGCGCCATTCGGCCGAAGCGGCATCGCACGCGGCCAACTCCACCGCCGGGGCCGTGCGCGACACCACCCACCGCGCCATCGACGACGCCAAGCGCGCCGCCGAACTCATTCGCGGCGAAGCTGTCAACGTCGAACGCGAGGCCGCCGTCGCCCTCGAACGCCTGCGCGACGCCGCCAACGCCGCCCGCTCCGCCGCACGCGGCGCACGCGACGCGATTGGCGATGATGAGTCAGCGCCTGGCTACGATCGCTCATGGCGCGACGAAGCGGCCGATCCGCTCGAACTGCCGCCCGCGCGCAATCGCAACGATCCGCCGCCGCCCATGTTCGGCGACGCGCCCCCCGAACAACAGCAACAGCCGCAACAACGCCAACGCACGCCGGCGCCCGCCGCTGACAAACCTGTGCCCGGCGATTGGACCTGGCGCGATCTGCTCTCCAACGTCGACGGCCCCGAGCAAGGCGCAGCGCCAACCGCGCCGCAACGCCGCGAACCCGCTGCCGATCCCGTCGCGCACCTGCGGCGCCAAATCGCCGAGCCGCGCACGCAAGCGCTGCCGATCGTCGAAACCATCGAGCACGCCGGCCTGCGGCTCGACGACGTGTTCTCCCCGTCCGCGCTCGAACGCATCGCCCAACGCGCCCGCTCGGGCACGCAAGCGCGACGCCGCGCCGTCCGCGACGCAGCGCCCGAAGCCGCGCGCCGCATGGGCGACTTCCTCAACCGCGACGCCAACGCCAACCAGGAAGCGATGCTTTTCCTGCGCAACGAAGGCGCTCGCATCGCCGAACAAATCGGTCGCGGCCGCGCCCAAATGAACGCCGAACTCACCCGCGCCTTTTTGCTCATCGACGCCGCCGCGGGCTAATCGCCCATCGACTCCCCGCCCCCTTGCGGGGCGGGGGTATCGGAGCCGCTATTCTGAAATCGCAAAACCACGACCAACCTCCCCACATTGACTCATAACTCTACTTATGTAGAGTTATGTCATGGCCACCCGTTCCCGCCGCCTCTCGCAGCAAACCATCGACGTGCTCGCGGCACTCGCGGAAAAGCGCGGCGGCTGGCTCTACGGCCTGCAAATCGCCGCCGCGACTGACCTCAAATCCGGCAGCCTCTATCCCATTCTCATCCGCCTCGACGAACGCGGGCTTCTCGAAAGCAAGTGGATAGACTCCGAACACCAAGGCCGCCCCGCGCGCCACGCCTATCGCATCACTGGCGCCGGCCGCGCCGCACTCAGCGAAGCCCTCACCACCGCCACCGATTTACGCGGAGCGCCAGCATGACCATCGCGGATTGGATGATGACCCTGGCGCGCGTCGCCGCGCCGGAAAATCGCACCGAATGGGCGCACGCCATGTCCGCCGAGTTCGATGCGCTCGACGAAAAATCCAATCGCACCGCCTGGGCCGCGGGCTGCGTCAGCACCGTCTTCGCCTGGCGCCTGCAAGCCTCCGCACTTTATCTCATCGCACTCATCGCCATTCCCGTGCTTTGGAACGTCGCCATCAGCACGCTGATCTTCATGGCCGCGACCAGCTACGCCTTCGCACAACCGATCAGCCAAGAAGAAATGGGCGAGCTTTGGATGTCGATCTCTTTCGCTGGCACGCACATAACTATGTTCGTGTTCGCTGCAGCGCTTAGCGCCTATCGGCCCCGCTACGCGCTCTTCAGCGCGATCGTGCTTTGGATCGCAACCACGGGCGCAACCTTCATCACCATGTTCGGCCCCGAATTTGCGCGCCTGGTCAGCTCCGCGCCGTTCAGCACCGAGAACAACCACCCTGCGCTGCCAAATGTCGTGATGGCGCTGATCTTCCTGGGTGGCGACGTGTGGGCTGTCGCCATGGGCGGCTTCGCCGGCTGGGCCTTCGCGCGCGGCAAGCGCTACACTTGGACCGCAATGGCCGCGATAAACGCAGCGTTGGCGATCGGCTTCGCGCATTTTTTCTTCGATCCGGACGAGACCATCTCAGTCCTGAGCCCGATCTCCAACATCGCTTTCACGACCATCGCCGCCGCATTCCTGCTCGCGATCCTGTGGTCGCTCTACACAACCACGCGCGATCTCAACCGCGCCTGGCACGCCGCAAGCTAACGCGGCACAACACCCAGAATATTCGGCAGCGCCCAGGCCCGATCGTTATCGTCGTTCTCGTTGAACCCAGTCTCGTAGCTCCCGAAGCGCTCAATCATCTCGCCCGCGCCACGCGCAACAAGCGTCGCCTCTGGCCCGCCCTCCATATACAT
>JBEBHI010000096.1:0-13746 GCA_040080935.1 Terricaulis sp.
GCGATCACCTTGGTGACAGCCGGTTTCTGCTCATCCGGAATTTTCGGCATGTTCGGGATTTGCGTGAAGTTGAAGTAGTAGAGGTGGCCGATCCACATGATGCCGACGAGCACGTGGCCCCAGCGCAGCGCCGCCTCCCAGAACGCGGTATCGCCGAACGCGTAGCCCGCCACGCCCATGGCGAAGTAAACCAGCAGCAGCGCCGCGACCACGAGCGAGGTCCATGCGACGTAACGAATATTGCTCAGAAACCAGGCCATTTGCCCTCCCTATTCCGAGGCGCCGCCCCGCGCCATCAAGCCGGACTTAGGCTTTCCTGTCGGCCTGCCCGGACGTTCACCAACCAATGGCAGCGCAGGCGCTGCGATGTAAATCGATGAATACGTGGCGACCACGGTTCCGAACAACATGCAAATTGCAAAAGCCCGCATCGTTTCGCCGCCCCAAATATAAAGCGCGAGCGAAGCGATAAGCACCGTCCCGATCGTCATCAACGTGCGCGAGAGCGTTTCGTTGATGGAAAGATCGATGACCTCACCGGGCGGCATCTGTTTGTACTTGCGGAAGTTCTCCCGCATTCGGTCGAACACGACGACGGTGTCGTTCATCGAGTAACCGATGACGGTCAGCAGCGCGGCGATGACCGGCAGCGTAAATTCAATCCGGAAGAACGAAAAAATGCCCAGCGTCAGGATGGCGTCGTGGAAGAGCGAGAGCACCGCACCGACGCCGAACTGGAAATCAAAGCGCAGCCAGATGTAGGCCATGACCAAGATCATCGCCAAGCCGAGCGAGATGAGACTGTTCAAGAAGAGCTCGCCCGACACCTTCGGACCAACCGCCTCGGCGCGGCCAAACGTTGCGCCCGGCACCGCTTCGAGAATAGCGGCGCGCGCGCGTTCCATGGCGGTGTCGCCTTCGGTTTGCTGCGGCGGCAGACGCACCATGGCGTTGTGCGGGTCTTGGAAGCCCTGAACCTGAATCTCGCGCGTATCCAACGGATGCAGCGCCTCACGCAGATGTTCGATGTCGATCGGCTCTGGCGCATGGATTTCGAGCAGCGTGCCGCCGGTGAAATCGATGCCGAGATTGAAGCCGCGGTTCAACACGGCGCCCATGCGATCGAGCGGCGAACCCGTCGCTTGTTCATAAAGCGTGATCGGGCTTTCGCGATAGCCAGCCGAGATCATAGAGCCGAACGAGGCGAGCACGAGCGCGATCGAGACGAACGATGCAAAGAAGGCAAAACGCACAAAGCCAAAGTGCGTCTTCTTCGGGATGAGTTTGACGAGCGGCCAAGCCATGAGTCAGGTCTCCGTCAAATCGGCAGCTTTTTGGGCCGCACCAAGCGGAACCAAATCGCAATGAAAAATTGGGTGACAAGTGTGGCGGTGATCACCGAGGTGACAACGCCGATTGAAAGCGTCCAGGCAAAGCCGCGCACCGGCCCGTGTCCGAACCAGAACAGGATGAGCGCCACCCCGATCTGGGTCACGTGGCTGTCGATGATGGTCACCAACGCGCGCGCGAAACCCGCATCAATGGCCAGCGCCGGACCTCGCCCGTTCGCCTGTTCTTCGCGCATGCGCTCGTAGATCAGCACGTTGGCGTCGACGGCCATACCCATGGTGAGCACGAGGCCTGCGATACCAGGCAAACTCAACGTCGCGCCGCTCATCGACATGACGCCGATGATCATCGCGATATTGATCGCCAGCGCCAAACACGCCAGCACGCCGAACAGGCCGTACGCGAGCACCATGAACGCTACAACGCCGATGGCGCCATAAAGCGTTGCTTGTGAGCCCGCGTTGACCGCGTCCTGGCCGAGTTCGGCCGTGACGGTGCGTTGTTCGATGACAGTCAGCGGCGCAGGCAGCGCGCCGGCGCGCAGCATCACAGCCAGTTCGTTGGCGGAGTGCGCATCGAAATTGCCGCTGATCTGGCCGGAGCCACCGCAGATCGGTTCGTTGATCGTCGGCGCGGTCAGCACTTGATTGTCGAGCAAGATGGCAAAGCGCTTGCCCGTGTTTTCGCGCGTGATGCGGCAGAACGTGGTCGTGCCCTGCCCATCGAGCGCGAACGAAAGCACGAATTGTCCTGTTTGCGGATCAGTCGTTGGGTTGGCGCGAATGAGCCGCTCACCCGTGAAGCGCGGACGCCGATCAACGACCTCGGGCCGATCACCGATGCCCGGATAGGGTTGCACCAACATTGTGCCTACCGGCAACGCGCCGCTCTGCATCTCTTCTGGCGAAAGCTCGCGCACCATGTGGAAGGTCATGAGCGCTGTGGTGCCGATGCGGCTCTTCAGCTCTTCCGGGTCAGACACGCCCGGCGCTTGCACGACGATGCGATTCTCCCCCTGGCGCACCGGGTTGATTTCGTTGGCGCCCGTCGGGTCGACGCGGCGACGAATGACTTCGATCGATTGCTGCGCGGCCTGGCGGCTGAGTTCGCGCAGCGAAGCGTCCGTCATGCGCGCTTCGATCGTGTTTTCCGGCCCCTGCGTGAACGCCGTTATTTCGTTGCCGTTCGTTGTCGAGCGTCCAAGCGGCCGCACCGCAGCCATCGCACGGCTCATGTCCGCCGGATCGATGATGCGAATACGGGCCATGTCACCCACAACGCCGCGGCCGGTGAAGCGGATCGCAGGCTCAGCATCGCGCAACGCCGTCGCCATCTGATCGGCGATATTGTCGAGCTGCTGACGCTTCAAAGCAGTAGTGTCGACTTCAAGCAGGAGGTGCGAACCCCCTTGCAAGTCGAGGCCGAGGTTCAGCGTTTGGTGCGGCAACCAAGCGGGCAACCGGTCCCGCACACTGGTCGGCAGCAGATTGGGCGCCGAGAATGCAATTCCCAAGACACTTACGATGATCACCAGGATCACACGCCAACGCGGCAAGTTAAGCATGGATCTATTCCGAGGCTGGTTTTGAATCGTTGGCCGGCGCGGGGTCGGTCTTCGAACGCACTTCGGCGATCGCGTAACGCATCACCCGCACCTCAACGTTCGGTCCGAGTTCCAAGCGCAGCTCATCTTCGGCGAGCGATTTCACTTTGCCGACAAGACCGCCCGTGGTGACCACGATGTCGTTCTTCTTCAGCTGCGCGATCGATTCCATCAGCTTCTTGCGTTGCTGTTGCTGCGGACGGATCAGCAGAAAATAGAACACCACCAGCATCAGCACCAAAGGCGCCATGGTGCCGATCAAGCTTTGCGTCGGATCAGGCCCGGCTGCGGTCTGTGCGAATGCGGAAGAGATGAACATTGAACCTCGCTGGGAGCGGCGCCAGCAGGGCCGCTCGGACGACTGAAAGAGTTGATGGGGGAAAACCCCTTAAGGTCGGCCGGGACTATATCGGGAGGCGGCGCCTTTTCAATCAGCACTAGGCGCCACGACGCGCCGTTTCGCCGCAGTCTTAGCGCTGCGCCGCCATGAGCGGCGCCGGATCTAGCGCTTCGTTGCCCCGCCGGACCTGAAACAGCAGCCGCGTGCGCCCATCAGGACGCGCGCCCAATTCGGCAATCGCCTCTCCGGCGCGCACGCGCTGGCCTTCGCGCACCAGCGCCCGGCGATTGTAGCCGTATGCAGTCACGTAATTGTCGGCGTGACGCACCAGCACCAACGTGCCCAATCCCTCAATATCGGCGCCAGCATAGATCACGTCGCCATCGCCAGCGGCCACCACCTGCGCGCCTTCACGCCCCGCGATCTCCATGCCGTCAAGCTGTGTGCCGCCCGGCTGCGCGCCGAAGCGCGCAAGCACCTCCCCGCGCAGCGGCCAGCCAAAACGGCCAGTCCCTTCCACCGCTGGCGTCGGATTGGGAACGGGTGGCGCGGGTTCGGCTGCGATCTCACGCGCCAATGCCGGCAAATAGATGCGATCGCCCGTGCGCACGCGACCGCTGGCCTGCATTCGGTTCAGCAAAGCCAACGAGCGCAGATCAACATTGTAGCGGCGCGCGATGTCTTCGAGTTCTTCGCCGCGCCGCACGACGTGAATGCGCGGCGGCGGCAACTCCAGCACGCGCCCGTCGCCAAGCGCATACGGCGGCTCAAGGTGGTTCTGATCGATCAGCGCGCGCAGCGGCACCTGATAGCGCGTCGCGACGTCGTAAAGCGTCTCATCGCCGCTCACGCGATGCGTGCGCGGCAGGTGCGCAGGATCGAACACCTCCGACGGCTGCATCGCATACGCCGAGAGCGGCGTGCCCTCACCGTCCGCCCAGTTTGGCTGCTCTTGGACCGCCGGCGCCCTCGCCGGCGGCGCCGGTCCTTCACCCTGCGCCTGCCGTTGCGGTTGTGCCTGTGCCTGAGCCCCGCGCTGCTCGATCGTCGCACGTCCGCGTCGTTCAGTTCGTTGCGGCGCACTTTGCTCAGTGCGTTGTTCAACAGTCCCACCGCCGCTGCCGAACGAGATCGGCGCGGGGCTCGACGAGGCGCATGCGCCCGTCAGGAGCGCAAGCAAGAGTGCAGCGCGCGTCATGCCCAGAGTTTCCGTTAGAATCAGCGGCGCGCTCAAGCCACCGGCGGCGCCTCGCCCAGTCCGCGCTCCAGCGGCTGCATGCGAATTGGCCCTAAATCTTCGCGCTCACCGTTGCGAAAACGGATCAAACGTTGGCTTTGCGCATCGCCCAAAGGCGCGACGATCACGCCACCCGGTTTCAATTGCTCAAGCAGTGGCGGCGGAAAGTCCTCAAGCGAGGCGTTGACGATGATGCGGTCGTATGGGGCCTCATCGGGCCAACCATCGAATCCATCGGCCGTGAATGCATACGTCCGCATCAAGCGCGCTGTGCCGAACCGGCCGCGCGCAGCCACCACCAGATCGTTCCAGCGATCCAGCGTAAGGACCTTGCTCGCTGCTGACGAAATCGCAGCTGCCTGAAACCCAGAGCCAGCGCCGATTTCCAACACCACATCATCCTGTTGCGGCGCCAACGCCGCGATCATCCGGCCAATGATCGAAGGCTTCGTCATCGTCTGCGCGTGCGCGAGCGGGAGCCCGACATCGTCGAGCGCCAAACCTTCGAGGTGCTCTGGCGCATAGTGCGTCCGCGGCGTGCGCTCTAACGCTGACAGCGCGCGCGCGTCCGTCACGCCGGCTTGGCGCATCTCCAACACGAACCGCATGAGACGTGCTGGGTCCACGCTTTACCCCGCCTTGGGCGGCGCGCCGCCAAGCACGCCCTTCAGCTTGTGCAGAGTCTCGCCATGCGTGAGATCGATGTGCAGCGGCGTCACCGAAATGCGCCCATCATAGATCGCACGAATATCGGTGCCTTGCGGCGGGTTCGATAATTTCCCGCGGAAGCCGAGCCAATAATAGGTGCCGCCGCGCGGATCGGTGCGCTTATCGGCATAGACGATGTGATGATCGCGCCGGCCCTGCGAGGTCACTTCAACCTCTTTGACGTCCTCGGGCAGCGCGTCCGGAAAGTTGATGTTCATCAGCACGTCCTTCGGCCAGCCGTGCTTCAGCAATTGCCCGACGACACCCGCACCGAACGTCTCGGCCGTCTCCCACGAAATCTTGGCCTCTTCGCCACGAAAGCCCCGCGCTTGGCTCAATGCGATCGCCGGAATGCCAAGCTGCATGCCCTGCATCGCGCCGGCGATGGTGCCTGAGAACGTCACGTCTTCGGCGATGTTCTGCCCGCGATTAACGCCCGACAAAACCAGATCCGGCGCCACGCCATCCATCAAATGCTCGACACCGAGCAACACGCAATCCGTAGGCGTGCCTGAAACAGCGAAGCGCTTCTCGTCGGCCTTCCGAACACGGATCGGCGCGGTCAGCGTCAGGGCCCGCGACGCGCCAGATTGCTCACTCTCCGGCGCAATCACCCAGACATCGTCGCTGAACGTGCGCGCAATCTTTTCGAGTACCGCGAGCCCGGTTGCGTGAATGCCGTCATCGTTTGTGCAGAGAATACGCATGGCCGCCCGATTAGCCCGAAACGGCCATGCGAGTCACGAAAGCCCTACTTCCAGGCGCCAAGGATGCCGCCCGCCACCGCATAGCAAACGACGTAATGCCCCAGATTCACGGCCAAAAATGTCTCTGTGTTAGAGCCATAGACGAACCCATAGAGACTGGCGGCAAACGCAAAGAAGATCGCCATCCAGACGCCCGTCATCGCCCCGCCCATAAAGCCCGGCGCGTTGCGCCACTTCACCGCCAGCGAAAGACCGATCGCCGCCAAGATCGGCGGAATGATGCCGTACATCATGCGTTCGGGATGCAATTGCTCCGCCGTCACGCCGATCATGGTTTGATACTGCTCTGCCGAGATGATCACCGCGAACAGTACGAATTCGAGAAGGTAGATCGCGATCGCAGCCGCTAGGATCGCGAGCAGATTGTGCCCGTTAAAGCGCATGGTTCGTTCCTCCCAGGATTGAACCTAAGCCGAGTCCACAAGCTCACAGATTGGAATGACGATCCGCATACGGAACGTCAGCGGCAGTCGATCGCCCAGATGTCGTACGTTGGGTGCTCAAGCGCGTTGAGGCCGGGGCTTGAGGCAAACATCCAGCCCTCGAACACCTGCCGGCGCTCGCTCTCTTCGCCTTCACGCGCAGCGGGGTGATCGAAGATTTGCAGGAACACACGCACTTCCGGCGTCTCTTCCGGCGCTGACTTCGAACACGCGCGCGCAATCACTTCGAGCGAACCAACACGCGCCGGGCGTCCAAGCGTCAACGTGTAGTCACGCGCATGGCCGGTGATCTTATCGAGGCCGCGCACGACCGCGCGTTGCGCAAAGGCTGGGCTCACGCTGGCAGCGAACATCGCCGCGGCGATTGCGAGAGTACGGATCATGGGGCTGCTTCCTCTGAATTCCCAGAGTTCCCCGATCCCTGAGCCATGCTTGCAAATAACGTCAGCAAATCAACCGAACCTTGCGTGTTCGGAATTTCGCCACCGGCTGCCAACGGATCCATGCCCGCAGGCTCGATGGCGACGTAGCCGCCGCCGAGCAAACCATCGGTCGCGATACGTGCCGTTGATTCATCCAGCACGTGCACGCCGTTGTTCACCGTCAGCGTCAGCACCGCGTTATACGTGGCCGGATCGAGCGCCACCGCGCGCACGACGCCGACCTTGACGCCGGAAATCCGCACATCTGAGCCGACGCCAACGCCATCGACGCGCTGAAAACTCGCATGCAGGTCATAACCGTTGCCGGTCGTGTTCTGCCCAGCTTGCGCCGCTGCGAACGCAAAGAACCCAACCGCCACCACGGCGACCACAGCGCCAAGAATGGTTTCGCCCCAGCGTTCGAAATTGAACTTCACTTCGTCTCTCCCGAATCTGGAGACCAAGCCTCGTAGTCAGCCGTTGACGCTTGCCTAACGCCACCGCGCGCAAGCGAGCCTTTCGGCCGATATGCTTTCACCGTGCCGGTCAAATTCGGTTGGTGCGGCTTTTCCCAGCTCTGACGCTTCAGTGGTGCGATCGTCGGTGGCTCAGCAATCGTGTGATGCATCCACCCGTGCCAATCAGGCGACACGCGCGAGGCTTCCGCGAGGCCGTTGTAAATCACATACCGCCGCTTGCGCCCTTCAATCGAAGGACGGCGCTCCTCGTAGTATTTGTTGCCTTGCTCGTCCTGGCCCACAAAAACCCCACGCCGCCCGATATCGAACCGCGCACCCAAGGTCGCGCCGTTCCACCAGGAAAAAATCGCTTTCAGCATGGGCTTTTGTTTGTCTCCGCCTGGCCAGGATTGCGACTCTCGGCGCGCAGGCGGCCGGGAATATGACGAGCGCCGCCCTTCCCGTCCAGTACGCCCCCGAAACAACATGATGTGGTTATCCCAAGCCGTCACATACTAGATGTTGATTGCGAGCCCGGATCAAAGGTAGAGTCGGGCCTGGCTTAGGGAGGCCAACCATGGCGCACGACCACGACGACGATATCCGCTCGGCAGCGGAAGCCCCAGAGGCATGGACTGACGCGATGGTCCAGGCGGCGCTCGAAGCGGGCATCGCCATCGAAACCCCGGCTGGTCCCAGCGTCTCCAAGGCCCTCAAACGCGCCGCCGAACGCATTGGCGCCTGGGCAGATGATCCCGCCCTCGGCAAAGACATTCTGAAACTCCTCGAGAGCGGCGCAGCGGCGCTTGATGCGCCGCTAATGCGCGCTTCGCTTTCACCTGGCGCCGAACTCGCCGTCTCTGTCGCGTTGCTGCATTGGCCGACGCAACGCCGCGACGAACTCGAAGCTATCGCGCGCGCGCAAACCTTGCTTGCCGCCGGCGCGAAAATCGGGATCGCCGGCGCGCCATCGTCCGCAGCGCTCGACGCGCTCGACGCCGCCGCGCGACTTGCTGATCCCATCGGTCGCGACGGTGCATCGATCCTCATTCGCCCAACCGGTGATGCTGCAACTGAGATCATCGCCGCGACCACCGCACGCGCACGTGCAGGCGCGGCGCTCGCTGCCGGCGCTCGCGCGCTCGACGCTGTGCTCGCCGATCTTGCCATCGAAGCCATGCGCAACGGCCTCAACGCTGAAAACGGCGGCGTGCAAATCAAAGCCACCAGCGCACGCCTCACGGGCGCGCCTGACGCCGACATCATCGCCGCGCTCTCTGGCGCCGTCGCACGCGGCGCCTACACCGCTGCACTCGACTCCGGCGCAGATCCAACCCATCGCCGCATCGCGATCGCAGCGCCTGAAGCAAGCGGCCATGCGCTTACTGCATTCGCCGCCAGCGCCATCGATCCAACTGGCGCGGTTCGCTCTGACGCCGAAGGCAGCACTATCGGCGCCAGCATCGCGCTGCCGCGCTTCATGGGACCGCGCGCGTTCGACATCACTGCTTTTGAGTCCGCGATCCGTACGCTGGTCCGCGCCCTCGACGCCGCCCACGGCGGCGCAGGATCGCCCCGCCGCTCGATCCTTATCCGCCTTGAAGGCCTCGCCGCGATGCTGATGCGCTCCGGCCTTGCTTACGACAGCGATGAAGCCCGCGCGCTCGCCGCCAGCACTGCGGCGCTCGCGCACGCCGCCGCCATTTCGGAAAGCGCCGCGCTCGCCGCTGCAAAGAGCGCCTACCCCGAATGGTCGCGCGTGAAGCGCCAAGAGGAGGCGACTGTCAAAGCTTCGCGCGACGCTGCCGCCACACTCAAAGGCGCCAGCGCAGAATATGCGCAATCGATCTACGCCGCGTTGCCGGGGCCGAAGAATGCTGGCCTGCGCTGCGCCATCTCCATCGCCTTCGCCAACGATGCCGCCTCGGCGCGCGCGATCGGGGCCAATGCGCCCGGCCTCGCACCGGCGCACAACATCGCGATTTACGGCCAACGTGATGACGGAGGCTTCGGCCGCTTGCTCAGCGACGATGTACGCAACGCGCTCGCCGCACTCGGCTACGACGGCGAAGAGATCGCCGCCATCGCACAGCACATTGAGGGCCGGCGGACCTTGCGCGGCGCACCGGGCGTCAGCCTGGAGCGTCTCGAAAAGCTCGGCCTCACCGAGCCGGCGCTCGATGCGATCCAAGACGCCGCTGCCGATGCGTTCAATATCCGCGCTGTCGTGCATCCGCTGGTTATCGGTCCGGAGCTTTGCGAAGAAGTGCTGAAGCTGCCGCCGGACGTCGCCGCCGGCAAACGCGGCGACCTTCTGATGACGCTTGGGTTCAGCGAAGACGAGATCGCACAAGCGGAAGCCTATTGCCTCGGCGCCACCGATCTCATTGGCGCACCGGGCCTGAAGCCGGCGCACGCCGCCATTTTCGCACGCGACGTCGGCGCCGGCCCACAAATCGCCATGGCGGCGGCGCTCGCGCCGTTCGCCAACACGGCGCTCGATATCTCGCTCGATTTGACGAACGCCGCTCAGCGCTCGTCTCTGCTCGACGCGGCGCAGGCTGCTGGCATCGCGCTCGTCAACATCAGCGCCGAAGCGCCGGCGATCACGCTCAATCTCTCGCCAATTGAGGAGGAGCAAGAAGCAACGCCTGCGCCAACGCCAATCCCAGCCGCCGCTACATCACCGGTGCAAGAAGCGCCGGCTCATCACGAGCGCCGCCGTTTGCCGGAGCGTCGTAAGGGCTACATCCAGAAATCCATCGTCGGCGGTCACAAAGTCTATCTGCACACCGGCGAGTACGATGACGGCGAACTCGGCGAAATCTTCATCGACCTGCACAAGGAAGGCGCTGCCTTCCGCTCGCTGATGAACAATTTCGCGATCTCAATCTCGATCGGCCTGCAATACGGCGTGCCGCTCGAAGAATACGTCGACGCCTTCCTCTTCACCCGCTTCGAACCGGCGGGCGAAGTCAAAGGCAACGAAACCATCCGTCACGCCACCTCGATCCTCGACTACATCTTCCGCGAGCTCGCCGTGTCCTATCTCGGCCGCACCGATCTGGCGCAGGTCGATCCGTTCGACGCGCGCGGCGATGGTTTGAGCAAACGGGCGACCGATGCCGAAAGCGCGGCTCGCCTCATCTCACGCGGCTTCGCCCGCGGCGCCTCTCCGGACAATCTGGTGATGCTTCGTCCGCGCTCCGTCGTCGAAAACATCCGCGACCGCAAAGAAGCCGCGCCTGCGCCAAAACCCGCAGCCACCGGCTATCGCAACGACCCCTGCAGCGCCTGCGGCCACTTCACCGTGGAGCAGACCGGCAAATGCGCCGCTTGCGGCGCAACCGGCGCAACCGGCGAAGCCAGCGGCGGCTAGTGCGGAACAATGTGGACCGCCGGCGTCTCGCCGGCATCTTCGGTCGTCACG
This sequence comes from Terricaulis sp., assembly GCA_040080935.1. GTDB lineage: Bacteria > Pseudomonadota > Alphaproteobacteria > Caulobacterales > Aquidulcibacteraceae > Vitreimonas. The sequence goes on from JBEBHI010000096.1 coordinate 10,759, forward strand.
TAGCGCCGCCCTTCGACAAGCTCAGGATGACGCTACTTTGCACACCGGTCCTCGAATTGGCGTCATGCTGAGCTTGTCGAAGCACGACGCCACGCACTAACGCGTCCGCTTACTATCCCGCCCGCGTTCAAATCCCGGCACATCGCCGTACTGCACCCAGTCCTGTTTGTTGCAGTCATACACAGACCGATCCGGCGCAAACTGCTCGCTTGCATCGAAGCATCCGACCGCCACGCCAATGCGGCTGGGATCGCGTGAGCCGTACCAATAGAGGCTCGTCGCGCAAACTGGGCAGAAGCAATTCGAAAACGTGTTGCCGCTTTCCGTTGGCCGCGTGTATTCGCGCGCCTCGCCGATGAACGTCAGTTGTTCGCGCCGATAATAGACGCCCATCCCGAACGGCCCGCCGCTCCTGCGCCTGCAATCGGCGCACGCGCACGCCACCACAGCCTCGCGCTCACCCTCGACCTGCACGCGCAAAGCGCCGCAGCCACATCGTGCCTCTTTCATAGAGCCGAGATAACGACGCCCCCGCGCCGCCACAACTCACATCGACGCGTAACCGTACCAAAGCACCAGCAACACCAGCCGCGCCGCAAACGACGAGCCGGTCAGCGTCGACAACACGATCGCCACCGTGGCCGCAATCGCGCCGGACGCAGCCGCCAAGGGCAGCACATCCAATGCGACAGCAGGCGCAGCCGCCGGCAAGGCCAGCAACGTCGTCCACAGCGCCCCAGCGATCACAAACGCCACGCGCCGCGCCATCGGTGCGAACGGCGCAACTTTCGTCAGCGCCACCAGCCCGCGCGCCTCCGTGCGCCCCGCATGCGCCGACAGCGCAAACAACAGCAACAGCAACGCCGCCGGACTTCCAACGTGCCGGAAATCGCCAAACGCCGAGATCACAGCGACGGCTGCCGCCAAGATCAAGAACACGCGGCCCGAGCCGATCAATCGAAACTCGGAAGCAACCAAGCCAAACGCATCAGCCAAAGCGCGTTTCGCCGCCGGCGCATTGGCGACCACGCGCGGTGGCGGGCCTGCGTTCAGCAACGCACCCAAGCGCCCTGCCAGCACGGCCTTCTTCTTCGCCTTGTGCGGCGCGTAGATCACCCCCGCGAGCACCACCAAAGCCACCGCAACGCCGATCCAAGCCAGACGCGATTCCAAGTAGCCTGGCGACATCAGCCCCGCCATCACGTCGAGATCGATCGTTCCCGTCGCCAGAAAGCCTCCGCCGATGGAGAAGTCGTTCGCATCTCCAGGCGCGGCGTAAGTGAGCGGTGTCACAAAGCCCGCGAAGTCATGCATGTTGGAGGCGAAACTCGGCGTCGAGTTGGACGTCACGATCGGCGCGATCATCGAGCCCATCCACGTGCAGAAATAGCCGAAATCACCAAAGCCGGATCGCAACAGCGGCCGTGCGTCGAACAAGATGCGCAACGCCGCGACACCAACGAGCGCCGGCGCAGCCACCACCCACAACGCGAAGCTGATCTCGGCGATATTGAGCGCGTCGCCCCGCAGCATGAACGTCGCGAGATAAATGCCCGCTAGATTGAGCGCCGCGAGCACGGCCAGCAACACCGCCGCATCGGCCACGAACCGCCCCAACGCCATCGCAATCCGCGAGCCGATCGTCACTTCTTCAACTTGCCACGGCTGGCGCCGCGTTGTGTTGGAACGCAGGTAGAGCCACGCAATCGGGAGCACCAATGTCGACACGACAATCCCGAGCGAAACACCCAGAAACGGCGACGTCATCAGCGGCAGCGCGTCGCCAACGGCGATGCGGACGCCGCCGCCATCCTCGAACGGCAGCATGTACCGCGCACCCAGCGGCGCCACGAGCACCATCAACCAAAGCGCCCGGCTGCGCCCATAGCGCAGCAGCGATGTCGTCAACGACGAGGCGGAGATGACTGCGGCGTTCAAACCGCACCCTCCGGCACGCGCGCGGCAGGCGCCGGCGCAACCTTACCGGCCTCAACCCGCAACACTGCTCGTGCACTTGGCGCCAGTTCGTCGGCCAAGTGCGTCGTCATCACCACGATCGCTCCGGCGCGAGCGCGCTCGACAATCAGTGCGCCCAGCTTGCGCGCAGTTTCGCCGTCCAACTCCGCAGTTGGTTCATCAAGCGCCAAGAGTTTCGGCTCACCCAACAGAGCCTGCGCAAAAATCAAACGCCGGCGCATGCCACCGGAAAAGCTCGCAATCCGATTGTTGATGTCGGCATGTAAGCCGATCGCATCGGTGATGGCGCCGAACTGCTTGTCCGCCTGCCCGAGATTCAAACCCTTCAGCGCCGCGATATGCATCGCGAACTCGCGCGCCGTTAGATCTTCCGGCAAATCTACCGCTTGCGGCGCGTAGCCCAACGTTTTGCGCAACGCACCGCGTCCGCCGCGCCCGTCCCATAAAATCGAGCCGCTGTTCGGACGCTCCGCCGTCGCGATCAAACGCAGCAGCGTTGACTTGCCTGCGCCGCTCGGCCCGACCAGCAGCGTCAGCCCCGGCTCGAACGTCAGCGAAATATCCTGAAGCACGCGTTTGCGGCCGTAGGCTTTGCCCACGCCCTTTAACTCAAGCGACGTCATCCCCGTCCTCCGGCCCTCCGAGCGGGCCTTGCAGTCGAGATGCACACACCTTCCCGCTTGGATGCAACGGGATTCAGCCGCCGTTCAGCGGCCCATGCCTGCACGTCAGCATCCAGGCATCTGCAGAAAGCGCACACTGAGCTTCCCGTTCAAACGCCGCTCAGGTGACGCACGCCATTGTCGCAACTGTTCAAGCGTTGGCGAGGGACCGCTGTCACTTGGACCGGGAGCTTAAGTTATGAAACGTCTTTTGACCGCAGTCGCCGCCGCCGCTCTTCTCGCCAGCATAGGCGCGCCAGCTGCTTACGCGCAAAACCGCACCGTCGTGAATCAATCGGGTTACTCGAACGCCGCCGGCGCCGTTCAAAACGGCAACCGCAACGGCGCA
>JBEBHI010000097.1:0-13715 GCA_040080935.1 Terricaulis sp.
GAACGGATGGATTTCGCAATAGACGCCATTCTCACGCACGCGCCGCGCGATGAGCTGCGTTACCTGACTGCCGAAATCGATGATGAGAGCGTGTTCGTGATGAGCAGCGGAGTCCGTGATGTGCTCAGGAGCCGCTTGTGTCTCTTTGTTCTGCGCCATGGCCTGAAATGGAGTGCGTCGCGGCAAGCGTCAATTCGCAGGAATGCATAAGCCGCAAGCGAAACACGCAACACTTCCCTCACCCGAGCCCTGAGGCCGTCGAAGGGCGGCAAAGCCATGCTCCGGACCTTCGACAAGCACCGGCCCAGCAAGTCAACCCACTTGCGATTCGTTCGCAACAGTCATATCTTGCTCAAGTGCGTCTCGCCCTAAAGACCGGCACCTATTCCCTGATGCACTTCTCGGTCGCGATCGCCGTCACCTACACGATCACTCGCGACTGGCGCGCCGCCCTAGCAATCGGCCTCATCGAACCCGCCGTCCAAACCGTGGCGTTCTTGATCCACGACCGCATCTGGAGCCGGCTCGACGCAAAGCGGAGTGCGTAACCGCACACGTGGAACCGGTTGCCACCATTTGTTTCGGATGGTTAATGTTTCCCAAGCAGGATAAAATCCGGGGGAAATGCGATGGATTCGATCGCGACTACGAGCGAGGCCGTTCTCAGTGCAGTCCTCGGCTTCCTAGCTTGGCTGGGCATTCATCCATCGCTGCGAGACTTGGTAAAGGCCCTCATCCTGGTCGTCTTCGTCTTGATCATCCTAATGATCGTTGGCGACGTGTATCGCGGCGAGATTCAAAACAAGCTCCACCGCATCATCTTGGCGCCGTCTGCCAAAGGCGCCTCACTGCCCAGCGACCAACGAACCGCCCTTGAAGCTCGCCGCCGACTCCGCAAGGAGAAAGATCAGGTCTGCCATCTACCGCAGTACCTCGTGCCGCTTACGATGAACGACACGTTCTCCAACGTGCTCTTCTACTTTCGATACCGCGACGCGACCGGACGAATTCGGAGCAAGAAGATCGAGACCTATCGCGTTCGCTTTCACGTCAAGAAAATTGCCAACTCCAGCGCTTTGGCCGTCGGGCACGAAGGCGACCATCAATACACACCGGAAGAGGAGGAACTCTTCCAAGATCAAGATGGCGTCACGATCGTAACGATGGCGGGGAGTCGGGTGGACTACATCGAACTCGGAAAAATCGCGCCCATCATGGAGAAGGAAGTCACGCGCTATCACACGCTTCAAAAAGGCGGGATCGGACAGATGATAGCAAAAATGGGCAACTCTGAAGTCCGAGAGCCGCGGGCACTCGGACTCGCGGTCAAATTTCATTTCCCGATCGACCCGCACTTTCTTCTCTATAAGCACCCAGACACTAATGTGCGTACAACCGCTTGGCTCACTGTGCTGACCAGCGTCTTCGCACTGTTCATGCAACTCATTTACTCTGGTGGCACCGATACCGCCACGGCTGCCGCACCAGTGCAGGAACGGGCCGCAATCGTGCAGCACACCTCACCCAACTAGCCGGGTGTCAGACGACTTTGTCCCTCCAACGATCAGGACCTTGTCACTTACTGCCGAGGAAGGAGATATCGTCTTCATCACGCGCGGCCCACATAAGGGTCGCATCGGCACACTCGATGATTTTGAGAACCGAAGCGCGGTAGTTTATTTCGGAACGATTACTCGAAGCATCGGCTACTACACCATCGGCCCGAAATCTCTTCGTCCCGCGACCATGCAAGACCTGTTGCGTCGGAATGATGAAATCTCGGGCGCGACCTTCATGCAATCGCACGAGCCAAACGAAGAGCACGTGTCGCTGCTCTACGAGAAGCTCTTGATTCTGGACACGCTGCACCAGCGCCATCTGAGCCACCTGACGCCAAGCCTGAACAAGAAGAACCTCTTCTTCGCCTTCTGCAGCGCTGACCGAACGATTGCCAAATCCATTTGCCTAGACCTGTGCGAACTTGGACACGAGGCCTGGTTTTACGAAGCGGATTCCACTGGAGGAGCACCCTTCATTGCGCAGATGAATGCAGGGATTGAAGACGCCAACGCGATGGTCGTCGTCATTTCTCGATCTTCGCTATCGTCGAAAGCAGTGCGCCTCGAATGGACAACCGGAGTGACAAAGAGCCTCGCAGATCCTACGTTCGTCGTCGTTCCGGTGATCGTTGAAGACTGCGAACTTCCGGCCATCTTGAGCGCATTTTCCTTTGCGGATGTCCGAGACGATTATTGGGCAGGCGTCGGGCAGACGGCGCGGTTGCTTGCCGCGCATTCCGCTGAGCCAGAACTCTAATCTATCCCACACCTTCCGCCCCAAATTCCCAACGCCAGAAACGCTCCGCGCCAAATCTATCCCACACCTCCAAACCTGAGTGAGAATCCGCACATCCCTCGCGCGGGAGGCTCATCGGCTAGCCGAGCCAGGCGAGCGCGAGGGTCGCGATTGGGTGCGTAGCGTCCCAACATCGATCGTGCGCAGTGGCGCGCCAATCTCACCCGCAACGAGCGCCGCAAGCACACTCGGCGCAAGCGGCGCGCGCGAGAGCGGCGACATGATCCAGTCACGCACGAATGCAAACGCGTCGCTGTCGGATTGATAGGCCGGCGTGAACATCCAGGACGCCAGCTGATAGAGCTTGATATGCAACGCGCGCATGCGCGCATATTCGCCAAGCGCCGCATCGAGATTATCTTGCGTCTCCAACGCGCGCGCCAAAGCCAACGCATCCAGCAAAGCCATGTTCGCGCCCTGCCCAAGCTGCGGGCTGGCGCAATGCCAGCTATCACCGACATGCACGCACTCACGCGACACTGGATCGCTGATCGTGCGGTGCGCATAGGTCGCAAACACCAGATCCTCGTGTCGTGCAATCTGCGCCAGCAACGGCGCGGTCTCCGGCCAAAGCGCACGCACCTCGTCCTTCCACGCTTCAAGCGGCGCAGCTTGCCATGCCGCGCGATCGCTGTGCTTCAAGCTCCAGAAGAACGCGCACATTTGGACCGCCGGCATCTTGCCGGCATGCCGGCTGGAAGCCGGCGGTCCTTTCCCGATCGGCAAAACCCCAACCATCTTCCGCGCCTGGCGATATCTCTGCTCCAGCGCCGTCTCATCAAAGCCGCCGGCCCAATCCAAACTCGCCCACAGCGCGCCGAACGGCAGCGGCTGCGGCGCGCCACCCGAAAGCGGCGACCGCATTCCAAGCGCATCGATCACCAAATCAAACGACGCACTGACGCCATCGGCAAACACCAAGCGCCGGTCACGCACCGCGATCACATCGCGCCCACTCTCAATCTCCGCGCCGGCGCTAAGCGCCGCGTCATACAAAACCTGAAACAGCGCCCCACGATGCACGCCCAAGCCACACGGCGCATCCCTGCCGCGCGCCGCATAGCGCACATCGAGCACGACATTCCCGCGCGGCTCCGCCTTGCCAAACAAGCGCTTGATCGGCGCGCCCAACGCACGGATTGCTTCGCCCGCGCCAATCTCATCGAGCACGCGCAAGCCAACAGGCTGCAGAATGATGCCCGAGCCCAATGGTTGCGGCGTTTCAAGCTTGTCGAAAAGCACGACATTCGCGCCCTGGCGGCGCAGCAATGTCGCGCACGCGAGACCCGCAACACCGCATCCAGCAATGGCGATACTGAGCCGCTTCATATGGTTTCGCGCTCGTTAGGCTTAGCGAAGATTAGCAACACAACCGAACGGCACGCTAACCGCGATGTGACACGATGCGCCACATGACGACGCTCTCACCGATCCCCGCGGTGCCTGCGCCTAATACGACGCAGGACCAAACGCAGCGCGCACCCGTTGAGTACGGCGCGGCGGTCACGCATCGCGATCTTGTGCGCGAAAAGCTGCGCGTCGATCCCAACGCCATCATGCACAAAAAGCGCGCCCTACCCGAGCAACGGCGCAACGATCCCGAGCGCACCGACCATCGCGGCCAGCACGTCGATATCGAAGTTTAGCTTCGCTGCAGCACCGCGACGTAAAAGCCGTCGCAGCCGGTTTTGAGCGGCGTCATCTGCACACCGATCAGACGCTCGTACGCGGGCAAACCCGCGAGCTCCAATCCGACAGGCGTAAAGTCGGTGTATGATCCAAGGAATGAAGCAACCGCGTCCTCATTCTCCTCCGGCAACACCGAACAAGTGACGTAAACCAGCCGGCCCCCGCTCTTCACCAGCGGCGCAGCCAGCGCCAAAGCCTGCTGCTGCTCTTCCAATCGCTTCGCCAAAGCGTTCGGCCGCAAACGCCATTTCGAATCCGGACTACGCCGCCACGTCCCCGACCCCGAACAAGGCGCATCGACGAACACGACATCCATCTTGTCCCGCAAATCCGCCAACGCGTCCTTCGTCCGCATCGGCGTCCTGATCTGCACGTTACGCACGCCGGCGCGATCGAGCCGCTCTTTCATCGGCGCAAGGCGGCGGCCCTCGATGTCATGCGCAAAGATCTGGCCCTTGTTTTCCATCAACGCCGCCAGCGCTAACGTCTTGCCGCCAGCGCCTGCGCAAACATCGGCAACCTGCATCCCCGGCTGCGCACCTGAAATCCGCGCCGCGATTTGCGACCCCTCGTCCTGCACCTCGAACCAGCCTTTGACGAACGCCTGCTCCGTCGCCCAAGGAAACGTCCGCCCCAACGACCACGGAATGCGCACGCCATCTGGCGCATGCGGCGTTCCATCCGGCGGGCCCTTCAATTTCGGACTCTCCGCCAACGCCGCGATCAGCTTCTCGCGATCAGACTTCAACGTGTTTGCGCGCAGATCGAGCGGCGCTGGCGCAGCAAGCGCTGCGCCTTCTTTCGCCGCGTCGTCACCGAACGCGCGCTCAAGACTGCTCGAGAGCCATTCCGGAAAATCACCGCGCACATGCGCCGGCGCCTCAGCAATGTTGTCGCCGTTCAGCGCCGCCCGCTCCGCGTCCGTCATCGGCGACGGCGCGTGCGGATCATCGACCAAGCTCTGCTCGATCCATTCCGCACTCTGCCCAAAACCCCAGCGTAGCGCCCCCCACACCCAAGCACGCGGCGTGTCCTCACCTATCCGCCACGCACTCGACTGCTTCCACCGCAGCGCGCCAAAAACCAGATCGCCGATCTCGGCGCGATCTTTCGAGCCGGCGAAGCGGTGCGTCAGCATCCACGCCTTCACGGCGTCAGCCGCGGGCTGTCGTTGGGTTTCGAGCGAAGTCAGAATCTCGATTGCCGCCTGCTGGCGGGCGCCGTTGCGCATTGGGAGGTCCCCACAAAAGGATGTTGCGGAGGGCTCAGCCTCCGATGGTCTGGCCGAATACGAGTAAATTGCCGTCGGGCGCAAGCACGCACAACTCACGCTGGCCATATGGCTTGTCAGCCGGGCCATGCACGTCCGCAGGCGGCATCTTATTGAGCACCGGCTTCAGCTCTTGGTACAGCGCCTCGATGTCCTCGACGTCGATATAATAGGCAAAGCGCCGGTTCCCGGGCGGCGCGCCGTCGTCGCCGCGATTTTGCAGCAAGCGCACGCCAGCGGTTTCGCGCTGAACGTAAGCGTAATCGTCGAACCTGAAGTACGCGGTGAAGCCAAGGCTTTCAAAGAAAGCGACGGCCGCCGCGATGTCAGGCACGTGGATGAAGGGCGTAATGCGGATGAATTGGCCCTTCTCCATCGCCTAGCCTCCGAGCGGATAGTTCGGCGCTTCGCGCGTGATCGAAACGTCGTGCACGTGGCTCTCACGCAGGCCAGCGCTAGTGATCTTCACGAACCGCGCCTTCTCGCGCATCTCTTTCAAGTTCGCGGCGCCAACGTAGCCCATTGAGGCACGCAAACCGCCGATCAGCTGGTGAATGATATTCGCCACCGGGCCTTTGAACGGCACGCGCCCTTCGATGCCTTCCGGCACCAGCTTCATCTGGTCGGTGACTTCCTTTTGGAAGTAGCGATCAGCCGAGCCACGCGCCATCGCACCGAGCGAGCCCATGCCGCGATAGCTCTTATAAGAGCGCCCTTGATAGAGCATCACTTCGCCAGGCGCCTCTTCCGAGCCGGCGAGCAGCGAGCCGATCATCGCCACTTCAGCGCCACCAGCCAGCGCCTTAGCGAGATCGCCCGAGAACTTGATGCCGCCATCAGCGATCACCGGCACATCAGCTCTGCGCGCAGCGCTCGCCGCGTCCATCACCGCCGTGAGTTGCGGCACGCCAACGCCGGCAACGATCCGCGTCGTGCAGATCGAGCCTGGCCCAATGCCCACCTTCACAGAATCCGCGCCCGCATCAATCAGCGCCTTCGCGCCGTCGGCCGTCGCAACATTGCCGGCAATGATCTGTGTCTTGTTGGATTCGCGCTTCACGCGGCTCACTGCCGCCAGCACCGAGCTTGAATGGCCGTGCGCGGTATCAATCACAACGACATCAACGCCAGCTTCAATCAGCGCCATCGAGCGCTCGTAACCTGCATCGCCAATCGTCGAGGCCGCACCGACCAGCAAACGCCCGCGCTCATCCTTGGCGCGGTTCGGGAACGCCTGCGCCTTTTCGAAGTCCTTCACGGTGATGAGGCCAGTCACCTTGTTGGCGCCGTCGACCACAATCACACGCTCGATGCGATGTTTGTGGAGGAGCTTCTTGGCCTCACCCTCATTCACGCCGTCGAGCACCGTGATGAGGTTGTCCTTCGTCATCAAATCGGCGACGCGCTCGTTCATGTCGGAGAAGCGCATGTCGCGATTGGTGAGAATGCCGACGAGTTTGCCGCTGCCGCGATCGACAACCGGAAAGCCCGAAATCCTCCGCGCTTCCTTGATCAGCACGATTTCGCCGACCGTCTGATCGGGATGGATGGTGATCGGATCGATCACCATGCCGCTCTCGAACTTCTTGACCATTTTCACTTGGTCAGCCTGTTCGGCCGGCGTCATGTTGCGGTGAATGACCCCGAGGCCGCCGGCTTGCGCCATAGCGATGGCGAGGCGTGCTTCCGTCACCGTATCCATGGCGGCGGAGATAAGCGGGATGTTGAGGGTGATGCCGCGCGTCAGCCGGGTCGCGGTGTTCACGTCAGCCGGCAGCACATCCGACGGGCCCGGTTCAAGGAGCACGTCGTCAAAGGTCAAAGCTTCACGGATTTCCATGTTCGGCTGGTAGAGATTCGAGCCGGACTTGTCCAGAGTGCCCCACTGATAGGAGCCATCCCATGCCGGAAGTCGCCCTCGAAACAGTCGAGCCTCAGGTCCTTGCCGCAGTACGCGCCAACGTTGAGATCAAAGACATCCCGAACGCCTGGGAGCCGGCCATTTACCAGGTCAAAGCCTTCCTCGCCGATCATCCAGAGTTGGCAGCCGGCCGGCAGGTGTTTCTCTACCATCACCCTGGCCACCGTCAGTCTGCGATGGATATCGATTTCGGTATCGAAGTCAGCCAGGCGTTCGCGGATAGCGGCTCAGTCAAGTGCGTCACGACACCAGGCGGCCGGGTCGCAACATCGATCCATCTCGGCCCGCTCAACGGCCTGCCGCAAACCCACATGGGCATCCACCAATGGTGCGCCGCCAACGGCCACGCCATAGGAGGCTTCTCTTGGGAGACCTACGAATGGGGCGACGGCCCCGACCCGATCAAAACGATCGTGCGCTATTCGCTGAGTTAGGTTTTGCGGCCCATCGCCACGACATAAACTTCCGAACTCTCCGCCCGGCTCGCTTTCGGCTTGGCGTGTTTCACGGTCGCGAAGTTCTGCTTCAGGCGTGTCAGCAGCGTGTTGTCGAGCCCGCCTTGGAACGCCTTGGTCACGAACGTACCGCCGGGCGCGAGGTGTTCGATCGCGAAATCGGCGGCGGCATCGGCGAGCGCGCCGGTGCGAATTTGATCGGTGCGTGCGTGACCGGTGGTGTTGGCGGCCATGTCGGAGAGCACGAGGTCCGGTGCGCCGCCCAACGCGGCCATCAGCACCGCAGGCGTCTCCTCATCGAGCAGATCGAGTTCAAAGAACGTCGCGCCCGTCAGAGGCTCGATCGGCAGCAGATCTACGCCGACCACAGCGCTGGCGCCGCGTTGCACTGCGACTTGTGCCCAACCCCCTGGCGCAGCGCCGAGATCGATCACGCGCATGCCGCGATTGAGGAAATGAAACTCATCGTTCAGTTCAATCAGCTTGTAAGCCGCGCGTGCGCGATAGCCGTCCGCGCGCGCTTTGGCGACGTACGGATCGTTCAAATGCCGCTTCATCCAATTGCGCGAGCTTTCGTCGAGCTTCTTGTTCTTCACGCGCGTGAACAGCTTGCGTTCGCCGCCAGCGCCGCTTTTGGGCTTACCGGTCCAGCGGCGCTTCGGGGCTTCAGGGGGTTCGTCGCTCATGACCGCGCCTCATGCTGAGCCATCAGACGCATCAGCACGCCTTCACGCAAGCCACGATCGGCGACACGAATGCGATCGGCCGGCCACACACGAAGCACCGCGTCCAGAATGGCGCCGCCGATGACGACGAGGTCGGCGCGGTCCTTGCCGATGCAGGCATTGTCGGCGCGTTGCTCGCGGGTTTGCGAAAGGAGCTTGGCGATGGTGGCGCGGCAATCGCTCACGTCGAACCACATGCCGTCCACGCGCGCACGGTTGTAGCGCGGCAAGTCCAGGAAGACGCCGGCAAGCGAGGTCACCGTGCCGGACGTGCCGATGATGTGGCCGTGGCCCTGCGAGAAGCTGTCGCGCAGATGTTGCGCTTCACCAACCTCCGCAATCGTCTCGGCGATGCGGCTCACCAGGGCTTCGTACCACGCATACTTGGCGTCGCCCTCCGGTTCGACATCGTCCTCGGCCAGCGTGACGACGCCAATGGGGCATGTGCCCCAGGAGATGATCGGCGGGTTGAGACCAGCGTCCAGGACCGCGCTCGGCGAGATCCAAGAAATCTCGGTCGAGCCACCGCCGATATCGACGATCATAGCGTGCTCGGCCTCGCGCTCGAAAAGGCTGGCGCAACCCAAAACCGAAAGCCGCGCTTCGTCTTCTGCGGTGATAATATCGAACTTCAGGCCGAGATCTTTTTCGACGCGATTAAGAAACATCTGACCGTTCGAGGCCGCGCGGCACGCTTGTGTGGCGACACATCCAACTGCAATCGGCTCACGCGCCTCGATGCGTTGCGCACAGGCGGCTAGCGCCTGATACGCACGCCCCATCGCGCCTTCACTCAAGCGGCCAGTGTGCGCGAGGCCTTCGCCCAAGCGCACGATGCGGGAAAAACCGTCGACAACCTTCAAGCCGCCGTCGGCGTTCCGCTGCGCCATCAACAGGCGACAATTGTTAGTGCCCAGGTCCAGCGCCGCGAACGTCGGCGGTCGCTGTCGCGGGCCGGGACGCGCGTCGCCTCGCGACGCGGGCGTCCGCCCATCATGGTTCATTTTCGATTCATCCAGCAGTGCGTCGCCGCTCTGCGAAATTGCCAGTTCGCCGCGATGCTAGCGATTTTGCGCCGCTCGTGCAGCCTCGATTCGCCCGGATTTAGCCCTCTTCGGGCGAAAGCGCGGTCCGTAAGACACATATTCGTGTCCACATGGGCGGGTCGTGCGACCAATCCTTGTGACCGGCGTTATCGCTACATACCTTACCTCAGCGAGAGGAAAGAAGGAGGAAGAGGAGGAGAAAATGCAGGAAGCCAAATTCTCCATCGGCCAAGTTGTGAAGCACAAGCTGTTTCCGTTCCGCGGCGTCGTATTCGACGTCGACCCGGAGTTCGCGAACACCGAGGAATGGATGCAAGCGATCCCGGAGCCCGTACGTCCGGATCCGAAGCAACCCTTCTATCACCTCTTCGCAGAGAATTCTGACAGCCACTACGTCGCCTATGTCAGCGAGCAAAATCTTGTCCCTGACGACAGCGGCGAACCCGTCGAACACCCGTCAATCGATCTGCTGTTCGATGAGACAGACGACGGCGAATACAAACTCCGCCCGGAAGCGCTGAACTAAGCGCCGAGGCTGAGTAGCAGGACGAGCGGCGGTCGCAGAAATGCGGCCGCCGATTTCCGTTTCAGACCGCAACGCCCCAATATTCGAGCGACGCTCGAACCGCCTCGCGCGGATAGTACGGACCCGCGTGGACGAGATCGTGCCCGATAGCCTGGAGGCGGCGCTTAGAGTTTGCTTTGATCTTGGCGTTGAGCGGACGCACTCCTTTGGGCGCGCCCTTGCCCGGCGCACGTGGCCAGCTTTGTGGGTAAGCGTCCCATTCATTCCAGCGATCAATTAGGTCTACCGCTTCTGCCACGCTCTCGTGATCGCAGTGCCAGCCATATGTGTTTCTCGCGCAAATCCGGAGCATAGCCTTCACGTCCGGCATTGCGTCAGTGAATGCCTTTAGCGGCATCGGCAATAACACCATGTTGGCGACGCACGAAAAGAACCTGTGATCCTGCACGACGTCATTCGAACGCTGATAGGTCGGGTCATCGACACCCCAGATATGGCAACACGTCCAATTGGAACGCGAGCGCAAACCTAGCGCCTGCGTCAGCGCTTTGTTCGCCTGCGTGTTGCCCTCAAATTTGAGCGTGCTGGCTTTCAGCATTCGCGCGACAGTCCAATTGGCGTTGTAGAGCTGCGCCCGGCGTGCGTATTCGGGGTACCAAATCGGCAATAATTTGAACGTCGCCGGGTCAACCCAACGCGCGGTCGACTCGATCAGAGACATGATCGTCTTTAAATCCAGGTGCTTGCGTAGTTCATCCAAGCCGTCCGCCAAGTTGTCGGACACCTCGCTTATCCCCGCTGAAACGGGTAAAAGTCGCTGCCAAGCGGCAGGATGCGCGTGAGTTCATCGAGCGCGGTTTGCGTCTCGCCGACGAGCGCGGGATCGCCGAGATCGTCCGGCGCAAGCTCTTCGCGATGGTGCGTCGTGATCCAGGCTTCGAGTTTCGCCGCCAGCGCATCGTCCAGGAAAAACCCTTGCGCCGCAGCCGCACGCTCTTGCGGCGTCATGACGATGCGCAAACGTAAGCAGGCCGGGCCGCCACCGTTGCGCATGCTCTCGCGGACTTCGACGTATTCCACCCGACCGATCGCCGCGTCCGGCGCCGCAATCATCTCCTCGACCACGGAAGCCGTCTTGTTGTTCTCACGCACCTCGCTCGGCGCGATGAGAGTAAGCGTCGGTGCGCCCGGTAGGCGCAGCAGTTGCGAGTTGAAGAGGTAGGACGTCACCGCGTCATCCAGGCCAACGCGTGCCGTTGGGACTTCCACGAACACTGGCTCAAAGTCTTGGGCTTTGGCGCGGACTTCGGCGTAGAGCGCACCTTTGTCGGCGAAGGCATCTTCGTGGTGGAAGAGCACGTGCTCGTGCGCGACAGCGACGACGTCGTTGTGAAACGCGCCGGCATTGATCGCTTCGGGCGCTTGCTTGGCGAACACCACGCCCGCGGCGTCTAGAGCGTGCCTGCGCGCAATGGCTTGGCATGCTTCGAGCGTTTGGCGCGCGGGAAAGCCAGTCTTGGTTTCACTCGCTCGACGGCCATAAACGAAAATCTCAACGCCACGCGCGCCGGCGCTTGCGCTCATGCGCATGTGGTTCGCCGCGCCCTCGTCCGAGAGAGCATCATGCGGTAGCAATGCGGGATGAACGGCGAAGCGCGCATCATCTGGCATCAGGCGGCGTAGCGTCCGCTCGGTCTGCTCACCCTCGAGAATGCGGTGAAGCATCGTCTGAAGATTGGCAACGGTGGCGTGCAGGCGCCCATCGCCACAATCGGCGCTCGGCGAAACCGTTGCCGCGTTCGCCACCCACATCGCCGAAGCCGCCAGCGCAGCGCGCGCGATGGTGGGCTCAGTGCGCCATGCGCGCTCCCACACTTCGCCGTCTGTCCCAGTGAAGCCCAGCGAGCGCAGCCATTTGATGTTTGGCCGCTCATGCGGCGGCAGTACGCCTTGGCTCAAACCAAGCGCGCGCAGGCGCTGCATCTTCGCCAAACCCTGCAGCGCAGCATCGCGTGGACGCGCTGTCATGTTGGCGTTGCGCGCAGACGCGAGATTACCTTCGGAGAGGCCTGCGTAGTTGTGCGTGGGGCCGATGAGGCCGTCGAAGTTGATTTCTTCGGCGCCCCGCTCCGTCATTGCGGCAAACCCGGTGCTGCGATTGCTGCGGCTTTCTCAGAAAGCTGTGTCGCGACGGGATAGGCGACGTAGTCGGCGGCGTAGTACGCGCTTGGCCGCAGCGATCCCGATAGCCCTGGACCGCCGAACGGCATCGCGCCTGACGCGCCTGTCGTGGGACGATTCCAATTCAAAATCCCGACTCTCATCTCGTTCTTCACGCGAGTCCAAAGCGCCGGATCATCGCTGATGAGGCCGCCAGCGAGGCCGAACTTGGTGGCGTTCGCAAGATCGAGCGCGTGATCAAAATCCGGGGCGCGAGAAACCTGCAGCACGGGTCCAAACAATTCCTCGTCGGGCGGCGTAAGGCCAGTGACATCGATGATCGCCGGATGCACGAAAGCGCCGTCGCGCTTCACCGACACGATGGCTTTGGCGCCCATGGCGAGCAGCCCCTGCTCGAACCTCACCGCGCGTTCAGCCGAGTGCGCGTTCACCAGCGGACCCAGAAACGGCTCAGGCGTTTGTGTTGCAGGGCCGACGCTGATCTGCGGCGTCAGTTCGGCGAGCGCGGCAATAATCGCATCACCCTCCGCGCCTTGAGGAACGATCAGGCGGCGCGCGCACGAGCAGCGCTGACCGCTGGTAGCGAACGCCGAATGGACAATGAGATTGGCGGCCGCCTTCGCGTCGACAGGCGGCCAGACGATCAACGGATTGTTGCCGCCAAGTTCGAGCGCGAGGATCACGTCCGGGCGGCCAGCGAACTTCTTGTGGATCAGCGCGCCAGTATGCGCCGAGCCGGTGAACAGCACGCCGTTGAGCCCGTGCGAATCCAACAGCGCTGCGCCCGTCTCGCGCGCACCTTGCAGCAGGTTGAGCACGCCCGCAGGCAAGCCCGCAGCCTCCCACGCTTCCATCATCAGTGCGGCTACGCCCGGCGTGACTTCACTTGGCTTGAACAGCACGCAATTTCCCGCGAGCAATGCCGGCACGATATGGCCGTTCGGCAGGTGCCCCGGAAAATTGAACGGCCCGAACACGCCAAGCACACCGTGCGCGTGGTGCGAGAGCGTCATCGCGCCAAACGCGGCCTTCTCTTCGCGTGCGCCGGCACGTTCGGCTTGAGCGCGGATCGAGATTTCGATCTTGCCGATCATGGCGGCGATTTCACCTTTGGAGTCCCACGTCACCTTGCCCATTTCGCGGCTGATCGTGCGTGCGATCTCGTCGGCGCGCTTTTCGATCTCTTTGGCATATGCGCGCGCGATGGCGATGCGTTCGTCCGGCGCGCGGCGCGACCAAGCGGGAAACGCGAGCCGCGCAGCAGCCATCGCTTCGGCGACATCATCTTCGCTGGCCGCGTGGCCTTCCCAGACTTTATCGCCGGTGGCGGGATCGTAAGACGCAAAGAGCTCGCCGTGGCCTTTGTGCCAAGCGCCGCCAATGTAGAGTTCAGTGCGCATCGTCCATCCAGACCAAAACTTCAGACCCGGCCTCGACCTTGAGCGCCGCCAGCACCGTGGGATCGACTTGCGCCACACCGTTCGCGACGGACGCATGCGCCGAGACACAACGATAGGTTTGGATGTTCGGCACCGCGATCAAGGCTC